>JAGHYX010000190.1 GCA_017743375.1 Chloroflexota bacterium
CCCTGGCGCGCATGATCGGCGCACAGCGCGGCGCAACCTATTTTGACCTGGAGGGCCCTGTAGATATGCGCCAGCTCTCCACACCGCTCACCATATTGGAGGCGCTCAGCGGGCTGGTCATCATTGACGAGATTCAACGCCGGCGGGACCACCTCCGTCGGGATCTAGCCCCGATTAACTCAGGAGAGTGATTACCGCGCGAGGGGAAGCCAAGGTGGTATTAAGCACACAGCGCTGGCGCATGGCGCTGGCGGCTCGTTTTATCACTCTCGTCACCAACTTGTTATATGGCATCCCGCTAGCGCGCGAGGTGGCGGCAGGACGAAATGCCCGCGCTTCGATGTAGAAGCTGAGACCGATTCTGCAGCGTGGTTACACCATTGTTATTCGCTATACCAATATACCAATATACCAATACACCAATACACCAATATACCAATATACCAATATACCAACACAAGAACCCCTCACCCGCTGACGGCTGTTAAGGCGCTGTGTCGGCATCGAAACTGGCGAGGCTGGCCGCGTTGGGCGCTGTGCCGATGACAACCGCGTCTCCCAGCAGCCGACCATCCTGCCAGGCCAGCAAGCGCTGGCCGGTCTGTGGCTCATACACGCCGACAATCACCTGGTAGTGACTGCTGGTCAGCGCCGGCGGCGCAATCATCGCGTGGGAATCGCGCATCGGCTGCCCAATCGCCCAACGCGTCATGGGCAAGAGCGCGTTCAGCGGCAGCCGGTCGCTTTGAAATGCCAAACGCCCTGTCTCGTCGAGCACGTGCACGAACGTCTTGTAAGCCTGGGCGATTGCCTCTGGCAAGGACCACTCGAGGACGACATAGAACCAATCGCCGGGGATCACCTCTGCGCGTAGCCAGGCGCGCCGCAGTTGCACGCGCGCGCCGGGGCGCTCGCCAAAGACTACGTCCACCGTTTGGAAAGCGGGGCGCACAACCGGTCGGCGCTCCAGGCGATATAGCGGCAGGCGAATCTGGGCGAAGTTAAATTCACCGATCTCATAGCCATTGGCCCATAGCGTGGACTCGATCAGCCGCTGCGGATCCACGACGTCGTCTTGCCATAGTATCAGCCGAACGCGGGTGAGCTGCTGCGCGTTAAGCACGGCCAGCACAGGCTGGTCGTCGGCGAGCACGCCATGCAGTCCTGCTGGCAGGGCCACGAGCGAGTCCGCCAGCGCCGGCGGCCAGTAATATGTCACGGCAAAGTTGTCGCGCGACATGATGACCAAGTCCCCTGCCTCCAGCGACTCGACCACGTGTTGGACTGCGCCGCGGGTGTTTTCGCGCTGCAAAGCCGGGTCGGTCAAGTAGGCAGAGAGCTGCGGCAGCCATAGCGCGCCGACAAGCGCCATTGCCCCCACACCAAGCCAGCGCCGCGCGGCGGCTCCGCCCAGCAGCACGCAAGCTACCGGCGCGACATAGATCAAATAGCGCGGGTGAAAGACCGAGCGATAGGGGTAGAACACGCGCACGGCGACTGTGGCCGCCAGCAACGGACCGACGATCAAGAGCAATGTCACAGCCAACGCAGCCCAACGTCGCCGGCTAGCAAAACCAGCCAGGCCTAGACCGACCGCGCCGGCCAGCATCAGCCAGCCGGCTTCGGGCAACGGGCGGCCTAAGCCGCCGCTGGCAAAGCTGTATAGCCACTCCGCCAGCCGGCCTTCGATGGTGTTCAAGGGGAAGGAGAAGCCATCGTCATAGGCAAAGCCGTGCGAGGCGAATATCAGCCAAGGGATCAGCGCGCCCACCACCGCACCGGCAGCCAACCCAAAGCGGCCCGCCAGGGCTATACGCACGCGATGCTTGCTGCGCACGATATGCGCTAGGACGAGCAGCGCGTGCGCGGGTAATAGGAAGATTGCGTAGTAGTGACTATAGACCGCGCAACCCAGCAACACCGCCCAAGCGATGAGGTGGCGCAGGGAGGAAGTGGCGCACAGCCAACGCCATAGGAATAACGTGGCGGCGGTGCAGAGGGCCGCTAGCAGCGCATACATACGCACCTCTTGGGCATACCACACGACAAAAGGACAGCACGCATAGGCCAGGCCAGCCAGCAAGGCGGGCCAAGCGCGCGGGAATCCCCGCCACAGCGCGCAGGCAAACCCGACGACAAAGGCCAGCGCCACTGTGTCGGCCAGCGCGGATAACACGCGCATCGCGAGCTCCGATTGGCCAGCTAGCGCGATCCAGATGTGCAACAGGGCATAGTAGAGTGGCGGGCTGCGGTCGCCAGCTGTCGTGCGCGCCATCTCGTCCAGCGACATGCGCGCCAGGCGCCAAGACCAACCCTCATCGAACCACAGGCTTTGTCCGCCTAATCCCCACAGGCGAATGCCCCAAGCGATGAGGAGCAGGGCGCATCCGCCGATGATGATCTCCCGACGCGGGAAGGCTCTGCCGTGGCTTGCCGCGTCACTCACACTCCAGCCCTTGCTCCTTGAGGCTTGTGTCACCATTGTGCACAATGATAATGTGGCCTAACAACTCGATGCCCAGCAGCTTACCGGCCCGAGTGAGCGCTCGGTGGCTGAAATATCCATGCGTAGGGTCGCCGGCATAATCGCAGCCGCGTTGCTGCGAACAGCGTCTCGGAAGATCTCGCTGATGCACATGTCCACCGCAACGCGCAATCCAGTGCAATGCAGGATAGGAGGACGAGGCGGCGGATGGGGCGCGCAATGTACCCAGGAGCACCTCGCTGCATGGTTGCTCTGGTTGGCGACGCGCTTCGTGGTAATACCAAGCGCGCGTTCAGGCGCTCGGCGTTCTCCAGTTGTGAATCAACAGCTGCTCTTGCGCACAAAGTGAGATAGCCAAGACCAATGCGAATAGCGCCTTCCATTGACACGGGCAAGCTTCAACCAGCGCATGCCCTGTCGGTGGGCTGCTTTCCTCAAATCACCTGAAGTTGCTTTCGGGCGTGCCTAAATCGTTAAGCTCGCATACCGCTTCCTTCCGTCGCTTGCGCAGGCGTAGAGCGCTTGGGGTGTTGAGGGGGGACGTGAGTTCGGATGAGGCAGCCAGATTGAGCTGCAATACGCAATACAATACGTTGACCACAAAGTTGACAGGGCTGCAATGGCGCAATCTGCGAGGAACCGGTCAACGAACGATTGCTCGTCTGCGCAGCAGTAGCTTATCTAACGTGAGTTCGGATTTATCCGCGCCTTCTGCCTATTTGCTCGCGCAAAACCGCAGAGATATCTGCGTAGACTTGCGTCAATTGATTACTATAAAACCATCGAAAGTAGCGCTATGGAGTATGCCTGCCCTAGTATCGGCAGGCAGGGTCACTTGCTCAAGCTCGCGTAAATCCGAACTGACGTTATCTAGCTTAGCGCGCGCTGCTCTAGCATGTAGGATACTGGGATGATCCACCAGGTCCTGATACACCATGCGCTCACATCACCTGGCAGCAAAACAGAGTGAATTGCTTCGGACAGCACACCTACACCTATTGTGAAAGCTAGCACAAGCATCCGGACTCATGCGCGACAAAACAAAAAGTCTTATCCCAGCAGCTGGACATGGCAACTACGTCCGCGTGTATCATACCATGACATACGTCGTGTCGGCTTAACGCTCCGATGAAGGTTACGCGCTGGTTAGCCATCTGGTGCAGCTTGCTGGTGTACTTCATGAGTTACTGGCAATGTATGGGCGTATATTACCCTCAACCTGGAGGAGCACGTCAATCAGAATTTTGTTCGAAGCGATGTTACCAACATAGGGCGCGCGCAGACGCTGGACCAATGTGCTGAATTGCCGGCAGGAGCAAGCCAGGCTTAACAGCGAGAAAAATTATTCTGAAAACCCATGTTGCTTGTATCAATCTTGAATGCACTCTGATGGAGCGAGTAAGGCGCTTGTCTGATTTAAGAGTTGCCTGAGTTGGTGGTTTCGATCTGCAAGCAGGCTAGCTAACATCAGTTCAGATGTACATCACTCAACAACTCTCACGTGGAGAACGCAGTACTGGCCGCCTAGCAGGGAAACTTCTAATACATCTACATCAACCTGGGCGAGAGAACCATGCACTGTGTGCAAGTTGACACATGGGGCCCCCTTGCTGAGATAACTGCGACATGTAAAATCTCTGCGATGCTGCGTATCCGCGCGACATCGCGCTAAAATAACTCAAGGGGGCGCGTGCATGACAAGTGACGAACTGGAATTTAGTACTGCTCATCAGCCTGGTGCGCTGGCGCGGTATTTTGCAGAGCGCTGGCTGAATGAGCCAAGCACTGAGGGCGAGCAGCTCGTCGCGTGGCTATTGGAAGCTGC
>JAGHYX010000191.1 GCA_017743375.1 Chloroflexota bacterium
TGTGTAACATCCTGGGCCAGGCCGCCGGCGCGTTCGGCTTGGGAGAACTGCATCGCCTGTGGGACAGCGCGGCCCTGGCAACGCGGATGTGCAGTTGCGGCGAGATAGTGTTGAACTGTCCGGTGTGGCGCCGGGTGTTGCGCGCCTGCTATGGCAGCGCTGACACGGACGCGCTGCGCCCGACCTTCGCAGCAATCGAGCGCCACCGCGACGGCTGCACCCGCGTGCGACACATGTTGCCCATACCCAGGGCGTTCGCGCCCTCGCTGGATCAGCACCTGCGCGCCTATCGCCAGGCGCTCGAGGCGATCTACGCCAGCATCGGAGCGGTCACCGGTTGCCAGGTCGCCGTAGACGCATCCAAGTTACCGGCCTATGCGCGCGTCCTGCTGGGTTGTCGCCTTGATGTGCGCGTCCTGTTCCTGGTGCGAGACGCGCGGGCCACGGCTTATTCTTGGCGGCGCCGCAAGCGCACCTCCGTCCGCGGGCGCACGTTCACCACTGCGCAATATGCGTGGGCTGCCAGCGCCAAAGAATGGCTGATCACCAACTGGGCCGCCGAGCGCCTGGCGCGCGCATTGCCCCCCGGCCGGCTGCTGCGCGTGCGCTACGAAGACCTGATGCAGCAGCCTCAGCCTGCGCTCCAGCGAATCGCGCGCTGGGCCGGCCTGGCAGAGGATAGCTTGCCTTTCATCGCCCCTGATCAGGTGCGCCTCTCCACTGCCCACCTGATCGCCGGCAATCAGAACCGCTTTCGCACTGGCGAGGTCGCCCTGCGGCCGGACGACGAATGGTCGGCAGCCATGCCTCTGCGCGCGAAGCGATGGGTGACGCTGCTGACCTGGCCGCTGCTGCGGCGATATGGCTACCTGTGAGGGGTGTTCATAGCAAAGGGCAAGTTGTGCGGAGAAATATGACTCAAAGGGGTCATTTGGTCAAGTAGATGCTTCGCTCGCGCTAGCGGCCTTTCATCCAGAATTTGAACACCCTCACTCTGCAGTGGCAGGTACGCTCACAGCTAGGGGCAGAACTCTATGCCGGCGACGGCAGTGCCGTCGCCCACCCTCCATGACATACTTTCGCTGGGCAGCGCAGCTTGTGGAGTGTTGCCCCCGTCGGTGAATGCACCCGCAGTGACCATCTGGACTATGTTATGCTTAGGTTGGTGATATGACGCGATCTTTCGCTGGGCCATTGCTGATCTGCGCCTTTCTTCTGCTCGTTGGCTGCAGCGCCGTCCCCGGCCAGCCGCGCCCCGCGCCCTCGCCGACGCTGCCTGTGCCAACCCCTGATCCAGCCGAGGAGAGCCTGGAAGCGACCCGCGCGCGCTGCGCGCGCGAACCGCTCGAACAGGGCCGGCTGCTGTTCACTCGCGCCTTCACCGCTGCTGACGGCGCGCTGAGGTATGACCTGTTCTACCTTGACCTGCGCAGCAAGGCGCTTACGCCGGCGCTCCGCACGCCCACGCCCACCACCCTGCCGCCGATTGGCCAATCGGCCCAAGGATTGCTGATCCCCGGCCGGGTGGGCGGCAGCCTCTCGCCCGACGGCCGGCGCATCGCTTACTTTGACTTCGTCAATGTGGTGGTCGCCGATGCGGACGGGAACAACCCTACCATCGTTGATCGCACGCTGCTGCGCCTGAGCGACGCCATCCAGTGGTCGCCGGATGGGACGCGCATCGCTTACGTGGACTACATCTCCAAGACGGCGCGCGTCGCCGTGTTGACTCCTACCCTCAGCGTCAAGGATGAGCAGGCGGACATTAACATCCTCTCGATCTCGTCCTATAGCTGGCCGCGTGACCCGGCGCACGGCAAGCGGCTGTACTCGGCCGGCTGCCTGGTCGTCGGCCCGCAGTGCAGCATTGTCACTGTTGCCTACCTCACCCGCCCCGGCGATCAGCCGCTCCCGCCGCGCAAGGTCGGGACGAACGCCATCTACCCGCGCTGGTCACCCGTCTCCAACCTGATCGCGGCGCTGTGGCTCTCGCCGGGGAATCCAGAGTTCCTGCAGGTGGGTGTGCTGGAACGGCCGGATGGTGAACCTTGGACGCCGGCCGAGGCGCTGGTCTCCGGCGGGTTGTCCTGGTCGCCCAACGGATGCGGCCTGGTGACCCCCTTCAAGAACCAGCGTGGGGTCTTCCTGTTCGACCTTGCCCGTCAACAGGCGGTGCCGGTGGAGATTCCCGATTCGGTTCAGGTGTTGCATCCCCAATGGGTTGACTAACTCGACACACTATTGCATTATTTACTGTCATGAGCAAGAAACGCTCGTTCTCCTCTCTGGCTCTGTGTGTTGCGATCGCGCTGGCCGCCTGCGCGCCGGCGGATGCCCCTGCTCCGCCAGCGGACGTCCTCACTTCCCCGCTGGCCTCGCCGCTGCCGGCTGAAGACCCGCTGGCCAAGTTTGACCTAGTCTACTATGCGTTCCAGGGCAGCAGCCGGCACGTCTTTCGCCGCCCGCCGGGCCAGCCCCCCCGCCGGCTGACGACCGACGGCCTGAACAACACCGAGCCGCGCTGGTCGCCGGACGGCCGGCAGATCGTTTACACCGCCAACATGGCCGAAGGGCGCTATGAGCTTTACCTGATGGATGCCGATGGGGGTACCCCGCGCCGGCTGCTCAAGCAGGACTTCGCCTATAACTGGGGCGCGAGCTGGTCGCCCGATGGCCGGCAGATCCTGTTCGCCTCGAACGAGAGCGGGCTGAGCCAAATCTATGTCGTCGGGCTGGACGGCGAGAACCCGCGCCGGCTGACCGCCGAGGGCAACAACTTCCTGCCCGAGTGGTCACCGGATGGCCGGCGGATCGCCTTCACCTCCGACCGCGGCGGCGAAGGCGACAATGAGATTTATGTCATGAACGCCGACGGCTCCGGCGTCCAGCAGCTCACCAATAACGCCATAGACGACGCCGCGCCGAGCTGGTCGCCGGACGGCAAGCGGCTGGCTTACCACTCTTATGAACAGGGCGTCTTTAACATTCATCTTTACGACTTGGAACGGCGCCAGGCGCGCCCGCTCACCCGCGAGGCGCTGCCGGTGCGCTTCCCGGCTTGGACGCCCGACGGGCGTTATGTCTTGGCCACCCAGGAGCTGGTGGAGCGCACGACCTACGAGGCGCTGGTCATTGACGCCCGCAGCGGCCAGGTGGTCGCCCGGCTGCCGATGGCCGAGGGCCTACGCGCCCGCTAATCACCCAAAAGGAGTATAGATTTCCCCGCACTTGTGGGATAACATGAGTGCGTAATATCCTGATAGGAGGAACATAACAGTGATGAACAGAAAGACCATCCTTTCGTTTGGGGCAGCAGTTGCCCTGCTGGCCAACGCCGGCCTGGCCGCTGCGCAGCCCCCCAACCCCGGCACGGGCACCTCATTTGGCCGCGTGATGAACGTCGGCTCAGGACCTGCTGCTGTGGTCGTCCAATATATTGACGGCAACGGCAACGTGGCGGCCACCCGCAACGTCAGCAGCCTGGCCCAGTATGGGGCCACCACCATCTCGCCCAGCGCCGGCGACGTCACCCCCGCCCTGCCCAGCGGCTGGTCCGGCTCGGTGATCGCCTCGTCCGACCAACCGCTGGTCGGCCTGACCTACATCAACTGGACCGGCGGCGGCGGCGGCAATGGGTTCTGTCAGGGGGCCACCGGCCTGTGCGGCGACGGCATGCACAGCGCCGACTACAACGCCACCACCGCCCCCAGCGACAACCTGTTCTTCCCATCGGTCGCGCGCCGCCCGGAGGAAGCTGGCAAGGTCTACGTGCAGAACACCAACCCGCCCGGCGGGGCCAGCGCCACGGCCTATTACTACTTCTACGACCGCAACGGTGTCGCCTTCGGCGGCAACCCGGTGATCCGCACCATCCCGGCCGGCGCGCAGGTCACTCTTGACTTGTTTGACCTGACCGCCAACCCCGAGCTGAACAACCCTTACTTCACCAACGCGCCCGGCACTGGCTGGCTCGGCTCGATCTACGTGACCGCCACGCAGCCGATCGCCGGCGCGGCCATCCACACCTGGTTCTACGGCTCGTTCGCCTACACCGGCAAGCCGCGCAGCGCAGCCGGCACCAACATCCTCTTCCCCAAGGTCGTCCGCCGCTGCCTGGCCGGTCAGGGCTGCGTCAACGCCGCCAGCGCCACTGAGCCGAACTTCACCGACTCGACCGGCGTGGTGTGCGCCAACACCTCGGAGACGCAGCCGGCCAGCATCACCATCACCTTCACCAACCGCGCCGGCACGGTCGAGTCCACCTACAGCGACACGATCGCCCCGCTCTCCTCGAA
>JAGHYX010000045.1 GCA_017743375.1 Chloroflexota bacterium
CTTGACCTCGTGTAAATCCGAACTGACGTTAGGTTTATCTTTATCCGACAAGTAATTGCCAAGAGCGCTTGAGTGGATGATAAGGCGACAGAGCAAGCGCTCGCCATCGTGCGGGTTCATGCATTATCTCAGCCCTCTCTCCTTCAAAGACATATTCGTCAACAGGGCAAATGTTCTAATAGCAAAGCTATAGAAAGCGGGCAAGGGCACTACCCTACCACCAGGGGGCGCGCCTTTCCTGCTATGAAGCTACTCCTTTTTGTACTCACGAAGAGGTGAAGCTGTCCGCAGCGACTCTCGCATGCAGGGATACCCTCCCATTGAGTTGTGGACCAGCGAGAGAATAAGAGCGGATGAGCAGGCATTGCCATCGCCTACCCAAGGTTTGGCCATGAGCGCATCCTATCTCACCAGTTCTTAATATCCTATTAAGATACGTATAGGAACGTTACGGGGTGCAGCGCTTTGAGTATCGCGTCGAGACGGTGAGCCTGGATCCAAACTGCTTCGACGAGCAATTAGCCGGCGTTCTTAACCGGTGGGGGCGTCAGGGCTGGCGGGCCTGTCATCTGGCGATTATGCCAAGCGAGGAACAGCCCAGCAGAGCGCGCATCGTATTGGAACGCCGGCTGGCCAGTTGGCTGCTGAGCGACGAGGATGACTAGCTGTGCAACGATCTGACCTGGCCATCATCCTGCCCACGCGCAACGAGCGGCACAACATCCGCGCCTTCCTCGCCTCGCTGCCCGACGACATCTCGTTGATCGTCGTGGATAGCAGCGATGATGAGACGCCGCATATCATTCGCAGCACGCGCCCTGAGCGCACCGTTGTCATCGAGCGGGCCTGCAACGTGGTCGTCGCCCGCCAGGTCGGCATTGAGGCCGCGCATGCCCCCTGGCTGCTCTTCACCGATGCGGATGTGACCTTTGCGCCGGACTACTTCGAGCGATTGGCGCAGCTCGACACGGACGACCCCCGGCTCGGCGCGATCTACGGCCCGAAGTTGTCGCGCGATCACTTTCAGGGCTATTACCGTTGGTTCACCCGTGGCCAGCGCCTGTTCGCGGCGTTCGGCATCCCCGCCGCCACCGGCTCTAACCTCATCATTCGCCGCTCGGTCCTCCAGGCGGTAGGGGGCTTCGATCTCACATTGACCTGCAACGAGGATTCGGAGATCGCCTGGCGCATTCAGCGGCGGGGCTATCGCACGCGCTTCGTGCCGGATGCCGTCGTCTATGCCCGCGACCATCGCCGGCTGAAGCGCGGGGTGGCGCGCAAGGTGGCCCATTCGTCGCTGCGCTGCTTTTTGCTGTATTTCAATCTCCTGCCTGCGCGCTGGCGCGGCCAGGACTGGGGATATTGGTCGCCTGGTGCACAGGGACAGCCACGCGCGGAGCCGCCGCAATCACCAGCGCGCTGAGCAGAAAGCACAGCGCGACGATGGCATAGAGCACCTGGTAGCCCAACCCAGGCACGCTGCTGAAGCTGCTGATCGTCACGCCGCCGCCCAGCCTGGCCAGCGCGCTGCCCGCGGCAGTGGCGATGTTCGCTATGCCTAAGTAGCGCGCGGCATCCGTTTGCGGGACGATGTCGTTGATCAGCGCCAGGCTGCTGCTCAGGTAGATGCCGGCCCCCAGGCCGATCAGGATCGCCACCGGCACGATCAGCCTGAAGTCGGCCACGGCCATGCCGGCCCCGAGCGCTGCGATGCCGCCTGCGGCGATCATGATTGGCCGCCGGCCCAGCCGATCGGCCAGCCAGCCGGCCGGCAGCACCACAACCCCCAACGCAAGTCCCAGCACGACGCTGACCTGGCCGATGACGCGCTGCGCCTCTGGCTCACTGAGGCCGAAGATATCGCGGGCGGCGAACAGCAAGAACGCGCTTGCCCCGATCATGCCGGCCCAAAACAGCACGCGATTGACGCACCACCAGCCGAACATCGGATAAGCGCGTAGGTCCACGCTGAACATCTCGCGCACGCTGCCTTCGGCTGGTCTGACCACAGTGGCAGTGAGCGCGTGCTTGCCCATCGCCGCCACAGTGATGCCCAGTGTGAACACAATTGCGAGAATCGGCACGGCGATGGTGGCATACAACGCCAATTCGCCCCACTCCGGCACGCGGCTCACCAGCTCGGCAGCGGCCAGCCGGCCGACGATCGCTGCGGCCAGGTCGAAGCCTGCCTTGAACCCTGCGGCCATCCCGCGCTGAGAGGGCGCGACGCCCTCCGCGATCACCGGCTGCCAGGTGGCCAGCACGCTGTTTAGGCCGAGCTGCGTGATGATCAATCCGCCCACTAAGCTGACGAGGTCGCGGGCCGACGCGATCAGGGCAAGCCCCAGCATGAGCCCTATCGCTCCCGTCAACATGAAGGGCAGCCTGCGCCCCAGCGGAGAGCGCGTCCGGTCCGACCACGCGCCGATCAGGGGTTGAGCGACGACCGCGACGAGCAAGCCGCCGAAGGTGATCGCGCCAAAGGCGGCTGCGTCCGTGGCGCGGTCGGGGAATAGGGCAATAACTTTGTGGCCCAGCAGCGCCGGCTCAAGCGTTGCGCTGACCAGGTTGAGGCCGAAGCTGATCGAGACGATGCCTGCCAGCCGCCAGACGGGCGAGGGGGATGCCGCTTCAGAGGCCATCGGCTAGCCGGCGCGAGGCCAGCGATGGGCGTGCCTCTGCGCGACGTGCCGCGATAACGCTGCGATAGTCCTCTAGCAGGCCATCCAGCACCGCCATCCAGGTGCGCGGCTCGACGCGCGCGCGTCCGGCGCTGCCCAACCTGCGCGCCAGAGCTGGGTCCTCGACCAGCGCTTGCACAGCCGCAACCAGCGCGTTGCGGTCCTCCGGCTCGAAGAGCAACGCAGTCTCGCCGTGAACAGCATGGTCGAGCAACCCGCCGGCGCGCGGGGCGACCACCGGCAGACCGGAGGCCATCGCCTCCAAGACGACGTTGCCCAGCGTCTCGTTGGCCGCCGGGAAGACGAAGATGTCGGCGCTGGCGTAAGCGGCGGCCAGATCTTCGCCATGCAGCGTGCCGGTGAACACCACCGGCGCATCGAAGAACAAGCGCTGCAACCCCGCCCGCGCCGGTCCGTCACCGACGATGGCCACCCGCACATCCGGCAGGGCGTTGATCACCGCGTGCAACCAGTGGATGCGCTTCTCGTAAGAGAGCCGGCCCACGAAGAGCAAGAGCGGCTGATCGGGATTCCCGCCGCTCAGGCGCGCGCGCCATTCGGCCGAGCGCTTCGATGGATGGAACAGCACGGTGTCCACCCCGCGGCCCCACACTTTGAGCCGGCGATAGCCCTGCCGGCGCAGCGCTTCCAATGTCACTTGCGATGGGCATAGGTTCAGGTCGGCGCGGTTATGCAGCCAGCGCATGTAACAGGCCATCAGTTGCGATGGCCACTGGTATCCCCAACGTCGCATGAAGCCAGGCACATCGGTGTGGTAAGAAGCCACCACCGGCAGGCCCAAACTGCGCGATTGCTGAATCGCCGCCAGCCCCAGCGACAAAGGATTGAGCACGTGAACCACGTCGGGGTTGAACGCGCTCAAGGGCTTGCGAATGGAAGGCAGCGGCGGGATGATTTTGAAGTCGGGGTATAGCGGGAACCGCCAGCCGCGCAGGCCGATGATCGGTGTATTGGCGTATTGGGTCGGCCCTCCTTCCGGAGCAAAGAGCAGGCTCTCGTGGCCGCGCGCAGCCAAATGCTCGAGCACGCGGCATAGCGTGTTGGTTACACCCTCAACTCGTGGCAGAAAGGTCTCTGTAAATAGCGCAATCCGCATAATCTCCCCTAACGTAACACAATCCAGGCAACGCCTACACCAAGCAGCGCGCCGGCGATCACCTGCGCCAGGTTATGACGCTTCAAGCGCACCCGCGCCCAGCCTATCAACGGCACAGCCGCCATAAAAGGCAGGCCGCCGGCTCCGAACGTCAGTCCTGCCAGTACTGCCAGGCCGCCCGCCGAAGCGCAATGTGCGCTCACCTTCCAGCGCAAGGTGAGCAGATAGAGCATGGTTGACTGAACTGCGTTTGCCAGGGCGACCTGCTGGAGCAATCGCGGGGCCTGAAAGGCGTGCAACAGCCAAGTCGCTGCGCCGGCGCAGGCGATCGCCACAAAGTAGGGCTTCAACCGCTGCTGTCGGTCGGGCAATTGCGGGTCGGCGATCTTGCCGCGCCACAACAGCCAGACCACGTATAGCACCGGCACGCTGATCGCAAGGCCCAAATACACCGCCGCCCATCCCCAGGCATCCTGTCGGGCGGAGGCGAGCAGGGCGATCATGGCGCTCAAGATGCCGATGATGGGCGGATGGGTAGCGTTGGAGATCCAGTTGGCGATCCGGTCAAGGCGAGGCTTTTGCACGTGCGGCGCAAGCAACGCTTCGCCGACCACGTGGGCGGACGGTGACGGATAGGTCATAAGTAAAGGCTTATTCAAGGCCAATATTAACCGAGAATTGTTAAGAATAGCCCGCTGAGCGGTTAACTCATGATGAAGAAAGCCGGCGGGGAGGCTGCTGACCAGCTCCGCACGGGGCATGGAGCACGCCTACGAGTGTCTTTGTGGATGCTCGGACGTATCTGCCCAATAAGTCTTGCTTGGGGTGCGTTCAGGCCAGGTGCGGAGTCCTGGGTGGGCGACGGCAATGCCGTCGCCCTCCCTCCAAAGAAAGATCAACTTTCGCCAACGAGCAGCCCGCGAGCCGTTGCCTCTATCGTTTGATTAACACCGCCCGCGCCGGCGCGGCATCCCCATCCACCAGCCGGAGCGGCAGCGCAATCAGCTCGTAATCTCCATCCGGCACGTCGCGCAAACAGATGTTCTCCAGGATAAACACGCCGTGGCGCAGAAATGCCCGATGCGCCGGCAAATCTTTGCTCTCCGCCGGGTCCACGGAGGGCGCGTCGGTGCCGATCAACCGCAAGCCGCTCGCGCCCAGCCACTCGGCGGCATCCGGCGCGAAAGCGGAGAAAGCCGCTGACCAGACATCCTCCCGCCGTTCGCTGGCCGGCGTGTGAATCAACAGGCGCATGGGGAAAGAATGTCCCTCTAGGGCGCGTTGCAAATCGGCCGTCGTAATCTTCGTCTTGGTTGCCAGCGAGATCACCCGCGCCGGCCCGATCAAGACATCCAGGGGGATAGCATCCACGCCGCATCCTTCATCGCTGTAGTGGCGCGGGGCATCCACATGCGTGCCGGCGTGCGTGCTCAGCGTGATCGCCGTCACGTTACATGCATCGCCGTTCCGCATTTGCATGGTTGGCGCGATGCGCACCGGCACATCGCCGGGGAAGACCGCCGTGTGCGGCGAGAGCGGGCGGGTGATGTCGTAGATCATCATGGTTGGGCTAGGCGCTGCTGGAGATCGGCGAAATCGCGCACGGTGGCGATCTGGCGCAGGAAGTCGCCCAGCGAGCGGCTGCGGGCGCGCAGGGCTTGCACCGCCGGCCCGACCGGGTCTCGACCGGCTGCCGGCGCGCCGTCCGGATCGGCGTTGTAGGCGCCGTGGAAGGCAAAGTAGGCCTGGTTGAGCTTGCGGATCAGGTAGCCGTGTTTGACGAACAACACACGCCGCGCCTCCATATAGGCTTCGGCCTCCTCAATTTTGCCCTCGGCCAGCAGTTCGTCCACCCGGATGCGGGTTTTGCGCATCTCGGCGCGAAAATCAAATGTTGCATCGGGCGCGGTGCCGGGGCGCACATCGCTCATCAGCGCTGCGTAAAGCTCTGGGTAATAGCGCTGCGCGACGCGCTCGCGCACCTCGCGCTCCACGATCACGGCGGCCGTTTCGTTGATCGTCCGTGCCTCTGCGCTCGATAGAAAGTTCAGCCCAACCGGGCTGAGCGTGAACAGCAAGTAGTTGTGCACCCACTCATGGGCGATGACGCCCAGCACCCAGCGCAGGGCCGTCGTCTCCGGCAGCATGGTCGGATACGTCCCCAGGCCGCCAATGGGCGTGATCAGCGACGAGACGTTGAAGCGACGGTCAACCAACGCCTCCAGGCGCACTTGTTCCTCCAGCGTCAGGCCAGTCTCCAGCTCGCGCGAGGCGATGCGCTCGATCTTGTCGCGCCGCGAGACGATGAGCAGGCTGGGCAATTGGGTAAAGCGAAAGCGCACCGGCGGCATCACCTGGCCGCCGATGGCGAAGCCTTCCTCGCGCAGGATGCTTTGGACCTGGTCTTCGAGGATGCCCTCGACGATGGCCTGGCGGGCGTCTAGGCTGGCGCGCAGTGCGTCGCGCTGCGCGCGCAAACCGACGCTGGCGCCGTCTGGGTCGCGCACGTCAGGAGCGGCATAGATCGCCTCAATCTCGCCCACCAAGCGGTTGAATTCAGCCAGTTCACGCATGTAAGCGCGCACGAAGTCAGCCTGGGCGTCGTCGGTCATCCGCTCGTGGATAGGTAGAAGCGCGTAGGCCAGCTTGGCCAGCGCTGCGCTCACCCACCAGCTGGCCAGGTCGAACTGCCGGCCGGCGAGCAAGCGATCGAGGTGCGCCTCGCGGTCGTATTGGGCAGGCACCTCGTAGCGCAGGCTGAGCGATAGGAGCATCGCGGTCAGCAGCAGGCGCGCGCCGCGTGCGATATAGGCGCGCCATCTGCCTATCCACAGCGAGTGCACAGAATGTTCACAAGGCATCGTCGCCCCCTCTGCCATATCTGGCGAATCACCGCCCTTCCACCCCCATAGATTGGCTGGGCTGTTCCACAGTGCCGTTTATCCCCGCTTTAAGCGCTGCGTACTTTGTGGACAACCCCCCGCGTGGATGGGGATAAACGTCATCACGTGTGGATAAGTGAGCGGTCCGGGCCCTCTGAGATTGGTGTGTTTCAGAACACTGCGCCGCCGTGCGTGTCGCCGTACACCCCCGTCAGGGCATCTTCGACCCGAGCGGGCGGCGCACTGCGGGCGAAGCGAACGGCATCCTCGACCTGAGCGGAGACATCTCGTTCGAGCGCGATGATATGGTCTTCCGAGATGCCGCGCGCGCGCAGGACGCCCCGCATGCGCTGGATCGGGTCGCGGGCCTCCCATTGCGCGACTTCCTCTTGCGTGCGATACACCTGCGGGTCGCCTTCATAGTGGCCACGGTAACGATAGGTCATGCCTTCGATGAAGGATGGGCCGTCGCCGCGCCGTGCGCGGGCCACAGCCTGGCTAACGGCCTCGTACACGGCCAGCACGTCGTTCCCGTCCACCGTCAGGCCGGGCATGGCGTAGCTCTCGGCGCGCTTGCTCAGTTGGGTGATCGGCGCTTGCTTGTGCTGAGGCGTGCCTTCGCCGTACTGGTTGTTCTCGCAGAAGAAGATCACCGGCAGCCGCCAAAGCCCGGCCAGGTTAAGCGCTTCGTGGAAGGCCCCTTCGTTGGTCGCGCCGTCGCCGAAGAAGGCCAGCGCCACGCGCAAGGGTGCATCGCCGGCGCGCTGCATCTTGAAGGCCAGCGCCGCCCCGACGGCCATGGGGATGCCGCCGGCGACGATGCCGTTGGCGCCGAGGATGCCCAGGTCGAAGTCGGTCATGTGCAACGACCCGCCTTTGCCGCGGCAATAGCCGGCCTCGCGCGCCGCCAGCTCAGCCATCATATAGCGCACGTCGCCGCCTTTGGCGATCAGATGGCCGTGGCCGCGATGCGTGCTGGTGATCACGTCGTCGGGGTTCAGCGCAGCGCATGCGCCGACCGCGCACGCCTCCTGTCCGACGTATGGATGGATGAAGCCGGGGATCAGGCCGCGCTGGCGCTCTTCAATCGCGCGCAGCTCAAACTGGCGGATCAGCACCATCTGGCGATACATCGCCAGCAAGCGTTCTTCTGATAAAGTCACAGGGCGATTATAAGTTGGGCGCCTTGTTCGATGCGATGCGCGCTCTTCAATCTTGCTACGACGTGGTGATGGATTGCCGGCTGATGTACTATCGTCAGGCCGGCATCGCGCAATATGCGCGGCGTTTGCTGCGCGCACTGGCCGCACAGGGCGAGCTGCGCTTTCGGCTGTGGGCGCTGCTGGATCGACGCGATCGGAACGTGGCCTGGCTGCCGGCGAACGTGGGCGTGGTGCGGACGATCACGCCGGCGCATCATCGCTATGAGTCCCTGTTGCTGCCGCTGGAATTGATGGCGCGAGGACGGTTTCAGTCGCAGTGCACCATATTGCACTCGCCCGACTTCATCACCTGCCACGGGCGCTTCCGCAAGGTCATCACCATTCACGACCTTTACTTTATGGAACACCCGGAGGCGATGAGCGCCGATGGCCTGCGCTACTACCGCCGCGTGCGCTGGTCGGCGCGGCGCGCCGACCAGGTCATCGCGGTCTCGGACTTTACCCGCGCCGAGGTCTTGCGCCTGATGCCCGAGCTGTCGCCGGCGAAGGTCAGCGTGATCCACGAAGCGCCGGATGATCCGCCTGCGGTTGTGGCAGCGGATCTGCCCGCAGGGCTGCCGACGCGCTATGTGCTCTTCGTCGGCACGCTGGAGCCGCGCAAGAACCTGGCGACGCTGCTGCGGGCGCTGGCGCGCCTGCCGGCCGATGTGCAGCTCGTCATCGTTGGCGAAGCGGGGTGGGGCGACCTGGCGCTGGGCGCGCTGGCCGATGCGCTGGGCGTGACGGCGCGCGTGACGTTCACCGGCCGGCTGGCCGACCAACAGCTTGACGCGGTCTATCGGCGCGCGCGCATGTTGGCCATGCCCTCGCTGGCCGAAGGGTTTGGCTTGCCCGTGCTGGAGGCGATGTCGAGAGGCGTCCCCGTCGTGTGCAGCGCTGCCGGCGCGCTGCCCGAAGTCGCTGGCAATGCTGCGCTGTTTCACCCGCCAACGGATGATGCCGCGCTGGCCGGTCATCTCTGGTCGCTATGGCAGGACGATGCGCGCCACGCCGAGTTCTCTCGCCGAGGGAGGGTCCGTGCAGCGCAGTTCTCCTGGGCGCGCGCCGCGGAACAGACCCTGGCGGTCTATCGCGCTGCGCTGGGCATGTAGGCATACTTCGCTGGTTCAATGCGTCTGTTGTTTCTCACGCCCCAACTGCCTTACCCGCCCCGTCAGGGCACAGCGCTGCGCAACTGGGGGTTGATCGCCCACCTGGCCGGCAGGCACGAGATTTGGCTGCTCTCTTTTGATGAGCACCCCGCTGCGGAGCTGCCGGAGATGTTGCGCTTGGCGTGTCGAGGGGTGGTGCGCGTGCCATTGCCTGCCCGCACGACAACCGATCGCCTGCGCACGCTCATCACCTCGGGATTGCCGGACATGGCCTGGCGGCTGTGGTCGCCGGCCTTTGCGCGCGCGCTCAACGAGCAGTTGCGCCTCCATCGCTTCGACATCCTCCAGGTGGAGGGCATCGAGCTGGCCCGGTATGCGTTGGTCGCCGGTCGCTTGCCGTTGGGGACGCGCTGGGTGTACGACGCGCACAATGCGGAGTATCTGCTCCAGAAGCGCACCTGCCTGACCGACGCGCGCGTGCCCTGGCGTTGGCACGGTGCGCTGTACTCCCTGGCGCAGTGGATGCGGCTGCGCCAATTCGAGCGACGGGTCCTGCGCGCTGCCGATGCCGTGGCGTGCGTCTCGGCGGAGGATGCCGCTGTGCTGCGCCAGTTGGCGACCACCGCACGTCTGCAGGTCGTCCCCAACGGCATTGACGTGGCCGAGTATGCCGCCTTTGCCACCGCCGAAGGGCGGGAGAACGCCGGCGCACCTACGCTGGTCTTCACCGGCAAGATGGACTTTCGCCCCAACGTGGATGCCGCGCTGTGGTTCTGGCGGCGCATCTGGCCGATCGTGAAACAGGCTTACCCCGCTGCGCGCTGGCTGATCGTCGGCCAGAAGCCGAGCAGCCGGCTGGCAGCGCTGCGCGCAGATCCAAACGTGATCATCACCGGCGAGGTGCCCGATGTGCGGCCGTATATCGCTCAGGCCGATGTGTATGTCGCGCCGCTGCGGGCCGGCGGCGGCACGCGCTTCAAACTGCTGGAGGCCATGGCCATGCGGCGCGCCATCGTCACCACGGCGCTTGGGTGCGAGGGATTTGAGGTCACCTCCGGACGTGAGGTGTTGATCGCCGATCGCCCCCAAGAATTCGCCAGCGCAGTGATTGAACTGCTGCGCAGCCCGGCTCGCCGCGCCGCGCTGGGTGAGCGCGCCCAACGTTTTGTCGCGGCCAATTACGACTGGCGGGCGATCGTGCCGCGGATGGAACAGCTCTACGAGCAGGTGTCCTCACGCTGAGCGCGCCGCTTTTGCTCGGCCCAGGCGTGCTCGGCGCGCGCTTTGATCCCCAGCAACATGCGGCGTTCCATGATGAACGCACCTGGCTCCAGCAGCGCGCGGATGACAAGGGTGTTCATCGGAGTCGGATCCCAATCGGCGCGCCAGCGCTCGATCAAGCGCGTGTTCTCGGCGTCAATCGGCTCCAAGTGGAAGGTCCAGGTCACGCGGCGGTAGTAGCCGGCCTGCATCACCGCGACGCGCGCGGGGATGGGCGAGTCCGAATGCATCACCAGCGTGCGGTAGGGCACAACGATGTCCACCGGCAGGCCGGCGCCGTTCGGTGCCAGCGGCAGTTCGTCAGCCGCATGTAGCTCTTGCAGGTTCGGGATGATCTGGTTGGCATTGCCGGGGCGTAGCCCCAGCAGGCGTTCGATCCCTTCATAGCTATAGAATCCGCCGCGCCCCTGGCCCATCTGTACGAGCCAAGGCCAGATCGCCTCGGGCGGCGCATGCACGGTGATCGCATGGGTGGCTTGAAGGCGCGGATTTTCGATCAGCGAATCGCCCAGCAGGGTGCGGCTGACCTCGTCATCCGTCGCGCCCCAGCGCAAGTGCCATGGCCGGATGAACGCGACATACGCGCCAAGCGCGCCGGCGGCGGCAGTGATGAGCACGGTCAGAAACGAGAGTGGAGACGATGAGCGCCTGGATGAGCCGGACAAAGCGTTTCTCCTACTTCGTAGCGTGATTTGACGGCATAAGGATTATCGTCCGAAAGATGAGAAAGAAGGAAGTTGCGTTCATGGCGAGGGACAGAACCTGGGTGGGTGACGGCACTGCTGCCGCCTACGCTCCGGAAAGATTGACTTTAGCCAGTGAGCAGCGCGCAAGCGGTTGCCTCTTTTGGTGAACAAGCGCGCTCAAAGGGGGAAGGCTCACGAATAGGGGTAAGGCTAGCCCGTCGCTCCTTTCATTCCCCTGCGAGCAAAGGAACGGAGCAGGGTGCGCTTCTGTCATGCCCAGCAAAGCAGTCGCATGCCATAGTGGGAAAGCAATCCTGCGCCACTATCCTCAGTAGCCAGCGGAGCGAAGCATCATGCACCCAAAAGCACTCATTCTGAGCACACCCCTGATAGAATGTCAGGCGTGAAGGAACAAGCGACCATGACCGCCAAGCCGGCCGGCGCAGAGGTCGCCCATGCCAACCTCAACCGAAAGTTTGGCATGTGGCTCTTCCTCAGCTCGGAGCTGCTGATCTTCGCCGGCCTCATCGGCGCGTTCGTCCTCACCCGCCGCAACATCTTCCAGAATGGCCTGGAGTGGTGGGAGCCAAACACCTTCAGCCTGGCCTTGGTCAGCGTCAATACGTTCATCCTGCTGGCCAGCAGCCTGATGGTCGTGCTGGGCATTGAGGCGATCCGCGCTGACCAGCAGCAAAAGCTCCAACGCTACTTGACCCTCACGGCCATCCTGGGCGTCATGTTCCTGAGCGGGCAAGCCGTCGAGTATTCGCTGTTGATCTTCGAGGAAGGCCATTCGTTTGCCGACCCATTTGGCTCGGCGTTCTTCACGCTCACCGGCATCCACGGCCTGCACGTCTTCGTCGGCGTGATCTGGTGCCTGATGACCTTGCTGGTCGCGCGGCGCGGCACGTTCTCATCCCGCAACTACACCACGGTGGAGATCTTTGGCCTCTATTGGCACTTTGTGGATTTGATCTGGGTGATCATCTTCACTGTGGTTTACTTGACGAATTGACATTGCCATGGCTCGACAACCTGACCACTCACTGGCTCATCGCCGGCATACCAACCCCGTCCTGGTCTTCGGCATCCTGACGATCGCCACGATCCTAGAGGTAGTTGTGACGTTGTTTCACCTGCCTAAGAACATACTCGTGCCCATCCTGATGGCGATCGCGTTTGTCAAGGCCGGGCTGGTGGCTGCTTACTACATGCACCTGCGCTACGAGCACTGGATCTACACAGCCATCTTCATTACGCCGGCGCTGTTCGCCGTGTTTCTCATCTTCATCCTGGTCGCTTAGCCCGGCGTCACGATGGAGAGGCTGCTGATAGACGCCCTCATCCTCGTGATCAGCGCTGTCTTGGGCTTGATCAGCGTCGCTTGGGGCTGGCAGGGAGTGATGGCTAGGGAGATCGTGCTGCGCGGCCATCACTATAAAGGGATCGTCGCGGTGATCCTCAGCGCCATCCTCATGTGTATCGGCACGTCCACCGGCTGCATCGTCGTGTATCAGGTCGCCCGGTTCATCCAGGGAGCCAGTCCCTTTCTGTTGCCGCGCTGAGCGCATGCTCGCTGCCCCAAGACCTTGGCCACCATGGATAGGATCACCGGCGAAGTGCTTTGCTTTGAGCGAGGGCTGGTGGCGGCTGCTTTATTTCGCCTTGCGGGGCATGATGGAGCGCGAGAGCGCCGTGTGCGCCCATGCGGGAGAAGTAACATGAGTGATGCACTGCCGCCATGGTCCTTTTCGCTGCTGTGCCGTGCCTTACTACTGAATTGGCTCGTGGCGCAAACCTTCCCTGATGGCACACTCGTTCTCAATTGAAACAGGGGCAGAATCGAATGTAAGGCGGGCGCGCCTGGGCGCTGCCCTCCACGCGCTTGCGGCAGCCTCGCTTGCCTTGGCATTGGTGGCGCTGCTCTTTTACTTCGTCACTTACCTGGTCTATGCGCGGTCGCTGTTCGCCTTTCCATTCGACTACGACCAGGGTGAGGGCTTTGAGCTATACGACGCGATCCGCCTGGCCAGGGGGGAGAACATCTACCTCGACAACGCCCAATACCCCTTCTACGCCTCGAACTATCCCCCTGTCTATCGGCTGATGCTGGCGCCATTGGTGGCGTTGTTTGGCCCGCACATCTGGGTGGGGCGGGCGCTGACTTTTGCGACATCGCTGGTTCTGGGCGGGTTGATCGTCCTGGCCGCACGACGGCTCTGGGTTGCCGAGGCGCACACGCCGACGCCGCTGGGGACGATCCTGCTGCCGGCCTTCGCCGGCCTGGCCTTCTTCGCAGCCAACTACGTGTATCACATCGGCCCGCTGGCCCGCGCGCACCTGCCGATGGTGATGTTCGCCTTCGCCGGCTTGCTCTGCCTGGATGTCGCGTTGGCGGCGAAGCCATCAGCGCGCTGGGCTGCCCTAGGCGTCGCGCTGCTGGTGACGGCCGGCTTCACCAAGCTCCAGGCGGTGGACGCACTGGCTGCTGGCTTTGGCTATCTGCTCCTTCGCCAGCCGCGCTGGTGCTTGCGCGCCCTGTTGATCAGCGCGTTCGTCACGGCAGCGATCGTGCTGGCGCTCAACGTCGCCACCCAGGGCCAGTTCTGGCTGAACGTGGTGCTGGCCAACGTGAACGAGTATGACATCGCCGTGACCTGGCAGACATACGGCCAGTGGTTCCGCCTTCAGGCCGTCCTGATCGTCTGTAGCACGCTGTATGTCGGCTGGGACGCGGCGCGCGCGCTGCGCGCGCGGTCGCTCCAGCCGATCACGATCTGGTCTTTGTATTTCGTGACCGGCAGCGCGATGGGCCTGTTGACCGGCAAGTGGGGGGCCGGCCCGACGTATCTCATCGCGGCCATCGCCGCTTCGTGTGTATGCACCGTTGGGCTGCTGGGGCGGCTGTGGGGGGCGCTCGCCCAATCCTCGAGGGCTGCGCTGTGGCGATCAGCCCTCGCGCTGCTGACGGGCGTGCTCTTCCTCGCCCAGAGCGCGCTCAACGTCCATCTGCCGACCAGCGGCCGGTTGTTCGGCGCGGTCGCGCGGCTGATCGGCGTGGCCGATGCGCCGTCGTCGTATCCGCCGTATCCCTACTACGACTCCGCCGGCTTTACGCAGCTCGGTCACTTGCTGGATCCCGCGGATGCCGCCGCCGGCTGGGCGATCGTGGAGATCATCCGCGCGGTGGATGGGCCGGTGTGGAGCGAGGAGGCGATGTTCACGCTGCTGGCCGGCAAAGACGTGGTGACGAACCCAACGCAGTTGCTGAACCTGTGGAAGGCCGGCCTGCTCGACACCTCGCAGATGATCGCGATGATCGAACAACGCGCATTCGGCGCAGTGATCTTCCGCGCCTTGTTCTACCCAGACGATGTGAAAGAGGCGATCTTCCGCAATTACTACTGGGCGCATCGCTTCACCATGAATGGCTTCGAGTACTGGGTGCTGCTGAGGGCTGAGGGCTGACGCAAGGATGGACGCTGGCTTTGAAGTGCGGCTGCCGGTGTATGAAGGCCCGCTGGATGTGTTATTGCGGCTGATCGAGGAGCGACAGTTGGAGATCACGCGCGTGTCGCTGGCGATGGTGACCGATCAGTTCATCGCCTATCTGGCGACCATGCCCCAGCGCGACCCAAAGACGATCGTGCAATTCCTCTCGGTGGCCGCTCGCCTGCTGGTGATCAAGAGTCGTGCGCTGTTGCCGCAGCTCGAGCCTGCCTCGGAGGAAGAAGAGGGCGATGACGCAGACGATCTCGTGGCGCAATTGCGCGCCTACCAGTTCTACAAGCGGGTGGCAGCGATGCTGCGGGCGCGCGAGCAGGAAGGGTGGCGCAGTTACGCTGTGGTGCCTCCGCCGTTGCCGCGTCCTCAACGCCGGCTGCCGTTAGACAACGTGACGCTGGAAGGGCTGGCTGCCGCCATGCAGCGCGTGGTCAACCGCTGGCTGCCACCGCCGGAGGTTGAGCGCATGGTCGCGCGCCTGACTATCACGGTGCATGACTGCATCGCGCGCATTCGCTCGGCCGTGCAGACGCGCCGGCGGGTGTCCTTTGGTGAGATCACCTCGGAGATGCGCTCGCGCGTGGAAATTATCGTGAGCTTGCTGGCCTTGCTGGAGCTGCTGAAGCGGTACGAGGTGCGCTGTTACCAAGAGCGGCTGTTCGGCGAGATCGTGATCGAGCACCTTCCGGAGGAGGAGCGTCCGGCGCTTGCCGATGAGCAGCGCGCGGAGCTCGCCGAGTTGGGGTAGGGCAGCGAGCAAAAGGATTGTCCCCGTTCGTGAATGCCCCGTGCCTCCCTAGATGCCCATGCTAACATCGGTATGCATTGCCTCTCATGCGCGTCTCCCTGCTGCACTACTCGGCCCCGCCCGTCGTCGGCGGCGTGGAGGGGGTGCTGGCGCACCAAGCCCGCGTGCTCGCCGAGCTGGGCCACGCGGTGCGCATCCTGGCCGGCCGCGGCGAACAAACCCTCCCCAACGTCCCCTTCGTCCACCTCCCCCTGGCCGACTCGCGCCACGCGCGCGTGTCACAGGTCAAGGCGCAGTTGGACCTCGGCCAAGTCGAGCCGGCGTTCGCCGCGCTGCGCGATGAGCTGAACGCCGCGCTGCGGGCGGCGTTGGCCGAAGCCGACGTGTTGATCGCCCATAACGTCTGCTCGCTGCATAAAAACCTGGCCCTCACCGCCGCGCTATACGACCTGTTCTGTGCTGCGCGACCCGCCGGCTTCTCCGCGCGCCTTGTCATCTGGCATCACGACCTGGCCTGGGCGACGCCGCGCTATCGCGCCGAGCTGCACGAGGGCTATCCCTGGGCGCTGTTGCGCGCGCCCTGGCCAGGCGCGACCCACGTTGTCGTCTCCGAGCAGCGGCGCGCCGAGCTGGCGGGCTTAACCGGCCTTTCACCGAACGCGATTAAGGTCATCCCCAACGGCTTGGACATCGCGCGCTTTCACAAACTCGAAGCCCAGACGCAAGCGCTGGTCCAGCGCATGCGGCTGATGGAGGCCGATGCGATCCTGCTCCTGCCGGTGCGCCTTACGCCGCGCAAGAACATCGAGTTGGCGCTGCACACCCTGGCCGCGCTGCGTTCACACTTCCGCCGTCCCGTGCTGATCGTCACCGGCCCGCTCGGCCCGCACAATCCGGCCAACCTGCGCTACTTCCAGTCGCTCAAGGCGCTGCGCGCTGAGCTGGGCCTGGAGGACGCGGCCTACTTTCTGGCCGAGTGGAGCGACCACTTTTTGCCCGATGCCGTGATCGCCGACTTCTATCGGCTGGCAGACGCGCTGTTCTTCCCCAGCCGCGAGGAGGGCTTCGGCCTGCCGATGCTTGAGGCGGCGGCCAGCCGGCTGCCCATCTTCTGTAGCGACATCGCCCCGCTGCGCGCGCTGGGCGACGGCGAGGCGTGCTTCTTCTCGCCCGACGAGGACCCGCGCCGGCTGGCCGAGCTGATCGCCGGCCAGCTCAGCGAGAGCGCAGCCTTCCGCGCTGCGGTGCGCGTCCGCAGCCGCTATAGCTGGGAGCAAATCGGCGCCCATTACATTGAGCCGCTGCTGATGCAGACGCTGGAGGAGCGATGAATAAGAAGACCCTCTTCGCCTCGCTGCGCAAGATCCTGGTGCCGGTGGTGTACGGTCGCGCCGATGAATCGGCGATCAAGCTGGCCGAGCTGCTGGCGCCGGAGGTGGTGCTGGTCGGCGTGGTGTGTCTGCCCGCCGATGGGTCATTGAGCGCAGGGGCGAGCAAGGCGCAGGAGCTGCGCCGGCTGCTGCGCAAGCTGGGACGCGGCCATCAGGTGCGCGCCCGCTCGCAGGTGCTGGTCACCACGACGCCGTGGCAAGACCTACAACCGGTGATCGAGGCCGAAGCACCCGACTTGCTGCTGCTGGATAGCGACGGCCATCTGACCAGCCTGGGCACGCCCGCCGAGGAGGTGCTCAGCCATCCGGCCTGCGACGTGGGCTTGTTGCGCGGCCCGCTCTCTTCGGTTGAGCGCGTGCTGGTGCCGGTGCGCGGCGGGCCGTCGGCGGAGCTGGCCCTGCGCATCGGCCTCAATCTCTCGCCCAGGGAACTCTACGCGCTGCACATTCAGCTCGCCGGCGACTCTGCTGCTTCTAACGCGCCGTTCAAGGCCATCGAGCGCGTCCTGCAGCGCATGCCCGAAGTCCAACTGCGCAGCATCGTCACCGCCGACACGGCCAAGACCATCGTCGAGCAGACCAAGGCCATCGCCGCCGACCTGGTCATCCTGGGCGCGTCGGCGCGGGCCGGCCAGACCGGCGCCGCGCTCGGCCCGGTGGCTGAATACGTGCTCGCCCAGATCAGCGCGGCGGTGCTGGTGGTCAAGACCCGCCGGCCGCTCCCTGCTTCGTTCGCCGACGAGCGCGTGAGCGCCGGCGCGATCTCGCTGCTGGTGGATAAGTGGTTTGCCCAGAACACCTTCCAAGCCGATGAGTTCGCCGACCTTCACCACCTGGTGGACTTAAAGCAACAGCAGGGCCTCACCATCAGCCTGGCCCTGCCGGCCCTGAACGAAGAGGCCACCGTCGGCAAGGTCATCCGGACGGTCAAGCAGGCGCTGATGGACAAAGTCCCCTTGCTGGACGAGATCGTGCTGATTGACTCCAACTCCACCGACCGCACGCGCCAGATCGCCGAGAAGGCCGGCATCCCGGTGTATATCCATCAGGAGCTGCTGCCGGCCTACGGCGCGCGCAACGGCAAGGGGGAGGCGCTTTGGAAGAGCCTGTTTGTCACCCGCGGCGATCTCATCATCTGGATTGACACGGACATCGTGAACATCCATCCCCGCTTCGTCTACGGCATCATCGGGCCGATGCTGATCAACCCGGAGATTCAGTTCGTCAAGGGCTTCTATCGCCGGCCGCTGCGGGTGGGCGATAAGCTGCAGGCCGGCGGCGGCGGGCGGGTGACCGAGCTGACCGCCCGGCCGCTGATCAACCTGTTCTACCCGGAACTTTCGGGGGTGATTCAGCCGCTCTCCGGCGAGTATGGCGGGCGGCGCGCCGCGCTGGAGCGCTGCGCGTTCTCCTCCGGCTACGGCGTGGAGACCAGCCTGCTGATTGACATCTACGAGCTGTTCGGCCTCTCGGCCATCGCCCAGGTGGACCTGCTGGAGCGCATTCATCACAATCAATCCCTGGAGGCGCTCAGCAAGATGTCGTTCGCCATCATCCAGACGGTGATGCGCAAGCTGGAGCGGCACTACGAGCGCGCCTTCATCGCCGACGTGAACAAGACGATGAAGCTGATCCGCTACCAGGCCGGTGGCTATTACCTGGAGCTGGAGGAGATCGCCGAGCTGGAGCGCCCGCCGATGATCGAGATCCCGGAGTACTTGGCCAGCCGGCCGGCCCTCACACGCAGCGAGGACGCATGACCTATCTCTGGCTAGTGCGGCACGGCCAAACTGACTGGAACGTCCAGGGGCGCTGGCAGGGTCAGACGCCCGACGCGCCGCCGCTCAACGCCACCGGCCTGGCCCAGGCCGAGGCTGTGGCCGAACAGCTCGCAGCGCAGGCTTCACAAGACGGGCTGGCCTTCGCCGCGATTTACAGCAGCGACCTGCTGCGCGCGCGGCAGACGGCGGAGATCATCGCGCGGAGGCTGGGCCTGCCGGTTCAGTTGGACGCCCGCCTGCGCGAGGTGCATTTGGGTGTGTGGGAGGGGATGTTGGGCGACGAGGTGGCGCTGCGCTACGTGGCCGAGCTAGACGAGCGCCGGCGCGACCCGGTGCACTCGCGCCCGCCGCAGGGCGAGAGCGTCTATGAGGTCGCGGCGCGGGTCGGCCAGGCGTTCGACGCGATCGCGCGCGCCCATCCCGACCAACATGTCATTGTCATCTCGCACGGCTTGGCGCTCGCGGCCGGGCTGTGCTTGGCCGAGGGCCGGCCGCTGGCGGAGGTCTTCACGCGCATCCCGGA
>JAGHYX010000192.1 GCA_017743375.1 Chloroflexota bacterium
GCCACGCGCACATCGGTGATGCGCAGCGCGCTGGGGCGGCTGTGGGTGCGGATGTGAGCGGTCACTGAGCCTTCCATAGTCAAGCCTTCCACGCGAGTGAGTGTAGCGCCGGCGCTGTCGCCCGCAAGTCACGCACGGAGCAGCCCCGAATTTGACAAAGCCATCGGACGCCCTAGAATAGATTTACTTTCTCAACTTGAGAAAATAACTGCATGTCCACGCTGACGCTTGCCGGCAGAAACCACCACGTGGTGCGGTCGCACAACCTGCGCGCCGTGCTTAATCATCTTTTGCGGGCCGGCGTCATCTCGCGCGCGCAACTCGCCGAGCGCACCGCGCTGTCTAACACAACCATTACGCACTTGATCGATGAGCTGCTCAACCAAGGCATCGTCGTGGAAGCTGAGCACGGGGGAGATGGCGTGAACGGCAACCGGCGCATTGGCCGGCCCCGCACCGGTCTGCAGCTCAACCCCGATGCACGCTACGCCGTCGGCGTGCATATCGGCATCGGCGTCCTGCGGGCAGCCGTCGTGAACCTCTACGCAGAGATCGTTCACAACAACATCATCAGCTTCGACCCAACGTTGCCCGTCTCACGCGTGCTCCCTCGAATCGCCAAGCTGGTGGAGAAGACGATCGCCGAGAGTGGGGCAGAGCGCAGCCGGATTTTGGGTGTGGGGATCGGCGCATCGGGCTTGGTGGACTATCAGAAAGGAGTCAACGTCCTGGCGCCTAACCTAGGCTGGCGCGATGTGCCGCTACGGAGCTGGATGGAGTCGCGCTTGGGTCTGCCGGTCACCGTGGACAACAACGTGCGCGCGATGGCACTGGGCGAGGCGATGTTCGGCGCTGGCCGGGATGTGGGTGTCCTAGCCTTTGTATATGGGCGGATCGGGGTCGGCGCTGGATTCGTCATCAACGGCCAGCCCTTCCGCGGCAGCGGTGCCGGCGCAGGCGAGATTGGCCATACAGTGATGATCCCGGAAGGCGGCGAGCGGTGCAAATGTGGCAACTACGGCTGCTTAGAGACGTTGATCTCTGAGCCGGTGCTGATTCGCGAGGCAAACAGGCTGGCATACAGCAAGCCAAAGGGGATTTTGGCGCAGCATCTAGGCCGTGACGATGGCCGTCGCCCTATTGAGCAAGTCTTCGCTGCTGCGCGCGCCGGCGACGCCGATGCCCTTGCGCTGATTGAGGTGCGCGCCCGCTACCTGGGCATCGCGCTGGCCAACCTGGTGAACATCCTCAATCCAGAGCTGATCCTGCTGGGTGGCATGTTTGCTCAGGGGAGCGAGTTCTTCCTGCCGACGGCCGAGCGCGTCATGCGCGCGCACGCCTTCGCCGGCCTGGGTGACCGCGTGCGGTTACAGCCGACACGCTTCGGCTGGCGCGCCGGCGTGATCGGCGCAGCCTCACTGGCCCTGAGCGCGTTCTTTTATCACATGGAGGGAGCATGAGCTGCCCCTTACGTCTGGGTTTCGCTGCAGTCGCCCGCACCACGTTTGACGTGGCGCTGGCCGAGACCACCGCACAGGCTACCTGGCAAGCGCTCAAGCAGGCCGGTTTTGAGTTGATAGGTGAAGCGCGCCTGCTGACTGATCAAGACGCTCTCCACGCCGCTGCGCGTGCGTTGGCCAACGAGCCGTTGGACGCCCTGGTCGCCCTCCAAGCGACCTTTACCGACAGCACGTTTATCACACACTTGGCCGAGGCCGTTGACGCCCCGTTGCTGTTATGGGCCGTGCCAGAGGCACGCACAGGCGAACGGCTGCGCTTGAATTCGCTGTGTGGGATTAACCTGGCCGGCCATGCCCTCACCCTGCGCGGCCAGGCCTATGAGTGGGTGTATGCCGCGCCTGATGATCCCAAAGCGATTGCGATGGTTGATGCCGTTGCCAGGGCTGGTCGCGTTCGCCGCCGCCTGCGAGAGGCCCGCATCGGCATCCTCGGCGATCCTCCCATCGGGTTCGATAGCTGCGCTCTGGACGCCGAGCAATTGCGCCATCGGTTGGGCGTGCAGATCGTCCGTTTGGACCTGGCCGACGTGTTTGCGCGCGTCCGCGGCATAGATGAGACGCAACGCGCAGCAATGTATGAGCAGATCGGCGCACGCATCAGCGGCTTAGGCGCGCTGGATCGCGCATCAGTGACTGGCACACTGGCCGTCTATGTAGCGCTCAGGACGCTCGCTGCCGAACTGGGCTGTGATGCGCTGGCCGTGCGCTGTTGGCCGGAGTTCTTCACCGAGCTGGGTTGCGCAGCCTGCGGGGCGATGGCGTTGCTGAATACGGAGTGCCTGCCGTGTGGTTGCGAGTGCGACGCTAACGGGACGCTGAGCCAGCTCGTCCTGCAATGGCTGGCCGATCAGCCGGCGTTCGGCACCGATCTTGTGGAGTGCAATCCGGTAGAAGACACTGCGGTGGTCTGGCATTGTGGTCAGGCGCCGTTGAACATGGCTGACCCTGCCACGCCGGTGCGCGGTGGCCTGCATTCCAACCGCCGGCTGCCGCTGGTGATGGAGTTCGCCCTCAAGCCTGGTCGCGTGACCCTAGCTAGGCTGAGTCGGGCAAACGGCGAGCTGCGCTGGGTCATCGGCAGCGGCGAGATGCTGGCCGCGCCCCCTAGCTTTAGCGGCACTTCCGGCGTATTGCGCTTTGAACGCCCTGTGCACGCTGTGTTATCCACGATGATGTCACAAGGCTTAGAACACCATCTCGCCTTGACGTATGGCGATCACGCTGCCGCGCTTCGCACTTTGGCAAAGCTACTGGCGTTGCCCGTCCTATCGCTATGAGCACCGTCGGAGGCGAGGAAATTGGGGAGGTGGTGCCTAGAGACGAGAGAAGCAAAGCGAGAGACAACCGAAGAATGGTCGCTAAACCCGTTAAGAGCACAGTTCCAGGAGGAAACCAGATGAACCAGAAACACGATTCACCCTTTAAACTTTCGCGCCGACGATTTCTCGCGCTCAGCGCCCAGGGGATTGGCCTGGCTGCCCTAGCTGCTTGCGCTGCGCCGCCTGCCCCTGCCAGCCAGCCATCACAGCCAGCGGAGCCTGCGCCCGGCAGCGCGCCTGCGGCTGCACCGGTGACACTCGACTTCCTGGCTTGGGGTGACAACGCCGACATCCCGGCCTGGGAAGCGTTGGTCAAGCGCTACAAGGAGATCGCGCCCAATGTGACAGTCAACGTCACGCCGGTGGCCGAGCCGAACGCGAACTTCTACCCCAAGCTACAGACCACAATCGCCGGCGGTACGCCGCCGCATCTCTCGTCCTTCCAGGGCTGGGAGTGGCAGCCCTATGCCGATCAGGGCGTGCTCGCGCCGGTTGATGACTTCGTCAGCGCCAATCCATACTTCAGGGCGGTGTATCCCGAAGGCGTGGCCAGCATCGAAGGCACCACGATGCGCAACGGCCAGCGTTACTTGATCCCGCTCCAGCGCGCCGCGATGTTGATGTTCTACGCGCGCAAGCCGTTCGACGAGGCCGGCCTGCCCTATCCAAACGACGACTGGACGTTTGAGGAGTTCATGGAGATTGCGCAAAAGCTGACCGACCCAGCCAAGCGGCAGTTTGGCCTCCAGGCCAATGGAGGCTGGTTCCGCGACATCGGTTGGATTCGCCTAACAGGTAAGCAGGAGTTCGACTCGCTCTACGACCCCAAGAAGGCGATGTTCAACCAGCCGGAGATCGTGGACATCGTGCAAATCGTCGCCTCGGACGTGTACTACAAGATGAAGATCGCGCCCACGCCGGCTGACATGCAGGGCGGTGCAAATACCATTCAGACCGGCAACGTAGCGATGAAGTATGAAGGGCCGTGGTTCTTCCCGGCGCTCAACAGCCCCAGCCTGCGTGAGGAGAAGAAGAACGTCCCCTTCGACATCGTGCTGATGCCGAAGATGGGCGATGAGAAACGCCGCCACCGCGGCTGGACGGAGGGCGTGGCGCTACTCAAAACCGATCAAGTCCAGGCAGCCTGGCAGTTCGCCTCGTTCATGGCGGGCGAAGAGGGCAACAAGATATATTCCGAGATCACCGGGCGAATCCCAAACACCGATGCGCTGATCGAGAACTTCTGGCTGCCGGTTGTCACCGAGCGCTTCGAGGTGAAGAACGGCAAAGCGCTGCTGGAGGCGTTCAAGCGCTCCGAGGTGGATGTGGTTGGCGGCGTACCGCGCTCCAAGATGTGGAGCGAGGTCGTGAAGCCGGTGGGCTGGGATCCGCTCATCAACGGCAGCGCCACCGCCGCCGAAGTCCTGCCCAAGGTGGACGAGGGGGTCCA
>JAGHYX010000193.1 GCA_017743375.1 Chloroflexota bacterium
AGGTGAGCCATGTCTAGGTATGTGCTACTCATAGCAATTCTGCTCTCGCTGATCCAGCCGGCCGCCGCTGGCCAAAACAAAGAGATAGATGACCCTAGAGTTCAGCACGCAGCTTCCACTTACGATAAAGTGGCCGTTACAAGCTTAACAGAACAGCAAATCTCAGTAATTCAAGAAGGCAATATTCTTATACCATATAGCAATAGTATAAAAAATAATGGTATGTTATTATCAGAGAAACAAAATGTAACAGATTATAAAGATATAATTCGACAGACAACTATAAATCTATTAGAGCGTTTTAACAATAAAGAAAACGCATGGAAGGTTGTAGATACTTTTACTGATGGAGAATGGGGCCTGTCTGTTATTGCTCTTTTTGATGTACACACACAAAAAGAAGTTCCCTCCGAATTCAAGTTCGCACTAGCAAGGAAAGTGAATGGGGAGTGGAAAGTAGCTCTACCATTTGATTTTGATACTGAGGGAGCGGCGACATATAACGATTGGTTGGCTCAGATTCCTGAAAGCCTCATCAGCCGAGAGAACAAGCCGGCGTTGTTCAAGCAGCCCACGTCCATACAAGCCCAAGGCTTCTCCGCTGTGTCAGGATATAAGCTGCCCTGGCGAGGCGGGCTGATAGCATACCTGACCTCAAATGCAGCTTATCACGGATATCCAGCGCTGGATTTCGATATCCAGGGAGGCAATATTAGGGGCGATGTGGTCGCCGCCAAAGATGGTATTGTAAAATTTCGCAAAGACAGAAGTAATACTAACTGCTATTGGGATGGGAGGTCGTGGTCGTGCAGTTGGCAATACGCAAATATCGTCGTCATCGAACATAGCCCTACAGAGTTTTCATGGTATATGCACCTCGCGCCTGGGTCAATTCCATCGGATATTCAGGAAGGTAGGTTCGTCAAGCAAGGAACCAAAATCGGCGTCGAGGGAAACACCGGATGGTCAACGGGCGTCCATCTGCACTTTCATGTAGCACGGTCATACAGATGTTGTGTGGGCAGTGGAGATACCATAGCGCCTGAGTGGCCGTCCAGTTTCTGGGAAGTTAATTTTGAAGAAATCGGCTGGAGCGCTATTCAGAACGTTGGCCCCACAACCCCTATAGCCTCACAAAACGATGGGAGCTCACCTCCACCCCTCTGTCCACAATCCGGCGGGGTCATCCTCTACCAACACGCCGGCTACAACTGCGGCGGCGAGGGCGAAGGGGCAGGCTACGTCGTCCGCTCAGCGCCGGGCTTTCAAAACGTCCCCGGCTCGTTCAACGACAGGGCGTCCTCGGTCATTGTCCCATCCGGCTGGTCGGTCATGCTATACGAGCATAGCAACGCAGGCGGCGGCAAGCGCTGCATTGACGCGCCAGGGGACAACGACTTCAGCAACGACACGTTCGACAACGGCGTGCGCCTGAACGACGCCGTGTCCTCTTTCGAGGTGTTCTCCGCGCCCGGCTGTCGCACCAGCCAGAGCAACCGTCCGCCCAACACCCCCTCGCCTGTCAGTCCCGGAGACTGGCACGTGGCCCGCGACGGGCGTGCGCCCACGCTGTGCTGGAACAACCCCGGCGACCCCGATGGCGACAGCGTGACCTTCTTCGCCGAGGTCTTCGAGAGCGCTGTCAACGCGCAGAGCGGCTGGATCGGCGATACCTGCTGGCGGCCGGCTAACCTGGACGGGCGTTACTTTGGGTATCAATGGCGGGTGAAGGCGCGCGATAGCCGCGGCGCCGAGAGCGGCTGGAGCACTGTTCGCCGCTTCACCATCGAGGCGCCGCCTGCCCCACCTAGCGGTAACTGGCAGGCCCAATACTGGGACAATCGCGAGTTGCGCGGCAGCCCGCGCGTGAGCACCAGCGAGGGAGGGATTTACCTGGTGCGCCACTGGGGATGGGGCGGCGGCCCACACGGCCTGCCGGGCGACAACTGGAGCGCCCGCTTCGTCAAGACCCTCTACTTCCCCGGCGGCCACTACCGCTTCCATTGCCAGCACGATGACGGCTGCCGGCTTTACATTGACGGCCAGCTCCGCATTGACCACTGGTGGGATTCCTCCTTCGGCGGCGCCGACTGGGGCGGACACCTATCCGCCGGCAACCATGAGATCAAAGTGGAATACTACGAGAAGACCGGCGAAGCCGCGCTGGAGGTCTGGTGGCAAGGGCCGGGCTTCCTGCCGCGCGACGAAAGCTGCGATTACAACAATGGCTGGTGCGCCGAGTATTATCTCAACCGTGACGTCCGCGGCACCGCTGCGATCCGGCGCAGCGAGGGCCAGTCGCTCGCCCTCGACTGGGGTAATGGCAGCCCTGGGCCAACCTTCCCTGCAGACAACTTTAGCAGCCGCTTCATGCGCCGCGCGCACTTCACCTGCGGGACTTATCGCTTTCACTTCTTCACCGATGATGGCATCCGCTTCTGGGTGAACGACGCGCTCAGGCTGGACCAGTGGCGCGACCAGGTGGCCTCATATCATGTTGACCTCAACCTGAACACTGGCCATCACACGCTGCGCGTGGAGCACTACGAGAACGGCGGCGGCGCAGCCATCCGTGCGTGGTGGGAGAAGCTGGCCGATTGCCAGCCAACGGTAGCCATAGATCACGCCTCTACCCACTATGCCCGCCCCGGCGCAAGCGTTGACCCGACGGTGCGCGTGCGGGTCACTGCCGGCTATCTAGACGGCGGGCGTGACGACGCGCTGGCCTTCGTCGGCGGCGCATCGCTAGGCGCCGCGGCAAACCAGCCGCTGTATGGCTTCGTCCAAGAGGGCGGCGCCTACACCTTCAACGTGGCCAACAGCGACGGCTTCCGCATGACTGCGCCCGCGAGCGAGGGCAGCTACGAGAGCCGCTGGCAGGTGCGGGCGGCCGGCAGCTTGGTTGGCCCAGTGGCCACAGTGCGGGTAGTGGTGGATGACACGCCGCCGGCAGTTGTCATCCAGTCGCCGGGCGACAGCGCATACATCAACAGCAACACGGTCGTCCTGCAGGCTGCGCCGCAGGATGCCAACGGCGTTGCTCAGGTGCAATTCTTCGCTGGCTACGACGACGGCAGCGGCTGGGCCTGGCGCAATCTGGGCTGGGACACCAATGGTGCTGACGGCTGGCAGATCACTTGGAACGTCTCCGCTGTGCCTGACCAGGTCGGTGTCGCCCTGTATGCTTATGCTTGGGACCTGGCCGGTAACGGCGCTGGCGCGGCGCGCTGGGACATCACCCTCGACCGCACGCCGCCTTCGGCCGCCATTCAGTCCCTGCCGGCGAACCAGGACAGCACAGCGTTCATCGTATGGTGGAACAGCGAGCCGGACATCAGCGACATCAGCCACTACGACCTTCAGGTTCAGGAGGACGGTGGACCATGGCAGGACTGGCTGCAAAACGTCGGCCCGCAGTATGTGGGGGCCCGGTTTGTCGGCGAGCTAGGCCGTCGCTACGCCTTCCGCATCCGGGCGACCGACCGAGCCGGCAACGTCTCAGCATACTCACCGCCCGTGGAGACCGTTATCCGGACCTGCGCCCCGGACGCTTATGAGCCGGATAACGAGCGCAGCGCTGCGCGGGCGCTGCCGCCGGGCCAGCCCCAGATGCGCACCTTCTGCGGCGCTGGGGATCACGATTGGGCGATCTTCCAGGTCCGGCCTGGCCAACGCTTTGCGATCTACACCACTGACCTTGGCTGGACGACCGACACCGTGCTGACGTTGTTCGACGCAGAAGGGAACGTGCTGGCCGAGAGCGACGACGTGAACTATCCCGAAGACCTCAGCTCGCGGATTGAGATCACGTGGACGGCAGCATACACCGGCACGTTCTACGCGCGCGTGCGGCACTTTAACCGCCGTGTCGCCGGCGATGGGGTAACTTATCGGCTGGTGTTTTCACCACTTCACAGGCTGCATTTGCCGATGGTGCAACGGTGACGGCCTGGGTGACTCCGCAGGGCTTTGGTCGAGCGCGAGTTTAGATAACGTGAGTTCGGATTTATCTGCGCCTTCTGCCAATCGGCACTTAGGTCGCTCACGCCAAAGCACAAAAGTGCGGAGATATTTGCATAGACTATAGCTTTTGCGTCAATTAGTTCCTATAAAATTATCGAAAGTAGTGCCAACTCGTACGTGGTATGCCTGCACCTGGTATGGGCGGACAGGATCACTTGCTCAGACTCGCGTAAATCCGAACTGACGTTAAGAAGTAGCATCTCTCGCGTGCCGCGGGCGCGTCTGCGATTGGTGCGGC
>JAGHYX010000194.1 GCA_017743375.1 Chloroflexota bacterium
ACTTGGTATGGGACTTCGAGCACAACGCTTGGACATTTGACGAGATCGCAGTCGGCAGTGCAGAATGGGGTATGACAGCTGGCATCGACAGAGTCTTTTATCCAGCCGCTTCAGGAGATGAGGCAATTTCTCGCTTGATGCCAGCAAGTTTGGTGTATCGTCTACTGCCTTCCTTTGTTACCATTGGGCGGTAAACACTTCGAGCGGGCGAGGCCCGCAGAGCCCCAATGGATAGACATGAAGAACGTGCTCATGCCGCTGCTAGATAAGCTACTGCTGCGCAGACGAGCAATCGTCCGTTGACCAGTTACTCGCAGATTGAGCAATCGCAGCCCTGTCAACTTTGTGGTCAACGTATTGTATTGCGTATTGCCATCGGCCAAGGAAGCCGTCGCTCAATCTAGCTGCCTTGGCCGGTTAATCCGAAAACTACACCAGCCGCCTGCGAGTACGCCGGCGAGCGAAGAGGTCGCGCAGCGTGGCTAGACGATATTTGTGACAAGTAACCTGCGGGCAGGCAACAGCTCACGCATCGCTGCGCTATGACCAGACAAGAGGCAGCAGGCCTGGCAGCCTGCTCAAAGTAGCCATGCCTGGTGAATGCATTCTGCGTGGGATAACGCGCTGCGCGATATAGGTAACCTACCCGATTCGGATCGAGTTCGCCAGCCCAAGCTCCGTGAGAATCTGGCGCAGCTCAGTCACCAGACTGTCGGCCATGTTGGATGGCACAGTAGCCGAAAGCGATATCTCTATCTCTATCTTCTGTTGATGAGCGCGCAGCTTGGACAAGAGGCTCGTCCCGAACCGATTCCAGCTCTCAGACGGGATGCTGCCGGTGATCCGCAGCGTATGGGAGGCTGCTGCCGGCTCAACGGTCGCTGGCGTGCTCGTTGCCTCCGATCGCGGGACGTCCGGTCGCAGAGCTGAAGAAGGCTCAAGCACTTGTGCAAACGTCGGCGTGGGCGCGGCCGGGCTTGACACGGGTTGAGCGGGTTTCTCGTCCTTCAGCCTCTCCGCGGTCGTTTTAAGCAGCAAGAACACGCCGGCCTCAAAGCTCACCTCATCGGGATCCACCGGCTCGCGAAACCACACCCGTTCGTAGCTGCCATCTGCCTTCTGGCCGGACGCCAGACCAAAGTCGCCGTGCTTGATGAACTCGACGATCTTGCTTTTCAGCGTGGCATCGGGGTCAACCAGCCGCGTGAGTGAGCCGTTCAGGAAGCTCTGCCGCAGGCTAGCGAGCGGCCACGCGCCGGACTCCTTGAAGGCCGGCGGCCAGTTGCGCTCCAAGTAACCTGCCCCGACGGACTCGTTCAGCAGCGCTTCGGACTTGAGCGCGGCCAGCACTCGCCCGCACAGCGTCTCGCCGCTCGATGAATGTCCTGCGCCGAGATCGATCACTTTCAGACCGTCAGGCGAATCTCTGTCTAAGACCACTGCGAAGCGAAAGCTCCCCCATACTTCATCCTTAGCCGACTCTTTGGCATCTTTCACCTTCGCCTGTAGCTCGGCGCGGTCGTTGCGATCGAACTCACTGCCCAGCGCGCCATCGGCCACCTCGCGCGCCACGCGCTCCCAAGCCAGGGCCAACGCCACTTTACTTCGCAGGTCGCCACCTTGTTTCTTGATGCACCACACCAGCGCGCCCGGATAAAGGCGCGGCGACGCCCCGCGCTTCTTCGTCCACTCTGCAAGTTGCGCGCGCAGATCGTCGCTGGCCGTCCACTCGATCTCAGGATCTAGCAGGACGACGGTGAGCTTGGGGCTATCGGGCACTTCTGCGCTATCGGATGGGAAGGCAACCACCGGGACGCGCGCCCCGCGGCAAAACTCATCCTTGACTATCTGGCGCATCGCCGGCTTGACCTCCGTCTCCTCGTCGAGCGACGCGCGCCGGTCGCTCACCACCTTCCTTAGGGTTGGCTGATAGCCGATCCGGAAGCCATCGCTGCCGACCCGGCGCACGAAGTAGCAGCGCTCCTCAAGCGCGAACGCGGCGTTGTCAATCGAAGTGGTGTCCACGCCCGGCTCGCCGAGCGCGAAACGCAACTCTGGCAAATGCGCCACCTTGTCGGTCTGCCCGCCGGAGGACTCGAACAGGATCGCCGTTCCCACCCGCCGGTGGATGTCGCGCAGCGCGCCTTTGGTATCGGCGTCGAGCGCGCGCGCGTGGGAATGTTCGCCGGCGATGTCGGCCTCGATGGCCGCGACCAGCCGCGATTCGCCGAGCTGGCCGAGCACCACGCTGCGGAAACTGGCGTCGGACAGCGGCGCAGACCCCAGGGTGATGAGCGGCTCGGTGCGTGCCCTGCGGAAGCCATCCTGGGCAGCCAGCGAAACCCATTGCGCCAGCATAGCGAGCGTGCCGCGCGTCTGCTGATACTGCGGCAGCGCCTGCCACTTGCGCTGAAACACCGAGAGGGTCGCCGGATGAAACGGGTAGCATGCCTCGAAACGGCGCTGGAGAAACTCGCGCGCTTTGGCCTCGGTAAGGCTGGAATCCACAGCGGTCCATTCGGGCGGGAGCTGGGCGCGGCGCTCAAAGCACCAGTCGCTGAACTCCCTGGCGACCTTGCGACGGGTCTGCCCTGGTCCGAGGTCCTCGAACAGCCGGCGGCGCACCACTTCACCGATCTCGGCCTCCTCGTTGGCAATCAGGTCCTTGGCGACGCGGCGCACCACTTTGGCGATCCTGTCCTGCCATTCCTGATCCCACTCCGTCATCTCCACCTGGCTGCGCGGCAGCGAGATCACGCACGCGCTGTGCGTGGTGCCGGTGGTGGCGATGGTGAGGTTCTGGATGAAGGCATAGAACGCATCGGCCATGCCGCGATGGCGATTGAGAAAGTTGAGTACCTCGTCGAAGAGCAACAGAACCGGCGCGCTCGCCGCGCTGAAGACGCGCTGAATGGCTTCGGTCCCGGGCGGCGTGTTTAGGGCAGCCGGGCCGAGCGCCATCACGCCGGCATCCCCGGCGAGCTGGCGCGCCAGGTCAATCCACGGCGTCTCGCGCCCCGGCTGCGGGTCCCAGGCGTTGCCGACGAAGACAGCGACCTTGGCCTGGGGCAGGTGCGGAACGCCGGCTTGGCGCATAAGATCGGCAACGCCGCTGTCGCTGGCCGCCACCGCGCTGTGCTTCACCAGGTGATACAGTGCCGTCAGCGTATGCGTCTTGCCGCCGCCGAATTGGGTGATCAGCGTCAGCACCGGCGCGGTGTTGTCAGTGCGGCCGGAGAGCCGGCGCAGCACCATGCCGGTGTGCTCGCGCAGGGCGCGGGTGAAGCACGTGCGGGCGAAGAATTGTTTGGGATCGCGGTAGTCCTCAGGGGCCGTCCCGGCCACCACCTGTTCCAGCGCGATGGCGAATTCGTCTGGGTTGAAGGAGCGACCCTCGCGAACCTCTTTACGGAGTGCAGCAACCTTATACCAAGCGTCCATGGTTATTTACTTAACGCACGAAGCTTTGCGTGCAGATCGTCCAAAAATGCCTTGAGCGACCCATCGCCCTTGCCAGCGCGATACAAATCCATCGCGTCGACTAATTCTTTGGCAAATTCAATGCCGCCAAGCGTCGGTGGGTGGCTTGCCGTGCGGATGGAGTCAACCAGCAACTTCTTGTAGAAATCACGCTGGCATTTGTCCTCGGTCACTGTTGGCCGGCTACCAACGACTTGCTGAAACGCCTGCAGATCAGCCAGATACCAGCGTTCGATGTGTGGATTAGGACAAGCGACGACAACGTAGTCTTGAAAGTCCGCTTCTGTCTTCTGCAGAATCTCTTCCCGTCTTTTGACGAAGGACGTGCAGTTCCCGTCAATCCCGACTACGATGAGATCGGGAAGTGGATCGGATATGTGCCTGATCGCGCGCTGGAAAGCTTGGAATTCGGCCAACGCTCGCCCGTGGCCACCCCGCGCAGACCGAGGCCGGATCTCTACATTGATGCTCTGCTGCCGAGCGACCCGCTCCACGAGCGGCTTGAGGAAAGCCTCGTGCGCCCGATCCTCGACAAACAGATCAACGATCCTGGCTTTACTCATCAATCAACCCTCGCAGGATCAGGCCCTCAAACAGCCCGTCTTCGGCGCTGGCGGTGAGCGCTTTGGCAATTTCGCTGTCTTCGAGCAATGGGCCGATCATCTCAAACGGCTTGATGACCGTCGCAGCACCGACACGCCGCACGTTGAACAGCCGAATCGCGCCGGAATCCTCCCGCGCGATCTTCAGCATCGCGCTGCAGAACAGCGGCGAATGGGT
>JAGHYX010000046.1 GCA_017743375.1 Chloroflexota bacterium
TCGCGGCGAGGCGGTCTTGGCGGCGCTCGATGGCCCGCCCAGATTCTACGCCCGCCTGGCAATGGGGTGCATTCATCACTTGGATCAGGCCTTCGGTGAGGCGAAGACGCGCTTTCGCCAAATCCAGAGGGTTCATGAATGCACCGACGCAGTGGTCGGAACTGACCCGTCATCATTCTAACGACGATGTCTTAGCCAGGGTCACTTGGCTCACACCGGCCAGCGCGTTCTCATATAGGGCCAGCACGAACAAAAGCGACGAGAGGCGATTCAGATAGCGCATCAGCTCAACGTTCTCCACCAAGCCATCGTGTATCAGGCGGACGACCAGGCGCTCGGCGCGGCGCACAATGGTGCGCGCGAGGTCGAGGTAAGCGCCGGTCAGCGAATCGCCGGGCACGACGAACTCGTTGGGCAGCGCGACCAGCGCAGTCAAGGCGTCGGTCTGCTCCTCCAACCAAGCCACGCGCTGGGCGTCGATCTTGCGAAAGAGCGGCGCAGTTTGTTGGGTGGATGCCAGCTCGGCCATCATGTGGTAGAGATCGCGCTGGGCTGTCAATAGCAACTGTCGTGTGCGCTCGCTTTTGGCGGCTGCGCGCGCCACGCCCATCGCTGCGCTGGCCTCGTCCACCGTGCCATAGGCTTCGGGCTGCAGGGTATATTTGGCCACGCGACCTTCACCCAGCAGGCCTGTGTAGCCGTCGTCGCCAGCGCGTGTGTAGAATGTACGTGTCATGATCATAGTCATTATAGAAGGCTGCCCAAGGCTCAATAGCGTCGCAAGGCGAGGAAGCAATCCCCTTCATTTAACCCTTCTCAATCCCTAACCTAGAGACAAAACTCTTATGAGTGCCGAACAGGCGTCGCGCAGAAGCGCTTCTCCATCGTTGACCGACCGAGTGACCGAACAAATTCGCGCTGCGATTGTGCTCGGACAGCTCGCGCCCGGCGAGAAGCTCACCGAGACCATCTTGGCTACCCAGCTCGGCGTCAGCCGTAGTCCAGTGCGCGAGGCGCTTAGCCGGCTGGAAGTGATGGGACTGGTGAAGAGCTCCGCCAGCTATAGCAGCGCGTGCGTCTGGTCGCCGACCGAGCAGGATGTTGACGAGATTTACTGCTTGAGAGCAACGCTGGAGACCTATGCCAGCGAGCGAGCATTGCCCTGCCTCACCGAAGAGGACTTTGCACAGCTAGAACAGGAGATCAACAAGCAAGAGAGCCTGGTCAAGCTCATGGACTACGTGGCGCTGGTGAACAGTGACCGTTTGTTTCATGAGCTGGTCGTGCTCAGGGCCAACAGCAGCCGGCTGCTCTTGTTCTGGGACCAACTCATCAGCCAGTGGGAAGTGCTCACCGTGCGCCGCTGGCGGTTCGATGCGGATCGCGCCATGAACAGGATGCTGGCGGACCATCGAGCGATCCTGGAAGCACTAAGGGCGAAGGACATCGCGCTGCTGGCGCAGCTCCATCGCCGAATCAACAAGGAATTGTCCGAGGAGACCAAGGAGCTGCTCCGCCGGCAGAGCGCGGCAGCTTCCCAGCACGAGGCCGGCGCCGCCGATTAGCTGCGCGGATAGACCCCACCTCTCACCGCGCTTGCCGCGAGCAGGCCCTAAACAAACCAGGCTGACGCACTCATTAGGTCGCCTGCAGCCATGCGCGCAATGCGCTCCGCCTCGGCCAGGCTCTCGTGAATGGCGGTGACGTGGCCCATCTTTTGCCCTTCTCGGCAGTCGCGCTCGCCATACCAGTACAGGTGTGCGCCGCGATAGGATAGCGCGCGCGCGAAGTCGCGCGGGCCAGGCATGGGTTTGCCCACGCCCAGGCAGTTCACCGTCACTGCGGCCGGCTTCACCATGTCGGTCCAGCCGAGCGGCAGGCCGAGCACAGCGCGCACGTGATTCTCAAATTGCGAGGTCAAGCAGCCTTCGATGGTGAATAAGCCGGCGTCGTGAACGCCGGGCGACACCTCGCCAACCATTAACCCACCGTCTGCCAACTCCATCAGCGCGATATCGAACGCGCCAACGCCTTTGAGCGCTTCCACAACCGCTTTGCCCAAATCCTGGCCTGGATGGTCAAACCCGCGCTGATGAGCGCGGATGACGTGGGGCAGCCCCTTCCAGCGCAGCACTTCCACGACCGGATAGGTCACGATGCGTCCATCCTGGCCGCGGACGACGACGAGCGCCCACTCTCGCTTGGGGCTTATGGGCTTCTCGGCCAATAGAGGCATAGGCGAGTCGGCTAACCGCTCCCACACCGGCGCGATGTCCTGCTCCGACTTTATCCAGGCTGGCTGATCGTTCGTAGCGCCGCCCTCGGACGCCCAGAGCAGGATGGGATAGCCGTGCTGGGCGCCGAAGACGCGCAGGTCGTCCTGCGCGCTGATGGCAGCAAATGGCGCAACCGGCAGGCCGGCTGCGTGCAAGGTCTGTTTGAGTTGGGACTTATTCTGGATACAAGCCAGCACATCCGCGTCCGGGTGAATGCGCCGGCCACGCTGTGCGACGAAGGCGGCGCGCGCCGGTGGCACATGACCGCCTTCGCAGGTCACCGCGTCCACCGCGTCGGCGAACGCGGCGAGCACCTCATCGTCGTCCCACGACCCGGTGACCCCCAAGCCGGTGACTTGCATGGCCGGGCCGAATTCATCTTCAGCGAGCACCGCCGCGTTTATCCCGATCCGCTGGGCGGCCTGGGCGATCAGGCGCGCATACGGCCCACCGCCTAAGATGCCAAGCGTGGTCATCGTCGGCGCAACGAAGAAGTAGCCGATGGACGGATTGGCGCAGGCCTAGGTATAAGGGAGGTCAATATATACCCCGCCGGGTTTATTGTCGCGCTCCGGACGTGCATCGGGATTGCGGCAAGGGCCGACGCTGTTTCGCTCGACCAGGTGCGTAGCGACGCTAATGGTGACCGTGGGCGCATCGGGAGATTGGGCGCGTTCGAGCAGGCGACGCACGCCGAGCCGGCCCAGCCACATCTTCGGCACGTGAATCGTGGTCAGCGCGGGCCGCACTTCGCTGGCCATATCAATGTCGTCAAACCCGATGATCGAAAGCTCCTCCGGCACAGCAATGCGCATTTCGTAGGCCGCCTGAAGCGCCCCGATCGCGGTTTCGTCGTTGACAGCGAACACGGCGGTGACATGCGGAGCGCGCTGTAGCAAGCGCTTTAAGGCGTGGTACCCTTCTTCGCGCTGCATCAGGCTCTCTTCAACATACACTTCGTCTATCTGCCGCGCGGCCAGCGCCCAGTAATATCCCTCGCGGCGCTCTCGAATGTCGGGCGGGGAATGCTTGTTCGTCCCCAGTATCCCGATGTGGCGATGGCCGCGATCGATCAGGTAGTTCACGGCCTGAATGGCGCCGCCGATGTTGTCTATCACCACGCTGTCAAACGGGAAGCCAAAGGCATAGCTGTCCACCAGCACAATCGGCTTATTCGGGAGCTGCTGGCGCAGCTCTGAAAAAGTGGGTTCAACGTTCAGGCCAACAAGGATGAACCCATCCACGCTTTGCTCCTCAATGATGCGCGGCCAGCCGTCAACCGGGCGGTTGTTCTGGTCTGTTTTGACGATGGCGACCATGAGGTTAATGCGATGCGCGTGACACTCCAGCTCCACGCCTGCTTGCACATAAGAGAAGAAATAGTTGAACCGCGGCAGCGGGCCGCTATCATGCTTGATCAACAAGCCAATTGTGGAGATGCTCGTTGCTTCGGAGCGCCGGCGAGGCACATACCCTAGCTCTTGTGCGGCTAGGAGCACGCGCTCGCGCGCGGCGGCTGAGACGTGGGGGCGGTTGTTCAGCGCTTGAGACGCCGTGCCGAGCGAGACGCCGGCCCGCTCGGCGACCTCACGTAAAGTCACTGACTTCGTCAATTTGTCCTCCTCTGAACTTTACCTGACGATATTGGTGCCCTTCTGGCTGATTAAATCTAAAATCGCAGTCGCAAAATGTCAAGTCGCGTTCAGCGAGAGGTTCCTCCAAAAGCGCAGGGAGCGTCGCCGTTAACTTGGCCAACGCCCGCCCACGCGCCCAATCAGGATACGAATAACCCTCTGTTCTTTGCGAAAACTGCTCAAATGAGAGGAGGCTGGGCAGTCAGCCAGCGCGCATCAAGCGATGCCTGCGCCGTGCGCGCAGCGACTAGGCTGTGAAAGTGACGAGCCAGGTCAGGCGCGAAGGTGTCGTCGGGATGATGCACAAAGAAGAAGACGTCATCGCCGCGGGCCAGCCATTCGCCCACGCGCGCAGCCCAGGGCATGAGCCAGGGCTGGTTGGCCTGGATATCCGGATGCCCGACATAGCGGACGAAGGCGAAGCTGGCCGTGCGCGTGTATCGCGCCGGCCAACGCGGCTTGCGCGCCTGCGCAGCGGCCACCTCGGGCTGCGCCGGGTCGGCGCTGAACAGCGGCGCAGTATCAAAGGTACATCGTGCGACGTGATGCTGGCTTAATAGCCCATCAAGTTCTGCTTCGTGCGCGCCGAAGAAGTCGGCATGGCGCGGCTCGACGGCCAGCCGCAGATCAGCCGGCCATGCCTCCAACCACCCACGCAACTGGTCGAGCTGCTTCGCGCCGAAGCTGGGCGGGAGCTGGAGCAGCGCCGGCCCGCAGCGGTCGCCCAGTAGGCGCAAGCGCGCCACGAACGCTTCGGTCTCCGCTTGGCAGGCGCGAAGTTGTTTGTGATGGCTGATCACCTGCGGCAGCTTTAGGCAGAACTTGAAGCCAGCAGGAGTGGCATCGCGCCAGCGCATCACCACGTCGGCACTTGGCAATCCGTAGAAGGTGGTGTTGCCTTCCACGGCGTTGAGTCGGCGGCTATAGGCGGACAGAAAGTCCCTGGGCTTGGTCTTCGGCGGGAAGAAGCGACCGACCCAGGACTTTAGCCCCCAGAGTGGACAGCCAAGGTAAAAAGCCACGGTGCGATGATTTTATGTGCGCCGCACAAGCTGCTCAATGCCTTTGCCAACAAGCGGGCAGGAATGGGTGCCTGCGCATCGTGAAGAGCGGCTGAGCGCATTGCGTGTGCGCAGATGACCGTGCTGGGCTAGAGTGGTAGAGTCTTCGCACGGAGCGATGCAGTTCGTCCTGGATTCATTCGCCTTTCAGATTAACCGCGCCGGCTGGCGAGACGTGCGAGCGATTTGGGAATTGGAGCGCGCTGCCTTCGACCGCGACGCCTATGGCCTATTGACGTTGCTGGCCATGTCCTTCGCGCCGCGCGCGTCCTGGCTGAAGGCGGTGGCCGACGGGCGCCTGGTGGGCTTCGTGGCCGGCGAGCGCGGCGATCGCAACGGCCATGCCTGGATCGTCATGCTAGCTGTGCACCCCGATTACCAAGGGCGCGGCATCGGCACGGCGCTGTTGCTTGCGGCGGAGCGCGCCCTCCAAGCGCCCTGCGTGCGGCTGACCGTGCGGCTGAGCAATGCGCGGGCAATCGCGCTGTATCACCGCTGCGGTTACCGCTGGATAGACACCTATCGGCACTACTACCATGACGGCGAGGACGGGCTGGTGATGGAGAAGCGGCTCTAGGCGGCGCGCCCATAGCATCCCCACGAGTCACTGGCTGGCGAAGGCAAGCCTTTCTACAAGGGGCAACCCTCCAACAAGCTATGCCGCCAACGAGGCGAACCTCGTAGAGAGCGGGCGAACAGCGGTGCCGTCGCCTATTTAGCGTTCTGCCCCTATCTGTGAACGCAGCCGGAGGACGTATGATGAGTAGAATATTAGAAAATGATGGGGCTGCCCTACGAACAGCGTGATGAGCGACATCCGGGCCGGGATGAACGACCGAGCGACGTAGTATTAGAAAAGGACTGGGACCAGTATGAACTGTGTGACACATGTCGCGGGCGCGCCGACATCGAAGAGACCGAAGATGGCGGCCTGATCTGTCGAGTGTGCCGCGCCATGCTGCCCCGACCGGCCACCTGATAAGTCCCGCCGATTTGGGCGAGCGTGTCTCGCCCTTCGTCATCACCGCGCCAGCACATGGACAGTGACTTCGTCCGGCCGGCTGGTCATGATTTCCTCTGGCCACACCTGCTGGAAGTGCCCTACTTTCGTGCGCTGCTGCGAGCCGTCGAGGCGCGCTTCTACCAGGATCTGCCGATCGCGCCGCCGGTGCTCGACCTGGGCTCGGGTGACGGCAGCTTCGCAGCGCAAGCCTTCGCGCGCCCACTGGACGTAGGGTTAGACCCTTGGCCCCAACCGTTGCGCGAATCGCGCGCGCGCCGCGCCCATAGGCTGTTGGTGCTGGCGCAGGGCGCGGGCTTGCCGTTTGCGGATAACAGCTTCAACACGATCATCAGCAATTCCGTCCTGGAGCATATTCGGGACCTCGACCCCGTGTTGGCCGAATGCCATCGCGTCCTGCGCGAGGGTGGATGTCTGCTGTTCTCCGCGCCTTCCGATCACTTCACCGATTGGCTCATAGGCAGGAAGCTCTTCGGCGAGCCGTATGCGCGCTTCTTCAATCGCATCTCGCGGCATCACCATTGCGATGGGGCACAGGTGTGGCGGGCACGCCTGGCGCGCGCCGGCTTGGACTTAGAGCGGGCTTGGTATTACTTCTCGCCGCGCGCGCTGCGCGCGCTGGAGCTGGGCCACTATCTTGGTCTGCCGAACTTGCTATATAAGCGGCTGACCGGGCGCTGGGTGCCCTTCCCCAGCCGGCGCAACCCGTGCCTGCGCGCGCTGGAGGCTTGGTTGCGACCGATTTACGACGAACCGCCGCCGGCTGTGGGCGCGTATATCTTCTGCGTGGCGCGCAAGCCGGCGCCTGCGCCCCCTCAGGCTTCGCCCACGTGAATCGCCATCGTCCCTAAGCCCAGCAAGTGGTAGCGCACGTTTCGGTAGCCGGCTGTCTCCATCATCTGCTTCAATCGCTCAGCCGGCGGAAAGTGCGTCAACGAATCGGGCAGGTAGCGATAGGCTTGCAAGTCACCGGTGATGATGCCACCGATCAACGGCACCAAGCGATAGAAGTAGATGGTGAACAGTTGCTTGAAGATCGGCGTCTGCGGATGCGTGATCTCCATGCACACGATCGGCCGGCCGGGTTTCACCACCCGCCTCATCTCGCGCAGACAGCGCATCAAGTCAACCGCATTACGCAGCAAAAAGGCGTTGGTGCAGCCGTCAAACGTCGCATCCGGAAAGGGCAGTGCAAGCGCGTCGCCCACTGCCCAGGCAATGGCGCCTTCGCGGCGAGCCTGAGCCTTGCGCACGCCCTCGCGCAAGATGGGGGCGGAGAAGTCCATTGCCACAACCCGCGCGCGGGGGTGTAGTTGCCGCACTGCGAAGGCCAGATCGCCGGTGCCGGTGGCCAAATCCAGGATCAGCCCATCCACCGCTTGGCCCAACTGGGCGGCGGTCCTGCGTCGCCACGCCTGGTCACGCCCACCGGTCATCACGCGGTTCATCAAGTCGTAGCGCCGCGTGATGCGCGCGAACATTTGCTGTATCTGCTTGGCGCGCTCGCTCGACATTAGCTGAGCACGAGCCCCGCCGCGAATAGGACGGAGAAGAGCAAATTGAGGCGTGCGGTGCGTCCCAGGATAGGGTTAAGCGCCGGGCTGCGCGGAGTGCGCCATAGGTCGCGCACGAGGGCGATCGCCGCCGGCGCGCTCGCCAAAGGCAAGGCCAGCCCCCAACGCCCCGGCATCATGGTGATGAGCAGGAGGGACGGGACGAGGTACGCAGCGATCATGAGCGCGGTGTATTCGACGCGCGTGAGGCGGTCGCCGATGCGCACCGCCAGGGTGCGCTTGTGCGCCAAGCGGTCGGTGTCGATGTCGCGCAGGTTGTTCACGATGATGATGCACGTGGCGAGGCAGGCATTGGACAGCGAGGCAGCAAAGGCCAGCCAGGTGAGCTTTCCAAGCTGCAAGTAGGCTGTGCCCATCACCGCGACCACGCCGAAGAAGAGAAAGGCGAACAAATCGCCCAGACCATGATAGGCGAGCGGGAATGGTCCGGCGGTGTAGGCGATGGCGCAGATGATCGCCAGCGTGCCGACCACCAAGATTGGCCAGCCGCCGACAGCAACGAGATAAGCGCCGATCAGCGCGGCGAGCGCAAAGACGACCGCGGTGCCGATCAGCATCTGGCGAGGAGTGAGCAGGCCGCTCTGCGTGACGCGCAACGGGCCGAGCCGTTGGCGATCGGCGCCTTTCAGGTAATCGAAGACATCGTTCGCGTAATTGGCTCCAATTTGTAGCAGCACAGCCGCGCTGAGAGTGGCGAGGAAGACCGGTAACGAGAAAACGCCCTCGCGAACGGCAAGCGCGCTCCCCACGAGCACCGGACCGATTGAGGCTGGCAACGACGGCAAGCGCGCGGCCAGCCACCATGGGCGTAGCCGATGTGCCTTGACCACCCTGCTAAAACAGGCTGAGTTGCTCCCCCGCCCCGTCGCTTGTCTTTTTCGGAGGCGAGGGCTGCATGTCGGCCTGAGCTGCCTTGATGATCTCAGGCAGCCGGCGGAAGTCCTCCTCGATCAACCCGCGCAGCGCGCGCTGGTGAAGCGCAGCAGCCGGATGAAACATAGCGACCACGATTCGACCATCTACGCACTTCGCTTTGCCGTGGATGGCTGAGATCTTCTGGCCGGGAAACCAGCGCGCCATCGAGTATCGCCCCAGCGTGATGATGACCTTGGGGTTGATCAGCGCGATCTGCTGATCCAAATAGTGCGCGCACGCCTCGATCTCTTCGGGCAGCGGGTCACGGTTGCCGGGCGGCCGGCATTTGACCACGTTGGTGATGAACACTTGGTCGCGGCGATAGCCCGCCTGCTCCAGCAATTCTGTGAGGAACTGGCCGGATGGCCCGACGAACGGCCGGCCTTGCTGGTCTTCGTGGAATCCCGGCCCCTCGCCGATCAGCATAATCTCCGCATGGGCCGGTCCTTCGCCGGGGACAGCGTGGGTGCGCCCGCTGGCAAGCCCGCACCGCGTGCATACGCGAATCTGCTGCGCAATTTGCGCGAGTTCGTTCATGAAGCGCGATTATAGGACGTTGGCTTAGGCAAGCATGCGCGTGCATAGCGAAGGGCACCCCCTCATGCGGCGCAGATAGCGCCGTCGAAAAGCGTTCCAAGATGACACCGAAGCGCGCCGCGCGCTTACGCATTCGTTCTCGCTCGCCGCGCTACAGCAGGCCGCGGCGTCGCCGTCGCTCACTCACTCCGGCTGCCAACGCGCCTTTGGTTCGCGCTTATCATTTCCGCCGTGCGTGACTTCGCTGCGCTCTACGCTGCGCTGGATGCCACCAACAAGACGAGCGAGAAGGTGGCTGCCTTGGTGCGCTACTTCCGCACTGCCCCGCCGGCCGACGCGGCCTGGGCGACCTACTTCCTGATCGGCCGCCGGCCACGCCAGGCCGTGCCGGCTGCCCGCCTGCGGGCCTGGGCAGCGGAGGCCGCCGGCATCCCCGATTGGCTGTTCGAGGAATGCTATGCGACGGTCGGCGACCTGGCCGAGACCATCGCCCTGCTCACCGGCCAGGCCACTGCCGAGGGCGCGCTGACCGATCGCCCGCTGGCCGTCTGGATTGAGGAGACCTTGTTACCTCTGCGCGCTGCCGACCCCGAGACCCAGAAGGGGATGGTGACCGCGGCCTGGGCTGCATTGGGGGTGCGCGAGCGCTTCGTCTGGAATAAATTGATCACCGGCGCGTTCCGCGTCGGCGTCTCGCAAAAGCTGGTGGCGCGCGCGCTGGCCGAGGTGAGCGGGCTGGACGAGCCGACCATCGCCCATCGCCTGATGGGCGACTGGCAGCCGAGCGCGGCGTTCTTCGCCCGCCTGATCGCGCCGGCGGACGCCGATCGGGCCGAACCAGGCCAGCCCTATCCTTTCTTCCTCGCCTATCCCCTGGAGGCCAAGCTGCCCACCGACGCGCGTGGCCGGCTGCTGGACGCCGACCCGGCCGCCTTCGCCCAGACCCTTGAGGCGGCGCTGGGCGCAGTGAGCGACTGGCAGGCCGAGTGGAAGTGGGACGGCATCCGCGCCCAGCTCATCCGCCGGCAGGGACAGACCTTTCTCTGGTCGCGCGGCGAGGAGCTGGTGACCGACCGATTCCCGGAGCTGGCAGCGATCGGCGAACATCTGCCTGAGGGCAGCGTCCTGGATGGTGAGATCATGCCGTTTAGGGACGGCCACCCCCTGCCTTTCAGCGTCCTGCAGACGCGCATCGGGCGCAAGACGCTCACCCGCAAGGTGCTGAGCGAGGCGCCCGTCGTGCTCTTTGCCTACGACCTGTTGGAACTGGAGGGGCGCGATGTGCGCAGCCGGCCGCTGCGCTGGCGGCGCGCCCAACTGGAGCACCTGGTGGCCGAAACGAACCACCCCGCCCTGCACCTCTCGCCGTTGGTGCAGGCCGATTCCTGGGAGGCGCTGGCCCATTGCCAAAAGGCCAGCCGCGCCCACCATGCCGAAGGGCTGATGCTCAAGCGGCTGGACAGCGCCTACGGCGTCGGTCGGGTGGTCGGCGACTGGTGGAAGTGGAAGGTGGCGCCGTATAGCGTGGACGCCGTGCTGATCTACGCCCAGGCCGGCCATGGCCGGCGGGCCGGCCTGTTCACCGATTACACCTTCGCTGTGTGGGATGGCGACCCGGCGGCGGGCGGGCGGCTGGTGCCCTTCGCCAAGGCGTACTCCGGCCTCAGTGACGCCGAGATGCGCCGGGTGGATGCCTTCATCCGCGCCAACACGCTGGAGAAGTTCGGGCCGGTGCGCGCGGTAAAGCCCCAGCTCGTCTTCGAGCTGGGCTTTGAGGGCATCCAGCGCTCGGCCCGCCACAAGAGCGGCATCGCGGTGCGCTTTCCGCGCATCCTGCGCCTGCGCGAGGACAAGCGCATCGAGGAGGCCGACACGCTCGACGCGATCCGCGCCCTGCTGCCGTCATGAGTGCGCACGCTCGGCATGACAGCGCCACGCTGGGGCGCAGCAGCGCTGCGTTGGGGCGCAGCAGCGCTGCGTTGGGGCGCAGCAGCGCTGCGCCCTTACCAGAGCTATGACCGCTGGCACTGAGGCACAGCGCACGGCGCTCGCGCGCGTCGAGCAGTACTTTGCCGCGCGCGGCTGGCAGCCCTTCGACTTCCAGCGCCAGACCTGGGCGGCCTATCTGGCCGGCCGGAGTGGCCTGGTCCATGCCGTCACCGGCGCCGGCAAGACGCTCGCCGTCTGGCTCGGCCCGCTGATCGAGGCGCTGGCCGAGGGCGATGTAGCGGCCCAGGGCCGGCGGGCGCGCGACGCATCGCCGCCGCTGCGCGTCCTGTGGATCACCCCGCTGCGCGCGCTGGCCGCCGACACCGAACAGGCCCTGGGCGAGCCGATCGCCGCGCTGGGCCTGCCCTGGACGCTCGAACGGCGCACCGGCGACACGTCGTCCAGCCTGCGGGCCAAGCAAAAGGCGCGCCTGCCGACCGCGCTGATCACCACGCCGGAGAGCCTTTCGCTGATGCTGAGCTGGCCGGATGCGCAGGCGCGCTTCGCCCACCTGCGCTGCGTGATCGTGGATGAGTGGCACGAGTTGCTCTCCACCAAGCGCGGCACGCAGACCGAGCTGGCCCTGGCCCGCCTGCGCCGCTGGCGGCCAGGGCTGCGCACTTGGGGACTCAGCGCCACGTTGGGCGACCTGGGCGTCGCCCTGCGCGCCCTGCTCGGCCAGGGCGCGGACGAGTCGGCAGCTTGCCTGATCCGCGCCGACCTGCCAAAGCAAATCGTGATCGAGACGCTGATCCCCGACCAGATCGAGCGCTTCCCCTGGGCCGGCCACCTGGGGCTGACCATGCTGCCGCGGGTGATAGCGGCGATCGAAGCCAACCGCAGCACGCTGATCTTCACCAACACCCGCTCGCAGACCGAGCTGTGGTACCAGGCCATCCTGGAAGCGCGCCCGGAGTGGGCCGGCCAGATCGCGCTGCACCATGGCTCGCTGGACAAGACCGAGCGCGAGTTCGTGGAAGCGGGACTGAAAGAAGGCCGGCTGCGGGCCGTCGTCTGCACCTCCTCGCTGGACCTGGGCGTGGACTTCTCGCCGGTGGATTGCGTGTTGCAGGTCGGCAGCCCCAAAGGCGTCGCGCGCCTGCTCCAGCGGGCCGGTCGCAGCGGCCACGCGCCGGGCTGCCCCAGCCGCGTCATCGGCGTGCCCACCCACGCCCTGGAGCTGGTGGAGTTCGCCGCTGCGCGGCAAGCCGCCCAACGCGGCCAGATCGAGGCCCGCCCGCCGCTGAATAAGCCGCTCGATGTGCTGGCCCAGCACGTCGTCACCATCGCTGCCGGTGGGGGCTTTCGCGCTCCCGACCTGTTTGCGGAGGTGCGGACAGCCTATGCCTACCGCGACTTGACTGAGGTCGAATGGGCCTGGGTGCTGGACTTCGTGACGCGCGGCGGGCAGGCCCTCAACGCCTATCCGGAGTTCCGCCGCGTGGTGGTAGAGGATGGCTGGTATCGGATCGCCGACCAGGCGACCGCACAGCGCCACCGCCTCTCGATTGGCACGATCGTCGGCGAATCGGCGATCACCGTGCAATACCTCAAGGGCGGCAAGCTGGGCACGGTGGAGGAGTCGTTCGTGAGCTGGCTAAAGCCGGGCGAGTGTTTCTTGTTCGGCGGGCGGCTGCTGGAGTTCGTCCGGCTGCGCGACAACACGGCTTGGGTGCGTCGGGCGAGCGGACGGCGGGCGGCCGTGCCGCGTTGGATGGGCGGGCGGATGCCGCTCTCCACCGAGCTGGCCGGCGCGTTCCGCGCCCAGCTCGAAGCCGCGCGCCAGGGCCGCTGGGACGAGCCGGAGATGCAGGCCGTCCGCCCGATCTTGGAGCTACAGGCGCAGCGCTCGCGGCTGCCCGCGCCGGACGAGCTGTTGATCGAGCGCGTCCGCACCCGCGAGGGGCACCATCTGTTCGTCTTCCCCTTCGAAGGCCGTTCTGTGCATGAGGGCCTGGCCGCGCTGGTCGCCTTTCGGCTCTCTCGCCGCAAACCGATCTCGTTCTCGTTTGCCGTCAACGACTATGGCTTCGAGCTGCTCTCGCCCGACCCGCCGGATGTGAGCGACCTGCCGGCGCTCTTCGCGCCGGATGGCCTGGCCGACGACCTGGTCGCCAGCCTGAACGCCGCCGAGCTGGCGCGCCGCCAATTCCGCGAGGTGGCCCGCATCGCTGGCCTGCTCTTCGAGGGCCTGCCCGGCCGGCGCAAGAGCACCCGCCAGCTACAGGCCTCCAGCAACCTGTTCTACGAGGTCTTCAGCAAGTATGATCCCGACAACTTGCTGCTCGTCCAGGCGCGGCGCGAGGTGCTGGAGCGCCAGTTGGAGGAGAGCCGGCTCATGCGCGCCCTCCAGCGGATCGCGGCCGGCCGCATCACGCTGCTGGACGTGCCCAAGCCCACTCCGCTGGCCTTCCCGCTGATGGTAGATCGCCTGCGCGAGCAACTGAGCAGCGAGGCGCTGATCGAGCGCGTGCGCAAGATGCAGAGCCAGTTCGCTTAGCGTGCACGCACTACGCAATACGTAATACGCAATACGCAATACAGAATACGTATTACGTAGTGCGTATTCCGTATTCCGTATTTCGTATTCCGTATTTCGTGTTGAGCATCACGTGTTTTGGGACATGGAGATCACCGTCGCAGGTGAGGTGGTGCGCCTTTTGCCGGAGCGGGCGATGTTCTGGCCGCGGCAGCGCGCCTTGTTCGTCGCCGACCTGCACGTCGGCAAGGCAGCGGCCTTCCGCGCGGCCGGGTTGGCCGTGCCGGAGGGCCACTTGGCCGACGACCTCAGCCGGCTCTCGCAGGCCATCGCGCGGGTCGGCGCGCGGCGGGTGATTTTTCTGGGCGACCTGCTGCACGCGGCGCAGGGAATGACCGCCCAGGTGATCGCCCAGGTGGCGGCCTGGCGGCGCAGCCACGCTGATTGTCAATTCCTCGTCGTGCGCGGCAACCACGATCGGCGCGCCGGCGACCCGCCGCCCGAATGGGCAATGGAATGCGCGGACGAGCCATACCGCGAGGGGCCGTTCGTGCTGCGCCACGCGCCGGGGTTAAGCGACGCTGGGTATGTGCTCGCCGGCCACCTGCACCCGGCGGTGAGCTTGCGCGGGCGCGGCAGGCTGCGCGCCCGCCTGCCGTGTTTTGTGGTCAGCCCGCGCCAGATGATCCTGCCGGCTTTTGGCGGCTTCACCGGCGCAGCCGTGATCCGTCCGGGGGCCGGCGAGCGCATTTATGCGATCGCCGACCAGGCCGTGATCCTCGTCAACGATGGCATGGCGTGACGCCGCCCCTCATGACACATCCACCATCAACGATTGAAGCCCATGAAAGTGATACGCATTGCGATAGGTCGGCTGCTCCAGCAGGGCCAGCTTGGGGGCGCGGCGCGCCAGCGTCCCCAGCGCGACCTCCAGCTCCAGGCGGGCCAGCGGCGCGCCGATGCAGAAGTGAATGCCGCCGCCGAACGACAGGTGAGGGTTATCGCTGCGCGTGATGTCTAACACCGCCGGCTGCGGGAAGCGCTGTGGGTCGCGGTTGGCCGCGCCCAGCAGAAGGGCGACCGTGTCGCCGAACTTGAAGCGATGCCCGTTCCATTCCAGGTCGTCTAAGGCCCAGCGGGTGAACAGGTGGAGCGGCGTGTCGAAGCGCAGCAGCTCTTCCACCGCCGAGCGGGTCAGCTCTGGGTGGGCGACCAGCTTCTCCCATTGATCGCGGTGGGTGAGCAGGGCGTAGACGCCGTTGCCGATCACGTTCACCGTGGCCTCGTGGCCGGCGTTGAGCAACTGCATACAACTGGAGATCAGCTCGTGCTCGGTCAGCCGGTTGCCCTGGTCCTCGGCCTCGATCAAGTGGCTGATGAGATCATCGGTCGGCGCGCGCCGGCGCTCGTTCACCAGGTCTTTGAGATAAGCATAGAACTCCTGCGTGGCTTGGACTGCCTGGCGCTCCTGCTCGCGCGTGCGGCCCAGCTCATACATGGCCACCATTGCGTGCGACCAGCGCAGCAGGTGGTCGCTCATCTCAACCGGCACGCCCAACATGCGGGCGATGGTGACCACCGGCACCGGCGTGGCGTAAGCCGGCAGCAGGTCCACCCTGCCGCGGGCCAGCATCTCGTCTATGAGCTGATCGCACAGCGCCTGGATCTGCGGGCGCAGGCGCTCGATCTGGCGGGCCATGAAGGCCTTTTGCACCAGCCCGCGCAAGCGGGTGTGATCGGGCGGCTCCATCTGGATCATCGTGGCGTTGTCCACGTCGTAGAAGGGCTTCAGCTCATCGGGGATCGGCGGCCAGCCCAGCTCCTCGCGCGTGCGCAGGTGGGTGATCTGCCGGCCAAAGCGCCGGTCGCGCAGCAGGGCGTTCACGTCGTCCCAGCGCGCGAAGCACCACAGGTCGAAGTCTTCCCAGTAGAACGGTTGCGGCAGCGTGCGCAGGGCGTCGTAGTAAGGGTAGGGGTTGTTGTAAAAGTGCGGATCCCGAGGGTTCAGGCGGATGCGATGGCCCCGCACATCCATGTGCAGCTCGGCCTGGCTCGTTGGTGTGGCAGTTTCGTAAATGGACATGGCGTAATAGAATCTTAACAAGCCTTGGCCGATCAGGCCAGAGCATGTAGAGGGTGAAGATCCATGACGATCGCTGACCTGCCCCATGCACCATCTGCCGTCCCCGCGAGCAACGGCGCGCCTCAACAACCGCCTCCTAAGCAGGAGAGCGCTTACGCCACTGCGCTGGCCCAGTTCGACCGCGCCGCCCAGATCCTCAACCTAGACCCCGGCATGGCCAGCATGCTGCGCTCCTGCAAGCGCGAACTCACCGTGAACTTCCCGGTGAAGATGGACAACGGCGAGGTGCGGCGCTTCACCGGCTACCGCGTGCACCACAACACCGCGCGCGGCCCGACCAAGGGCGGCATCCGCTACTCGCCCCACGTGGATTTAGACGAGGTGCGCGCGCTGGCGATGTGGATGACCTGGAAATGCGCGGTGGTCAATATCCCCTACGGGGGCGCAAAGGGCGGGGTGGTCTGCAACCCCAAGGAACTCTCACCCCGCGAGCTGGAGGGCCTGACCCGCCGCTACACCACCGAGATCACGCCGTTCATCAGCCCAGAGGGGGACATCCCTGCGCCGGACATGGGCACGAATCCGCAGATCATGGCCTGGATGATGGACACCTACTCGATGCACCGCGGCTATTCCGTGCCGGCCATCGTCACCGGCAAGCCGGTGAACATCGGCGGGTCGGCCGGCCGCTTCGAGGCCACCGGCCGCGGCATCATGTTCGTCGTCCGCGAAGCCTATCGAACATTCGGCTGGCGCTTCGAGGGCATCCGCGTGGTCGTGCAGGGCTTCGGCAACGTCGGCGCGATCACTGCCCAGACCGCTCACGAGATGGGCTGCAAAGTGATCGCGGTCAGCGACGTGGCCGGCGGCCTGTATAACCCGAACGGCCTGGACATCCCACGCCTGCGCCGCTTCATGCAGACCCATCAGAGCGTCTGTGAGTTCGACGGCGGCGAGCGGATCACCAACGCCGAGCTGCTGACGCTGCCCTGCGATGTGCTCGTGCCGGCGGCGCGCGAGAACCAGATCACCGCGGCCAACGCAGCGCACATCCGCGCCCGCGTGATCGCCGAGGGCGCCAACGGCCCAACCACCCCGGAAGCGGACGAGATCCTGATGGCCAACAACGTGCTGGTGATCCCCGACATCCTGTGCAACGCCGGCGGGGTGATCGTCAGCTACTTTGAGTGGGTGCAGAGCCTCCAACAGCTCTTCTGGGAGGAGGACGACGTCAACCACCGCTTGGAGCGCATCCTGATCCGCAGCTTCCACGACGTGTATGAGCTGGCCATCCGCATGGACCTGGACTTGCGCACGGCGGCGCTGGTGTTGGGGATCGGCCGGGTGGCCGAGGCGACCCGCACGCGCGGGTTATACCCCTAGGGCAGCTTTGGCCGCTTGGACAAAGGCGCGCACCTTGGCCGGGTCCTTTTTGCCCGGCGCGGCCTCCACCCCGCTGGCCGCGTCCACCCCCCACGGCCGCACAGCGCGGATGGTGGCGGCGACGTTGTCTGGCCTCAGGCCGCCGGCCAGCAGCAGCCGATGGCGCGCCGCCAGCCTGGCCGCCAGCGCCAGGTCGGCCAGTTGGCCGCTGCCGCCGTAGAGCGTCGGATGCGCGGCGTCCAGAAGGAAGTCGGGGCAGTACGGGTGGGCCGGCGGCGCGCCCGCCGGCGGCAGGATATCCGCTTCACCACGGATGGCTTTGTAGGCGCGCCCGCCCAGCGCGCGCAGGTCGTCCGGCGGCTCGTGGCCGCTCAACTGGGCCAGGTCCAGGCCGGCCTCGTCCAGCGCGCGCCGGACGGCGGCAGGCGGCTCGTTGACGAACACGCCCACCAGGGCGGGCCGGCGCTGCTGGAAGGCCGGCGCGCTGCGCAGCGCGCTGGCGATCTCAGCGACGACGCCCAAGCTCACCCCGCGCGGGCTTTTGGGGTAGAGCACGAAGCCCAGCAAGTCCGCGCCGGCCTCCAGCGCGAGCAGCGCATCCTCCAGGTTAGTTAGCCCGCAGATTTTGACGCGCATGCAGCATCGATCAGTTCACGCAGTTTACGGACATGGACTGACCGTTAACGTGAGGTAGTAAAGCTGGATTGCGCGGTTTCCATAATATTCGCTAACCCTAGCATAGTATGTCCCAGCGTCCAGAGCATTGCTGCACGTTCGCTGGATGCGCGAGTAAGCGTTCCTAGGCCAGTCTATGTCATCATTAAAATCAATCAGATTAATGCTAGCGTCGTAGAGCCTTAGGACAGTGTCATTGTCTGGACCAGGGTTGGGACCTGAGGTCTCTAAGATGATTGCAGACCGGCTGCTAAGTGTGAATCGCACCCAGTCAACGTCACCGACGGGGATGATGCTGCGTTCTTGCGACTGGCCAGAAGCAATTACCTTCGCTTGGGAATAATCATTATCTGGCTCGTAAGCATCCGCCTGAGGAAAGCGTACAACCGGCAGAAACACGCGCCTGAGATTCGTCATCGGCGCGATGTTGAGCACAAAGCCATCCGTCGTCTGTGCAGCGACCCTGATCACAACGCCATTAGCTACATCCGTGAAGGACTCACCTACAGTCCACATCGCGCCGGCATCATTGGGATCGCCGTTGTTATCAATATCCACCACTTGGGCCAGGCGGTCCCTCCGCGTGGTGTCCACATCATGAATGATCACTGCATCGCCCGGTAAGGGGGTATCGTAACCAATTCTGCGCCGAGCCTCTATCGTCTTAAAGCGGTTGGGGCTGCCCTGGGGCAGGCGAACCATCAGATAGCGACCTGGCACCGGCGCAGCGATGTTGGTCAGCGTGATCACTGCTTGGCTAAAGGGGGTCACTGTGTAAATCAGCGTCGGCGTGATCCAGCCCAGCATGTTTTTGTGAAACGCAATCGTATGCTGGCCCAGACAGCCGAACGTGTTATCCCTTCCGCCTGAACGATTGCAGGTCCGCCAGGTATCGCTCATAACATCCCATTGGCTATCGTAGGGCGTGTTGTATGGTCCTGAGGAGTGGGGTAGCCCGAAAGCGTGCCCCATTTCATGGGCGACAACGCTGATGTTCCGGTAGCCCCACGGCGGCAACCACGTGATGCCATAGCGGCGATATTGTCCATCACGGTCGAGAAAGC
>JAGHYX010000047.1 GCA_017743375.1 Chloroflexota bacterium
TTATACTTAATCGCTCGTGGATGCAAACGCGATAGGGGGCTTGTTGCTGCCGGCTGGCCTGTGGTTGCTCATCGCCGCTGGTGTGCCGTCACAGCATCACCACCGCCTAGCCGCTGCTGCGCTGATCGCGCTGGCCATCGGGACGTTGACCTTGGTGGCGTGGGGATTTGCGTTCGCCTTCGGCAGCCGTTGGCAGGCGCTCAGCTTGGAGAGCGACGGCGCGCGGTGGGTGTTCCTCGGCTTGCATGGGTTCTTCCTCCAAGACGCGACCGACCCCGAGAGCATCGGCCTGCTGGTGCGTCTTTGGCCACTTGTCGCTGCCGGCGCGCTGCTGGCGGCCGGCGCTGTGCCATCCCATGTGCGCTTGGCGGCGGTCGCGCTCTTCGCGCTCCTCGTATGCGGGCTGATCTTGCCGGTGATCGCGTGCTGGGGATGGACAGATGGCTGGCTGGCGAGGCTGGGCGAGAACGCCGACTTGGGGCGCGGATGGGTGGATGTGGGGCGTTTATCCACGATCGGCTTGGCAACCGGCATGGCCAGCTTGATCTGGGCGCGCCTTGCGTCGCCGCGCGAGCCGACGCCGGACATGCCCCAGTTGCCGGCGACGCAGTTTCCGGTTCGCGCAGTGGCCGGCGTGTTGCTCTCGATGGCCGGCGCGGCTGCGCTCGGTGGCTATGACACACCTGCGCTCAGCAGCGGCCAATTTGTCAGCGGCGCGGTGGCGGTGAGTGCCGCGATCCTAACCGCGGGCCTATACACCACGTTCACCACGCGACACGCCGATGTGCTGAGCGCCGGACGGGCGGCGCTGGCGAGCGTCTTCGTCACCTCCAGCGCGGGCGCGCTGCTGCCTTTGCCGGTGGTCGTCGGCTTGGGCATGGTCTGTGGCCTGCTGGCCACGATAGGCTACTACGTGGTTCATGAGCGGTGGGGCTGGAACGACGAAGCCGCCATCGTCACCTCGGTGCTCGCCCCATCCGCCATTGGCCTGGTCTGCACCGGCGTCTTCGCAAACGGCAGCTACGGCGTCGTCGGCCTTTTGTCGCGCGCCGAGCTGCCCACCGATCAGTTGCTCGCGCAGGTCCTCGGGATATTCGCCATCGCGTTGTTTGCCTACAGCGTCAGCAGGGTCGCGCTGTGGCCGCTGCGGGTCGCCCCCAATCCTGCGGCGCGCACGGTGCGCACGTCGGCTGAGCCGGCCAGCGTCCTTTCCGAGGTAGTCGCTACGCCAGAGCCGGCTGCGATGCCCACAGCGGAGCCAGCCGCTGCGCAAGATGCGCCTGTGGCGAGCGCCCAGAGCACGGTAAACACTGCCCCCGAACAAACAAGGCGCGGGCTGTTTGAGCGCTTCAAGCGCAGCAACGTTGCCGCGCCTACTCCACCCAAACAGCCGCGCAAAGTCGCCTACCCATACCGAGTCGGTGGGAGGCCGCTCTCGGCTCGTCCCCTAGCGGCTGAGGACGGCAGCGCATCCTCCGAAACGACCAGCTCGCACGAAGCATGAGCTACCCTGGTTTTACCTGCCGGTCGCTTCCTGTTTTTGGATGAGGACGTTTAATATCGGCTCATTCCACTGCAAGCTGATCGGGTCGTATACGCCGAAACCGCTGCCGAACTCCCAGTAGGCCCATGTGAGGCCGCGCGCTTCGGCAGCGCGCGCGACGTAGTTGGTCCAGGCCACGCGCGAATCGAGGTCGGCTTTGCTATAAGCGCCGAACTCACCCATCCAGACCGGCATATTATTTTGCTTCCCCCAGCGTACGGCGCGGTCCATGTCATAGTCCACGTTGGCGCGCTGCGTGCCGTTGCCCCTCCAGGTGGTGCCTAGCCAGGCGCTGCTGCCTTCCACCCATTCCGCGCCCTGGTGGGTGAATGCAAACGGAAGGTAGTAGTGGAAAGTGGCGATCAAGTGTGGGTCGTCGTTTGGACGCTTGGCTTGTAGCAGGCCGTTGAGCGTTCCCATGTCGGCGCCGGTGAAGATCACATTGCGGTGCGGGTTGGTGCGACGGATGACGGCCAGCACCTGCCTGAACAACTCCTCCCAGGATTCATTGTCCAGCGCGCCGTGTGGTTCGTTGAGTGGCTCGAAGAGCACCTCCGGCGGCAGATTTCTATAGCGCGTGGCAATTTGATCCCAGAGCACCAAGAATCGCTCGCGTTCGCCCTCCAGGTCTTTGAACAACTCCTCATAATGGTGCATGTTGATCACCACGTTCAGGTCGTTCTGCAGCGCGTTCTCGATGACCCAATCGATGCGTTGAAAGAACTCCGGCGCGATGGTATATGGCGGCTGGCGCAAGGCATGGGCAGACCAGCGGATCGGCACGCGGACGGTATCAAAACCGGCCTGGCGCACGAGCGGGAAGTATTCCTCTCGAACCACCAATCCCCATTCGCCCTCTTTTGGCGCTTCCAGCATGTTGCCGAAGTTGACGCCACGGCCAAGCCGCTGGGCTTGTACGAAGGCGTCAACTGGCGCGAAAGCACCTTCTGGGAAGGGGAAGGGCAAGGGCATCTCTTCCTTCCAGTTCGGCAAGTTGGGGCGAGGCGTTGGGGTGACTGACGGCTGTGGCTCGGCGGTGGGCTGCGATGGTGGCTGCGGAGCGTCTGCGCCGCAGGCGGTGATGACCGTAGCGCACGCGATGGCCAGATAAGCAAGCTTTCTCATAACACACGTTCTACCACAGCTCCTCGACCAGCGCAAAATACGCGCTGGAAGGCCTATAATCTTCAATGAAACGATGAATGATTCGTCTAGAGTAGTGGTGATAGCCGGCGCTGCGGGGGGCCTAGGCCCAACCGTTGCCCAGGCGTTCGCACAAACCGGCGCGCGATTGGCGCTGGCCGATGCGAACCAGTCTAGGTTAGAGGCCGTCTCAGCACAGCTTGGCAATGCAGAGGGCCACAACATCGCCGTCGTAGACCTTCTAGATGCGGCGCAAACCCTAGCATGGGCGCGTGAGGTGGTGCAGCGCTTCGGGCGCGTAGATGCGGTGATTCATTTGGTCGGCGGGTATCGTGGCGGACAGCCGATCGCGCAGTTCCCCGAGGCGGATTGGGCGCTGTTGAAAGGGCTGTTGCTCGAGACGGCGTGGAACGTCATGCGCGCCTTCGTCGAGCCGCTCAAGGCGCATCGCGGGCGGTTTATCTTAGTGTCCTCACCGCAAGCGCAGCGGCCAGCGCATGTAAATGCTGCGTATGGCGCCTGCAAAGCAGCAGCCGAGGCATTGACGCTTGCCCTTGCCGATGAGTTCAAAGGCAGCGGTGCAACGGCGAATATCATCGTCGTCAACGCTATCCTGACGCCGCAGATGCGCGCTGAGCGACCAGGCGCAGACTACGCCCAGTTCACCCCTGCGGAGGACATTGCCGCTGCGATGTTGTATTTGTGCTCCGATGCAGCAGCCACCATGAACGGCCAACGCCTGATGTTATTCGGGCGATGAGCAGCTCAGTCAATCCGGTAGCCCACCCCGCGCACGGTCTGTAGGTGACGAGGATTGGAAGGGTCTTCCTCGATTTTCTCTCGCAGCCAGCGCACGTGGACATCTACTGTGCGCATGTCGCCGTCGAAGTCGTAGCCCCACACCTGGCTGATGAGATATTCGCGGGAGAGCACGGCCCCTTTGTTGCGCATGAGCGTCGCCAGCAGCTCGAATTCCTTGTGGCTCAACTTGAGTTCTTTGTCTCCGCGATAGGCCCGGCGCGCCGCGATGTCAAGGCGAATATCCCCAACTTGGAGTTGATTATCCGAGCGCTTGGATGTGCGCCGCAAGGCTGCGCGGATGCGGGCGGTCAATTCAGGCAAGCTGAACGGCTTGACCACGTAGTCATCGGCTCCGTTGTCCAGGCCGATCACCCGGTCCACCTCACCTGCGCGGGCCGTCAGCAGGATGATCGGCATGTCTGATTCGCGGCGCAGGATGCGGCACAAGGACAAGCCGTCCAAGCCAGGCAGCATGACATCCAACACGCAAATGTCGGGCATCTCTCGCCTGGCGACTTCCAGACCGTCATCTCCACGCGAGGCGGTGACGACCGTATATCCCTCGCTCTCCAAGTGGCGGGTCAACAGATCCAGCAGAACGCTCTCGTCCTCGACAATGAGAACTTTGGCCATAGTCCATGCGCTACTCTTTCTCTGGCTTGTAGTCCCCTAGCTCGGCTGTGGCGATGAAGATCACGCGCTCGCAGATGTTGGTCACGCGGTCGGCGATGCGCTCCAGGTTGTGAGCAGTCCAAACAAGATAGGTGGATTGGGGGATGACACGCGCATCTTGCATCATATAAGCCAGAAGCTCGCGCAGAACCTGGTTGTATAGCTCATCCACCTCCTCATCGCGCTGGGCGATCAGTTTGGCTGCTTCGGCGTCTTTTTTGACAAATGCGTCGAGCGCGCCATGGAGCATCTCACACGCCACCTCTTGCATGCGTGGAATGTCGATCAGCGGCTTCACCAGCGGCTCGTCCCCAATGCGGATGGTGATGGATGCGATGCCTGCGGCGTGGTCGGCGATGCGCTCCAGTTCGCTGGCGATGTGCATCGAGGCGATGATGATGCGCAGGTCCTTCGCGGTCGGCTGCTGCGTTGCAATGGTGCGCACGCTCGCCCGCTCAACTTTGTAGCGCATTTCGTTCACCTGCTGATCGGCCGAGTTCACCTGGTGAGCGAGGCCGGTATCGCGTGTCTTGAGCGAGCGCACGGCGGTGGCGATCTGTTCGCTGACGAAACTCCCCATGCGAAGGATGTCGTCGCGGATGGCCTCGATGTCTTGGTCGAGCGCTGAGCGTGTGCGCGGAGTGCTTGCCATGGTTTATGCAGTTATAGAGAACGATGTTTAAGCGTTCTTTAAGGTTCTGAGAAGCATTGGCGGGAGAACTATTTATTGGTATGTTAACCTGTTCATTACTCTTGCTTCATGCTGGTCAATATACTCACGCGTACCAGACGGCCGATGTGTGTAAACGACCATGAACAGGCAGCTGCTTGACGAGACGATCGCTTACCTCAAGAAAGAGTTAACGAACATCTACTACGACCTGACCTGGGCGGAGGGGATACAAGCAGAGGCATTCAAGACGCGCCAAGCGCGGCTGATGGCTGAGCTGGATCGGCTGGAGATGCTCCGGCGCTCAGCAGGGACATCACTCCCCCTCGTCCGCTCAGGGCAGACTACCGGCTCTCATCTCCCCTTGGGCGGTTGACCTAGGTCACTCCCAGAGCGCAAGGGCATAGCGCGCAACCAGCGCCTTGACGCGCGCGGCAAATTCGCCAACTGGTTGACTTTTGAGGTCTTCGCCGCTGCGCAACCGCACGGATACAGCTTCCGACTGTACCTCCTTATCCCCAACGACGAGCATATAGGGGATCTTCGAGAGCTGCGCTTTGCGAATCTTGTTTTGCATCCGCTCTGGCCCATCGTCCACCAGGACGCGCATGCCTTCGGCACGCAGTTGACGCGCGACGCGCTGACAATACTCCACGTGGCGATCGGCGATGGGGATGAGCACCGCTTGAACCGGCGCGAGCCAAGGCGGAAAGGCGCCGGCAAAATGTTCGATCAAGAAGCCAATAAATCGTTCGTGGGTGCCCAGCGGGGCGCGGTGGATGCAGAGCGGGGTCTTCTCTTGGCCGTCACGGTCAACATAGGTGAGGTTAAAGCGCGCCGGCACGGCAAAGTCCACCTGATTCGTCGCTAGTGTGAACTCCCTGCCGATCGCGCTATAAATCTGGACGTCGATCTTCGGCCCGTAGAACGCGGCCTCATCTTCCGCTTCGTAGAAGGGCACGTTGCCCTGCCGCATGGCGCGCCGCACCATCTCCTCGGTCTTCAGCCAGAGCGGCCTGTTGTCCACGTATTTCTTGCCCAGCCCAGCATCGGCGTGCAAGCTCAGGCGCATGACGTACTTCTCAATGCCGAAGATCTCAAAGTACTTCAGATAAAGGTTGACCACGCCGAGGAACTCGGCTTCAAACTGTTCCTCGGTGCAGTAGATGTGCGCGTCGTTCATTTGCATCGAGCGCACGCGCATCAGCCCGAATAGCTCGCCGCTCTGCTCAAAGCGATAGCAGGTGCCATACTCGGCCAGCCGCAGAGGAAGGTCTCGATAGCTGCGCGGCTTGGAGGCGTAAATCTTATGGTGAAAGGGGCAGTTCATCGGCTTGATGTAGTAGCGCTCGCCGTCGTCTAGCGTCATGGGGGGGAACATGCTCTCGGCATAGTATGGCAGGTGGCCGCTGCGCACGAAGAGGGCTTCTTTGGTGACATGAGGGGTGCGCACGCGCAGATAGCCGGCATCCTCTTCCATCTTTTTGGCCAGCGCTTCCAATTGCTCGATCAACACACCGCCGTTCGGCAGCCAGATGGGCAGCCCTGGGCCAACCTCATCATCGAACATAAAGATCTCCAGTTCAGCACCCAGCTTGCGATGGTCGCGCTTGCGCGCTTCTTCTTGCATCTTGAGGTGATGCTGAAGTTCCTCGGGGGTGTGGAAGGCGAGGCCATAGATGCGCTGAAGCACGGGGTTCTTCTCGTCGCCGCGCCAATATGCGCTGCTGCTTTGAACCAGCTTGAACGCATCGGGATGGATCTCGCGCGTGTTGTTGACGTGTGGCCCACGGCAGAGGTCAGTGAAGGTGTCCTGGGTATACACTGTGAGCACGCTCGCAGCGCCGTCACCCGCTGCTGAGGTCTGCTCGCCCATCTCATCGGCTGCGCCGCGCACCAGGCCATCAATTAACTCCAGCTTAAAGGGATTGTCTTTGAAGAGTTCGCGGGCTTCGGCTTCGCTCACCTCGCGGCGGACAAAATCCACGTGCTTATTGACGATTTCGCGCATGCGCGCCTCGATGCGCTCCAGATCTTGTGGGGTGAACGGCGTTGGGGTATAGAAGTCGTAGTAAAAGCCGCTTTCTATGGGCGGCCCAATCGTGGGCTTGGCTTGGGGGAAGAGTTCGGTGACTGCCTGCGCCATCACATGGGCCAGCGAATGGCGCACCTTGTAGAGCGCAAGTGGCATGCGCTTGCCCTTGCCGTAGGCAATCATCACTTCATCGTCGTCCTTGAGCGCGCTTAGCTGGTTCATGTTTGCTCCGCCCTCTGTATGTTGTATTGGTTAAGAAGCGAGGGTTATGTGTTGACGAATTGATTAACCGAAGAGGCAACGCCGAGGATTATACGCCGGCAGATGTTGGGGGCGCAAGGGTGCGTTCATCGAGGGGGAGAAACCCGGATGGGCGACAGCAGTGCTGTCGCTTGCCCCAAGGCTCTGCCCCCAGCCGTAGGCGCGCCCATGCATCCGCCTATGCCGCAGTAAAGTAAAATCTGAACACATCCCTCTAGATGGAGGGAATGTGCTACCGGATACCCATCTTTGAGCAGACAACAGCAATTGCCCACGGATGTTCGATAGCCCGACAAGCAGTCTATGACACCCCCTGAAGAGACAAACGACGGCCTCGCGCCGGTGACGGAGCCGGATGCCGGCTCAGCCCAACCCCCCGCCTCACCTATCGGTCGCATACGAGATACAGACATTGACCGCGAGATGCGTAGCGCGTATCTCGATTACGCGATGAGCGTGATCGTCTCGCGCGCGCTGCCCGACGCCCGCGATGGCCTAAAGCCAGTTCAGCGCCGCATCCTTTATGTCATGTATGACACCGGCGCACGGTCCACCGCTCCTTATCGCAAGAGCGCGCGCGTGGTGGGCGATGTACTGGGCAAATACCATCCCCATGGCGATAGCAGCGTCTACGAGGCGCTGGCGCGCATGGCGCAGGATTTCTCTATTCGCTATCCGCTGATAGACGGCCAGGGCAACTTCGGCAGTGTGGACGGCGACCCGCCGGCGGCGATGCGCTACACAGAAGCGCGCCTCTCGCGGATCGCTGAGGAGCTGCTGGCTGACCTGGACAAGGACACCGTTGATTGGACAGACAATTTTGATGGCACGCTGCAAGAGCCGCGCGTGTTGCCTTCGGCGCTGCCCAATCTGTTGCTGAATGGCTCGTCCGGCATCGCGGTGGGTATGGCGACGAACATCCCGCCGCACAATCTGGTCGAGCTTTGCCAGGCCGTCGCCTTCCTGGTGGATCACTGGGAACGCTTGGACGAGATTACTGTAGAGCACTTGACAGCGATTGTGCCTGGGCCGGACTTCCCCACTGGCGGGCTGATCGTTGGCCGCGAGGGCATCGCAACGGCTTACGCCACCGGTCACGGACGGTTGGTGATGCGCGGCGTAGCGACCATCGAAGAGATACGCGGCGGCCGGCATCAGATCGTGATCACCGAATTGCCCTACCAGGTGAACAAGGCGATGCTGATCGAACGGATCGCCGACCTGGTGCGTGAAGGCCGCCTTGAGGAGATCAGCGACATCCGCGATGAGAGCGACCGGCGCGGCATTCGTGTGGTGATTGAGCTGCGCCGTGGCGCACAGCCCTCGCGCGTGCTCAACCGGTTATACAAGTACACGGCCCTGCAGAGCACCTTTGGCGTGCAAATGCTGGCCTTGGTGAGCGATGAAGCAGGCCGGCTACAACCCCGCTTGCTTAGCTTTAAGCGCGCCCTGATTATCTTTATTGAACACCGCCGCGAAGTCATCCGCCGGCGCAGCGAATTCGACCTGGCCAAGACCAAAGCGCGCGCACATATCCTGGAAGGATTGCGCATCGCGCTCAATTTCCTCGACCAGGTGATCGCCATCATTCGCAATGCGCCGGACGCGGAGACGGCCAAGGCAGAGCTGATCGCGCGCCTCTCGCTCACCGAGCTTCAGGCCCAAGCGATCCTGGATATGCAACTGCGCCGGCTGGCCGCGCTGGAGCGCCAGAAGATCGAGGATGAATATCAGGAATGCCTGCGCACCATCGCCTATCTGGAAGACCTGCTGGCCAACCCGGCCAAGGTGCTGGCCCTGATCAAGGAAGACGTGCTGAAGCTGGCGGAGAAGTACGGCGACGCACGCCGCACGCGCATCGTGGCCGACGCGCGCGAGGATTTCGACGACGAAGAGCTCATCCCGGATAAAAGCGTGCTCATCTCCATCACCGAGCAAGGCTATATCAAGCGCACCCCTGTAGAGGCATACCGCGCGCAAAGCCGCGGCGGGCGTGGCGTGAGTGGCATGACCACCAAGGAAGAAGACGAGGTGATCTTCCTCTTCAGCGCGCGCACGCATGATACGGTGCTGTTCTTCACCAACCGAGGCAAAGCCTATGCGCTGAAAGCGCATCAAATCCCAGAGGCTGATCGCGCGGCCAAAGGCACTTACCTGGCCAACCTGATCAGCATCGGCGAGCGCGAGAAGGTGACGGCTGCCCTGCCCATCCCAAAGTCGCTGATTGAACAAGCAAGAAACAGCCAGCCCGTCAACAACGGTAGTGAAGAAGATGCGGGCGATGCGGCCGCGCCGGATGGCAGTGACGAAATGACACAGGCGCTGGATGAGGCGATGGAGGGCGAGCCGGCCCACAGCGGAGACAGCACCCCCACCGTCGCTATGTGCACCCGCATGGGCAAGATTAAACGGGTTGATTTAGGCGCATTCGCCAACATCCGCAGCAATGGTTTGATCTGCATGACCCTCGCGGACGACGACGAGCTGAGCTATGTGCGCCTGACGCCGGGCAACGGAGAGCTGCTGCTGGTGACCGCACAGGGACAGGCGTTGCGCTTTAGCGAGACGCTGGTGCGCCGCATGGGGCGCACTGCCAGCGGCGTGCGCGCCATGCGCTTTAAGAAAGCAGGGGATTACATCGCCGGCATGGAGGTCGTTGAACCGGGCGGCTTTTTGCTCACCGTGACCGCCAACGGCTATGGAAAGTGCACATCGCTAGACGAATACAGCGCCAAGGGCCGCGGCGGCAGCGGCATGCGCACCATGAGCGGCGCGCTGGAGGTGACCGGCGAGCTGGTCGCAGCACGGGTGGTGCAGCCAGAAGACCAAGTCACGATCATCAGCGCGAATGGCGTGGTGCTGCGCCAGCGGGTGAGCGATATCCCCAAGACCGGCCGTGCCACGCGCGGATCGCGTCTGATCACGCTGCGCGAGGGAGATGTCGTGGCCAGCGTGGCGCGCTTGACGCAGGTGGACTGATGAGCACGCGGCTGCCGCTGGCCACGTCAGCCCGTCATACGGAGATCATCCGGAGGCGCATCTGTCAAGCTAGGGGCGCAGCTTGGTGAGATAATTCGAAAGAAGCGCGCCGATGACGCAGCGGACTCGCGCCTCTTCTCACGTTTTGGCCTTCCTGCCGACCCTCGACCCGCAGGCGCTGGCCGAGGTGATGGTGGCGTTTGCCAACACCGACGGCGGCACGATTGTGCTGGGCTACGATGATCGCGGCCGGCCAACGATTGATATTGCGCCGGAGGATATCGAGGCCGCGCTGCGACAGGCTGCCAGCCTGACCTCGCCGCCTGTGATGGCAACCATAGAGAGCTCCGGCGACAGCCATGCGCCGCATCTCGTCGTGCGCGTGCCGCGCAGCATAGACCTGCACTCAACCAAGGATGGTCGCGTCCTGGTGCGCGCTGCCGGCGAGAACCGCGTCTTGACCGGCGAAGAAATCCGTCACCTCACCCAAAGCAAATCGCTGGGCGACTACGAAGCCGAGACTGTTCCGGCAGCGACGTTGCAAGACTTCGACGACGACGTGGTCGCCGAATACATTGCCAAACGCGAGGCGCGCACCCGCCGCAAGATCGATCTCGCCGAGCGCACCGCAGCCGGCGCGGCTACCCTGCTTCAGGAGATCGGCGCGCTGGATATGCGCGGCCAGCCCACCGTCGCAGGCATCTTGCTGTTCGGCAAAAACCCGCAGGCGTTCCTCCCTCAGAGCGGTGTCGTCTTCGTCAAGTTTCCCGGGGTTGAGCCGCGCTCGGAAGAGGGGCGCGCCGGTTACGGCAGGCGCGAGGAGATCAACGGGCCGTTGGCACGCGTGATCGAGCGCACTTGGCAAGTGATCCTGGAAGAGATGCGCGTGGGGGCGATCGTCAGGGGCCTGGAGCGCCAGGAAGTGTTGGAGTATCCGGAGTTCGCCGTGCGCGAGGCACTGGTGAACGCGGTGTGCCATCGCGACTATCGCTTGCGCGGCCGGCGGGTCGAAGTGCGCAAGTATGCCGACCGGCTGGAGGTGATCTCGCCCGGTGGGTTGGCCGGTTATATCACCTTGGACAACATCATCGAGGAGCACTTCTCGCGCAACCCGCGCATCGTCCAGGGCCTCTTCCAATGGGGATACATTGAAGAGCTGGGCCTGGGCATAGACCGGATGATCGAAGAGATGGTCGCTGCCGGACATCCAGCCCCCAAGTTCAACGCCACGTCCTATAGCTTCACGGTGATCCTCTCAAACGTGCGCGAGCGCCGCGTGACCCAGAACATCACGCTCTTCGCGCCAGAGGCCGGCGTGCTGCCCGCCGGCTTGACCGTGAACGAACGACAGGCTCGCGCTCTGCAATATGTGCGCGAGCACGGACGCATCACCAATCGCGACTTTCAAGTGCTGTGCCCGAACGTGACGCCCGAAACCCTGCGCATGGACCTTGCCGACTTGGTTGAGAAAGGCGTCTTGATGCGCATCGGTGAGAAGAAGGGCACGTATTACATCCTCAAGTAGCGCGTTCAAATGAAGCAATCGAGCGAAGTTCGGCGTGAGCCGCTCCCATACGCTGTGTTCGGCGCGGAGCATATTGATGCGGCCTCGCGCGCTCAGATGGATAACGCCATGCGTTTGCCGGTGAGTGTGGCCGGTGCGCTCATGCCCGATGCCCACGTGGGCTACGGCTTGCCGATCGGCGGCGTACTGGCCACTGAGGGTGCTGTGATCCCCTACGCGGTCGGCGTGGATATTGCTTGCCGTATGCGGCTGAGCGTCTTCGCTGACCCGCCTGAACTATTGAGCCAACAGCAGGGCCGGTTCGAGAAGGTGTTGCGCGAACAAACCCGCTTTGGCGCCGGCGCGGAATGGAAGCCGCCGCGCGAAGATCCGATCCTCGACGACCCCGATTGGTGGGCCACGCCGCTTCTAAAGCAATTGAGGGAGACAAAAGGCATCCCCCAGCTCGGCACATCCGGCAGCGGCAATCATTTTGTTGAGTTCGGGGAGCTGGACGTGCTCACCTACGATGCCAAACTCGGCCTGCAGCCCGGCAGGTATCTCGCCCTGCTCTCCCACAGCGGCAGCCGCGGCGTGGGATACCAGATCGCGGACTATTACAGCAAGCTGGCGCGCAGCCTGCATCCTGAGCTGGATAAAGAACTTGCGCACCTGGCCTGGCTGGACATGTCCAGCGAGGCTGGACAGGAATACTGGCTCGCCATGAACTTGGCCGGCCGTTTTGCCTCGGCCAATCATCGCATCATCCATCAACAAATCACCAAAGCAGCAGGGCTGGACGTGCTGGCCACCGTGGAGAATCACCACAACTTTGCCTGGGAGGAAGTCCTGCCGGATGGCCGGCGCGTGTATGTGCATCGCAAAGGTGCGACGCCAGCGGGAAAGGGCGAGCTGGGAGTCATCCCGGGCACGATGGGCGATGTAGGCTATGTGGTGCGCGGCAAGGGCAATCCAGCCTCGCTCAACAGCGCTTCCCATGGCGCTGGCCGGCAAATGAGCCGGAATGAAGCGTTCAAAAACATCACCAAGAAGATGCGCGACGCATATCTGCGTGAGCGTGGCGTGAAGCTATTGGGCGGCGGGCTGGACGAGTCGCCGCAGGCCTATAAGCGGATTGATGAGATCATGGCTGCCCAGCGCGACTTGGTAGAAATCATCGCCCGTTTTCAACCGCGCTTGGTGATGATGACCGATGACCCGCGCGACATTTAGGTGTTGAACGCTGGGTTGATCTCGGTGATCACGTGACGCTCATCGGGATAGACAGGGCATGGCCGTCCGCTGAATGACTGACAGACCGCCGAAGGGTCGGGAAGCTGTGGCAGGCAGGCCCGCAGTCGGCAAAGTGCGAGGCCCACGACGTTAAGCGGACATCCGCGCAGCTCAGCGACAGGCCGGAAGAGGGGATGCTGTACGGCGTAGCTCCCCGCTTTGTCGAACGGGTCGCCGGTGGCAATGTAGGCTTCGATTTCCTCGTCGCTGTAATCGCGCATGAGCACTTGCGTGCTTACTACTTCGAGGGTTTCATGTGTCCCATGCCGCACGACGATCACGGATTGCACCTGGTGCGCACGGCCGCGCAGACAGCGCAGCATTCGGCGCGCATCCTCCGGGCCGGCTGGCTTATTCAGCATCTCACCATCCAGCAACACTGTCGTATCGCAGGCGACGATAGGCTGCATAGCCAGCGTTGGGCTGGTTGCGGATAGCCTGGACTGTGCTGTGCGCGCTTTGTCGCGGGTAATGCGCATCTGGGTGACCAGTGGCGTCTCGCCAGGCCGGGGTGATTCATCCACGTCCGCGGGACAAACCTGAAAGTCGACGCCCAGCCGGCTGAGCAGGTCGCGTCGGCGCGCGGAGGCAGATGCGAGGATCAACTGGACGACCGAACCCGCGCTCAACTTCAGACAAACTCCGTCCGCTTCAGGATCTCGATGTTCTCGAGCGCTCGTCCGGTCCCCAACGCCACGCAAGCGACTGGCGCGTCGGCCACGTAGGCCGGCACGCCGGTCTCGCGGGTGAGGAACTCGTCGAGCTTGCGCAGCAGCGCCGTGCCGCCGGTCATGGCCATGCCGCGGTCAATGATATCTGAGGCCAGTTCCGGCGGGGTGCGCTCCAGGACGGATTTCACGCATGCGGTGATCTGGGCCAGCGGTTCTTGGAGCGCCTCGACGATCTCATTCGTGGAGACCTCAATGGTGCGCGGCAGGCCGGTGACCTGATCGCGCCCCTGGACTTCCATATACATCTCTTCGTCCTTGGGGAGCGGCAGGGCGCTGCCGATGTTGATTTTGATCTCCTCGGCGGTTGGCTCGCCGATGGCGAGGTTGTACTTGCGCCGGATGAAGTTCTGGATCGCCGCGTCGAGCTTCAGCCCGCCCACGCGCACCGAGTTGGCGACGACGATGCCGTTCATCGAGACCACGGCGGCCTCGGCGGTGCCGCCGCCGATATCCACCACCATGTTGCCGGTGGCGGTATCCACGGGCAGGCCGGCGCCGTATGCCGCTGCCAGCGGTTCGCGAATCAAAAACACCTCGCCCGCCCCGGCCTCCAGCGCTGCTTCGCGCACCGCGCGGCGCTCGACGTTGGTGACGCCATAGGGCACGCCGATGACCACGCGCGGAGGAAGCAGGCTAAACCCCTTCGCGCGGTTCAGAAAATGCTGGAGCATTTTCTGCGTCACCTGGTAATCGGCAATCACGCCGTCGCGCAGCGGCCGGGCAACCTCGATTTCATCGGGCGTGCGCCCATACATTTGACGGGCTTCCTCGCCCACTTCCACCACCAGCTCTTCGCGGGTGAGGATGGCGACGACCGACGGCTCCTGGATCACGATCCCCTTGCCGCGCACGTAGATCAGGACGTTTACCGTGCCCAGGTCCACGCCGATTTCAGCCCGCAGAATGCCCATTGTTTGCGCAGATCAGCGCGCTACACCCAGCACCAGGTTGCGCAGCGAGAGGATTCACGTGGGTGTGGGTTCAGCCGCGCGTTAGCTGCTCGAATCGCCTCGTTGGGCGCGCCGGCGCATGGCGACGTTGATCCGCACCGTGTTCCGACGCAGCGAAGCTTCCAGCTTAAACAGGTCTTCTTTATTCGATGGTGGGTTCTTCAGCAGCTCGGCGGCACGCGCGCGAGCGGCCTCGGCACGCGCGATGTCAATCTCTTCAGCGCGCTCAGCGCTGTCGGCCAAGATGATCACGCGGTTGTCGTGAATGTCTACGAACCCCCCACCAATGGCGAATTCGTGCGTCTCGTCGCCGATCTTGACCCGCAGTTCGCCGGGCCGCAGGGTGGAGAGCACGGGAGCATGATGGGGCAACACCCCCATCACGCCCCCGCTGCCCGGGATGGTGACCATGTCCACGTCACCGCTGAAGACGGTGCGCTCGCTGGTTACGATTTCAAGATGTAGAGGCATGGCGCTACTTTTGTTCGGCGCGGGCTTTCTCGTATTCTTCCCACACTTCGTCTATCTTGCCCTTCATGAGGAAGAAGCTTTCCGGCACCTCATCCAGCTCGCCCTTCAGGATGCGGTCGAAGCCGTCCACGGTGTCGGCGATCTTCACATAACGCCCTTCGCGGCCGGTGAACGCTTTGGCGACGAACATCGGCTGGCTGAGGAAGCGCTCGATCTTGCGGGCGCGGGAGACGAGTAGCTTATCGTCCTCGCTGAGTTCGTCCACGCCGAGGATGGCGATGATGTCTTGCAGGTCCTTATAGCGCTGCAGGACGCGCTGCACCTCGCGCGCTACGCGGTAGTGCTCCGGACCGACGATGTTGGGATCGAGGATGCGACTGGTGCTCGCCAGCGGGTCTACGGCAGGATAGATGCCTTTCTCGGCGATCGAGCGTTCCAGCGTCACCGTCGCGTCTAGGTGGGCGAAGGTGGCCACTGGCGCGGGGTCGGAGTAATCGTCAGCCGGCACATACACGGCTTGCATAGAGGTGATCGAGCCGCGCTTGGTCGAGGTAATCCGCTCTTGCAGTTGGCCCATCTCGGTGGCGAGGGTTGGCTGATAGCCCACGGCCGAGGGCATGCGCCCGAGCAACGCCGAGACCTCCGACCCACTCATCACGAAGCGGAAGATGTTGTCAATGAAGAGCAGCACGTCGCGGCCCTCATCGCGGAAGTATTCGGCCATTGTCAGGCCGGTAAGCGCCACGCGCAGGCGCACGCCGGAGGGTTCGTTCATCTGGCCGAAGACCATCACCAGCGAATCAATCACTCCTGCCTCGTGCATCTCTTTGTAAAGCTGAGTGCCTTCGCGGGTTCTTTCGCCCACCCCCGCGAATACCGAGTAGCCATTGTGGAACTTGGCGATGGAGTTGATCAGCTCCTGGATGGTGACGGTCTTGCCCACGCCGGCCCCGCCGAAGATGCCGGTCTTGCCGCCCTTGGTGAAGGGAGCGATCAAGTCAATCACCTTGATGCCGGTCTCCAACATCTCCACCGAGCCTTTCTGCTCCTCGAACGAGGGCGGCGGGCGATGGATGGGATAGCGCAGATCGGTCTGGGGAGCGGGCTTGCCGTCAATCGGGTCGCCCAGCACGTTAAAGATGCGCCCCAGCGTGGCCGCGCCGACCGGCACGCGAATCGGGCCGCCTGTGGCGCGCACCAGCTCACCGCGTCGCAGCCCGTCTGTGCTGTCCATGGCGACGGTGCGCACGGTATCGTTGCCGATGTGTTGCTGTACCTCCAGCACCAACCGCCCGTTTGGCCGGTCGATCTCCAGGGCATCGTAAATCTCGGGCAGGCTCTCTGGGGGAAACTGCACGTCAACCACGCCACCGCGAATGGCAATCACTTTGCCGAAAACCGTTCCGTTGCTGCTCCCGTTTTGTTTAGACATGCGTTCACTCCAGTCTGTTTGGTTTCTCGCCGTATCTACTTGGCTTGTAGAACAACATAAACAGGTAGGCCGCTTTGCTCGTGGGCGATGAAGACCTCGACGACCTGTCGGCCCATCTGTTCAGCGATCTCGGTGAACTCCGCCCGGCGATTATAAACCGCGAAACGCTCCCACAGCACAATGTAGTGTTGCTCCGGATTGGCCAGGGCGACGTGGACGCGCTGGCGGAACGCTTCGCCAGCCTCAGCCGAATAGCCAAAGATCTCCACAGGCCGCACACGGTCGGCCGTCAACACACGCACGTTCTTCTCGATTCCCCAATCCAGCGCGATGGGCTGTTCAATCCGGTTGTTCTTCAGCCAATCTGCCAGCTTGTAGATGGCATCCGAGAATCGTCCAGTGCCGCCGGTGCGTGCCAGCGTCGCGTGGTGCTGTTCGTTCACCCACAGGTCTCGGCTGAACGGTAATGCAACCAAGAGGCCGGCCAACCCAGCGGAAAGCACGGCACCCAGTGCTGGCCTGTGCAGACGAAAGAACGACACCAGCCAGTCGGCCAGCCAAACAGCCGCACAGGCGATGATGAGCTGGGGCAAGGGGAGCATGATGAATTGATGGGTGGACCACAGACCGGACACGGTGAAAGCGCCGAGCACAGTGAGCGTGCCGATGCCTGCCAGGAGGGCGAAGAATCGCCGAGCTTTGTGCAGCGCGCCGGCGCGCAGGATGGCCAGGCTGCTGCCCAGCACTGCACTCACCACCAAGGCCGGCACAGCATAGACGTTGCTGAATGGGATGCCGTTGTACCAGAAATAGCTGCCATCCACGAACACGCGCACATCGTCTATCGCCTTTCGCAAGTTCTCAAAGAAAGCAGTGTTGTCCACGCCGAATTGCTGCGTCGGCTGTGTGAGCGAGTTGATGAGCAGCGTGATCGTCCAGGGATGTCCATCGCGCAGCCAGCCGGCGACGTTGTAGTAAATCAGCGGGAACGCGCCAAGCGCGCTGCCGAGCGCGGTTGCGGCCAAGACACCTTTGAAGCCTGCGTGAGCGCGATAGGCCGGCCAATTGAGCATCAGACCCATTACGACGAGGACGATCACCCAGCGCAGAAAGAGCAGCTTCGCCCATAGCCCCAAGCCTATCAGCAGGCCGGCAGCCAGACCCATCGCGATAGCCTTCGCTGGGCGACCCTGCGCCAGGCGCTCCTGCGCCACATCGAGTAGCAGCAAGCTCCCCAGTGAGAACACCGTCATCACGCTGGTGACGCTGATGCCCTGCCGGCTAAACCAGATGAACGAGGGGTTGACCGCCAGGAGCAGGATCGTCACTGCGGCGATCGGCGCGCCGAACCACCTGCGCGCCAGCAACCAAGCCAATGCGAGGGTGAGACATGAGAAGAAAATCGGTTGGGCGCGCGCAGCCACATAGCCCGGGCCAAACGCGATCAAGAATGGCAAGGTGAGGTAACCGCCCAGGCTGCCCATGTAGTCCAGCAACATGATTGGATACGGGCCAATGCCGATCCCGCGCAGCAGCTCTGGCTGCTCGCCCCGCAAAAGCACCAACATCGGCACCAGGTCTAGCGCCTCGTCGTAATAAAAGCCCGGCAGGTGCAGTTGCCGGAGCGCGTAGGCGAGGAAGAGCGCAAGCGCCAGCACCGGCGGCGAGGCTTTGATGAGATTGAGAAGCGTTGACGAGATGGCGGTGCGCGCGATATTTAGCGTTGAGCCTTGGTGCACCTGTGCGTGGTTCATCGGCTTCGGGGAGCGCGCTGGACAAAGAAAATGCCGCGTAGAGACGCGGCATGGTTGTTGCGGAAGCGACGGGATTCGAACCCGCGTTCTCTGCCTTGACAGGGCAGCGTGTTAGGCCTCTACACCACGCCTCCTCTTTCGCGCTTTGCTTTCGGACACAAACTATACCACAGCTTTCAGAGTGAGTGCTTCACAGCGAGAGGCAGAGCCCCGGGATTGGGCAACGGCACTGCTGTCGCTCCCTCCGAGAGGTTTGCCTTCGCTGGCAGCATAGCTTTGTAGAAGGTTTCCCTTACTGGTGAATGCATCCAAGTAGGACTGCCGAAGACCTTGATGTGCCCCCTCGTGCGACAGACCGACATGGCGAGCGAGCGCCCTGCGCCCTTTCTTGGTGAATGTAGTCGGCTATCCAGCCGCGATTACAATCGTCAGCATGG
>JAGHYX010000196.1 GCA_017743375.1 Chloroflexota bacterium
CAGCCGAGATCGTCTTACGCTGGCGCACCCGGCCCGATAACAAAGAAGAAGCCGATGTCTATGCCAGCATCAGCGACGAAGTGTCCAAGAAGCTCGGCATCAAGCTGGTGTACGAGCCAGGCGGCAGCGAGACGGCCAGCTACCAAGACGTGCTGCGCACCGAGTTGGCCGCCGGCACAGCGCCCGACGTGTTCTGGATCCCCGGCACCGACATCGCCGACTTCGTCCAGCGCGGCCTGCTGCTCGACCTGCGCCCCTACGCGGCCAAGACCGAAGGCTACAGCGACGCCAACTACTACCCAGAACCGATGTTCCACCTTACCTACAACCCCGAAACTGGCAAATCGGGAGAGAAGCTCTGGGGCCTGCCGCGCGACGTGTCCACCTTTGTCCTCTACCTCAACCTTGATCTAATCAACGAAGCCGGCGCGCCCGACCCGCGCGAGCTGGCCAAGGCAGGGAAGTGGGACTGGGACGCCTTCAAGCAGGTCGCCGAGAAGGTGAACGCCTTGGGCGGCGACATCAAGGGCTATGGCATGAATGCGTGGTGGGGGCCGTTCGGCGCATTCATGAACGCAGCCGGCGGCAGCTTCTTTAACGCAGAGCGCAATGCATGCAACCTGAACAGCAAAGAAACCCTGACCGGCCTGGCCTTCCTGCGCGAACTCTACGACGCCGGATTGGCTGTCCCCTATGGCGAGGACAGCGAGCCGCCCTTCCGCGCCGGCAAGGTCGGGATGTTCCAGAACGGCCGCTGGGCCACCCCAGGCATCAGCACCGTCACGTTCAACTGGGACGTCGTCGAGCTGCCCAAAGGCCCCAGCGGACACATGGGCAACTGGCTGTTCTGGGGCGCTTACGTCGTGAACAAGAACACGAAGTACCCAGAAGAAGCGTGGAAGCTGGTGGACGCGCTCACCCAGCCGGACATTCAGGCCAAGGTTGCTGCGCGCGGCACCAACATCCCCAGCCGCGTCGGCGAGTCGGTGTTCGCCGAGTTCCTCAAGATCTTGCCGGAGAAGAACAACCAAGCCTTCCTCAACGGCCTGGCCGACAAGCCCACCGCCGAAGGCCCGCTGTGGACGGGGAGCTGGCCAGACTTTGACCGCGTGATGGGGGCCAAGGTGAGCGATGTGCTGACCGGCAAACTCTCCGTAGAGGAGTTCGGCCAAACCATCTGCGACGAAGCCAATAAAGCGTTCAATAAGTAAGTCTCGCCTCTTGAGCGGGAATCTGCGATCAGCCAGCAGCGCCGTCAGCAGTTGCTGGCTGATCGCTTCTATCGCAAAATCCGAGCCATGAGCGCAGCAGCTGCCTCTCTGGCCGCAACCGACAAGCGCGGCCATGCCGTCTTGAATGTGCTCACAGCGTGGCACCTGGTCCTTGCGCCACTGCTCATCGGCGGGGCATTGCTCACGCTCAGTACTCTGGGGTCTGTTGACTTGATCGCGGCGATCTTGACAGGTGTCGCCATCCTCCTGGGAATCGCGAGCGGGGGAGCTGCTTTCTTTATCGCGCGACGCAACCACCTCGGCCGCACCTTGTCGCTGACGGTCAATTACCTGCTGTGCCTGGGGAGCGCGCTGGCCCTCGCCCATCTTTTGGGAGTCTTCATGGGCCTGGATGACCTGGCCGATGCGATGGCCCGCGGCATCCCTTACCTGTTGCTTTTGCTGATTGTCGCCGGCTACTTCATCAGCACCGTTGAGGTGCGCGAGCGGCCTGTGCCGGCAGCGCGCCGCGCGCTGGGGCGCGTGTTCATGGTGAGCGGGACGATAGGCTTCCTGCTCAGCGCCGGCGCCCTGACTGCACTGACGTCAATCCCCGGCAAATATGCTGCGCTGGGTTGGCTTCCTTTTGCCCTGACCCTGGTCATGTTCCTCGCCGGCGGCATGCTCTGGCGCATGAGCCGTCGCGATTGCGCCCAGGCGCTGGGCGCGAAGAACATCCACAGCGAGCGACTGAGCGGTTGGCTCTTTCTCTCGCCGAACCTGCTCGGCTTCATCCTCTTCTTTGCCGGCCCGCTGCTCTTCTCGCTCTACGTCAGCTTCACCAACTGGGATTCGTTCAATCAACGCGACTGGGTAGGGCTGGCCAACTACGCGCGGGTGTTCAACCTCTCGGTGAGCGTGCTGGCGACGCCGGATCAACCGCTGCGCGAGGTGATGGACGCAGGTCGCTATGATGAGCTGCTGCGCCTGAACATCCTCGGACAAGGCATCCTGATCGGCGCCGAGGACAAGCGGTTCTGGATCGCGCTGCGCAACACGCTGGTCTTCGGCCTGTTGGCTGTGCCGCTCTCCGTGCTGCCCGCGCTCCTGCTCGCCGCGCTCCTCAACAGCCAACTGCCGGGGATGCGCTTTTACCGCACGCTCTACTTTATCCCCAGCGTGGCTGCCGTGGTCGGCGTGGCCCTGATCTGGCAATGGATGTACAACTCGCAGGTTGGCTGGATCAATTACTTCATCAGCAGGGCTATCAGCTTTCTCAACGCTGTGCTGGGCAGCAACATCCGCGACCCGCAGATCCGCTGGCTGGCCGATAGCGACTACGCGCTGCTCTCGGTGGTGATCATGAGCGCGTGGCAATGGATAGGGTTCAACACGGTGCTCTTCCTGGCCGGCCTGCAGACCATCCCGCGCGAGCTTTATGAGGCAGCCACGGTGGACGGCGCGAACGCGCGCCAGCAATTCTTCAACGTCACCCTGCCGATGCTCGCGCCGACCACCTTATACGTGCTGATCACCACGACCATTCAGGCCCTGCAGGTCTTCGACCAGGTATTTATCGTCAGCAACGGCACCGGTGGGCCGGGCACAGCTACCCTCACCATGACGCTCAACCTGTATCAGAATGGTTTCCAGAGCTTTCGGCAGGGGTATGCCAGCGCCCTGGCTTGGGTATTGTTCATCGTGATCTTCGTCTTCACCCTTGTCCAGTTTCGCCGCCAGCGTCGCGCAAGCGGCGCTTATGACGAGTGATGGGCTATCGAGCGATTCGCATCGTCCGCGCCGTCGTGATCTACGCGATCCTAACGATCTTCGCGTTGATCATGCTGTTTCCATTTTTGGTGATGATCTTCACCTCGCTCAAGACGCCTGCGGATACTTTTAGCTATCCGCCGCGGCTGTTCCCCGTTGAACAGGTGACCACCGCAGTGGCCGGCTTTGATCGCCCGCTACCTCTGTATTACGTGGCCACCGAATCGGGCGAGCGCAAACAGATGGCGCTGGCCGAGGAGAACATCCGGGTGGGCATCTTTGCTCCGCTGGATGCTACGGGGAAGCCGGATGACAGTCGCGCCGTCCTCCGCCGTTTTGGCGAGGTCAAGGTGGCCGGCGGTTCAACGCCCAAAGAGGTGGTGGTGAACGGCCAGGCTGTGCCGGTGTATGAGGTGCCGGTCGGCGATACCATCGCCGAGATGGTCGTGCTCACCCGCACAACGGTCGGTCGCTTCGTCAATCCGCAGAACCCCGAAGAGGTGGCCCTGGCGAACGTGCGCCTGAGCGAGCCGGTGACGCGCCTGACGGCCCATCCGGAGAACTACCTGGAAGTTGTCAACCTATTGGGCTTTGACCGCGCCTTGAGCAACACGGCGATGATTACCATCCTCACCGTCATCGGCCAGCTCGTCACCAGTGTGCTGGGCGGTTATGCTTTTGCGCGGCTGAAATTCCCCGGTCGCGACCAGATATTCTTGTTCTACCTGGGCACGATCATGGTGCCGTTCGTGGTGCTGATCATCCCGCTGTATCAGCTCATGGTGGCGATCGGCTGGGTGAACGCCATGCCGGCGCTCATCCTGCCGTGGCTCTACACGGCTTACGGCACCTTTCTGATGCGCCAGTTCTTCATCACGATCCCGAAGGAGATCGAGGAGGCGGCGCTGATAGATGGGGCCTCGCGCTGGGCCATCCTGACGCGCATCTTTCTGCCCGCCAGCGTGCCGGCGCTGGCGACCCTCGCCACGTTCACCTTTCTGTACGCCTGGAACAGCTTCTTCTGGCCGCTCGTGGTGGTCAACACCGGCAACACCCGCGCCCAGGTGCTGACGCTGGCGCTGAACGTGCTGCGCGGCCGGGCCAGCGATAGCCCGAACCTCATCCTGGCCGGCGCGGCGATCGCGATCATCCCGCCCACGCTGGTGTTCATCCTAGCCCAGCGTTACTACGTGGCCAGCGTCACCAGCAGCGGCGTGAAGGGCTAG
>JAGHYX010000197.1 GCA_017743375.1 Chloroflexota bacterium
GGAAGCAGCAAATGTGCTGGTGTGAGTAAGTCGGTCAGCATCCGGGAAGCCGCTGTTTTCCCTGGGCCAAGTGATGGCCGCGCCATCATGAGATGTTGCGGCGGGAAGCCCCCTTCTGATTCCCCGCACGCGTGGGAAGAAAGGGGGCTGTCATGCTGAGCAGCATCTGCCAGCCGGTTACCTCGGCCACCCTGCGACAACTTGGTTCGCCGCGAGGTCAGATGCTTCGCCAGCGCTCAGAATGACAGGGTGAGGCAGGGTAGGGGTGTCTGGTACGCTCAATACGCCAAGCATCACCAATCTGCTCGATTCTTGGCTTTCTTCGCAGCGATGACATGAGCGATGCGCTTGTGGATGATCAGCGCGTGTGCCCAACGACGTAGCCTTTCATTCCGAATTGGAACACTCCCGTGAGTAGAGAGTGCGTTCGTCAATGAGAGCAGTCGCCTGCGGGCTGCGCACTGGGCGACCATTGAGCGATGAGGGCGGGCGGACGGCACAGCCCGTTGCCTGCTCATCGGTGCACCCTCACCGCCAAGCGATCGGCAGCGTGTAGATCGGCTTGGCCGAGATCCAGCACGTCCCGCCGCGCGGGCAGCGCACCCGCCACCAGTTGTAATCGTCGCTGATGCCGGTGACGGCGACCTGCTGGCCGGGGTGATAGCGGCCGACCACGTGGAAGTGCGTCCCTGGGCCGGTGCGGATGTTCAGCGGGGCGAGGACCAACACCTGTCGCACAGGCGTGCCGCGCACAGCGGGCGGCGCTGCATGGGCCAGCAATGGAGTCAATCCAAACACGGCGATCGCTGCTGCCAACAACAAGCGTCTCATCATCTCTGGTTTGGCGCAGCGGGCCGGCCGGTCAGACCGGCCCGCCGCCGGTCGCCCTTCACGTTGCGTATTTCACGTCCACCTGCCGGCGCTCCTGCGCGCTGCGGGAGATCGCGTCGCAGATCACGGCGTTGCGGTAGCCATCCTCAAAGTCGGCGCCGTATGGCTTCACCTCTTCGCCTTTGACGATGGCCGTGAAGAAGTGATGAAACTCGTGCACGAAGGTGTGCTCCCAGCCGATGATGTGCCCCTGCGGCCACCAATGCTTCCAGAACGGATGGTAGCTCTCGCTCACCAGCACTTGAGTGAAGCCCTGAATCTCCTTGGGCTGGTCGCGCATGAACACCTCGAGGTAGTTCATGTTCTCCAGGTTGAAGCGGACCGAACCGCGCTCGGCGTTGATCTCGAACGTGTTGAAGTTCTTGCGGCCAGGGGCGAAGCGCGTGGCCTCCAGCGTGCCGATCGCGCCGTTCTCGTATTCGACGGCGGCCACGAAGGCGTCGTCCACGGTGACCTTTTCGCGCCTGCCGTCGGCGTTGCGCTCGGGGATGAAGGTCTTGGTCAACGCCATCACGCTCTTGGGTTCACCGATCAGGAAGCGCGCCAGGTCAATGATGTGCGAGCCAAGGTCGCCGAGCGCGCCGCTGCCGGCGATGCTTTTGTCCAGCCGCCAGACCATCGGGAAGTTCTCGTCGGCGATCCACTCCTGGAGATAGCAGGCGCGGAAGTGGTAGATGCGGCCGAGCTTGCCCTGCTCTATTAGCTCCCTGGCCAGGCGCACGGCGGGCACAAAGCGGTAGTTAAACGCCACCATGTGCTTGATGCCCGCTTTTTTGGCGGCTTGCCACATCTCCCAGCATTCCTCGGCGTTGCGCCCCAGCGGCTTCTCGCTGATGATGTGTTTGCCGGCCTTGGCCGCGGCGATGTTCGGCTCGGCGTGGACGTTGTTCGGTCCGCCGTTGTCGAACACTTGCACGTCGGGGTCGTCAATGAGTTGACGCCAGTCGGTGTAGGCCTTCTCGTAGCCATAGCGCTTGGCCGCTTCCTCGACGGCTTCCTTATTGCGGCCGGCGATCGCCACCAGGCGCGGGATGGCGACCGGTGGATACATCATGTAAGGCAGCTTCTTCAGCGCGTTGCTGTGGGCCTTGCCCATGAAGGCATAGCCGAGCATGCCCACGCCGATCGTCGGGGCTTGCCCTTCGGCGCGCGGCCCGGCCATGGTCACGAATCCGACTTCGTCTGACATGGTACTCGCTCCTCTCTCCGTTAAGCTTTGCGTTCAAAAGCTGCGTCGAATGCCCTGGCGCTGGGCTTGAAGTCGTAACGCCGCACGTTGGCGCAGCTCTCCATCGCGCCGTGCTCGCGATCCATGCCGCTGTCCTCCCATTCCACGGACAGCGGCCCCTCGTAGCCGATCTCGTTGAGCGCGCGGATGATCAGGTCGAAGTTGATGTTGCCGCGCCCGACGCTGCGAAAGTCCCAGTAGCGGCGCGAATCGCCGAAGTTCGTGTGCCCGCCGAACACGCCAGCCTGGGTGGGCACATTGCTCCAGGCCACATCCTTCATGTGCACGTGGAAGATGCGGTCGCGGAACTTGCGGATAAACCCGACGTAATCCACCCCTTGGTATCCCAGGTGCGAGGGGTCGTAGTTGAAACCAAATTCTGGTCTGTAATTGAGCGCTTGCAGCGCGCGCTCGGCGCTCACGATGTCGAAGGCGATCTCGGTGGGGTGCACCTCCAGGGCGAACTTGACCTGGTGCTCCTTGAATACATCTAGGATCGGATTCCAGCGGTCGGCGAACTCGGCGTAGCCGGCGTCAATCATCGCCGGGCTGACCGGCGGGAAAGAATAGACGTACGGCCAGATGCTGCTGCCGGTGAAGCCGTTCACCACCTGGACGCCGAAGAGTTTCGCCGCGCGCGCGGTGTTGGCCATCTCCTCGGCGGCGCGGCGGTTCACTTCCGACGGCACGCCGTTGCCCCACACGCGGGCCGGCAAGATCGCCTTGTGCCGCTCGTCAATCCGGTCGCACACAGCCTGGCCGACAAGGTGGTTGCTGATCGCAAAGCACTTCATGCCGTGCTTTTCGAGGATGTCCCGCCGTCCACGCACGTAGCTGTCGTCGCTGAGCGCTCTCTCCACGTCGAAGTGGTCGCCCCAGCAGGCGATCTCCACCCCGTCGTAGCCAAACGATTTTGCCTTCTCGACAATCGTTTCAAAAGGGAGATCAGCCCATTGGCCGGTGAATAGCGTCACGGGTCTGGTCATACGTTGTCTCCTCTGGTGAAGCAGTCACGGGAAGTTTAGCTTTTGCGCGGTCGGGGCGCAACCTTTGGCGCGGATCGGATGCGCGAGGATGTGTGTGCCGTTCACTGCTGCCAGGGCGGGAGCCGTTCGCCGCGAAAGTGCGCACGCAATACCTCTAGGCCAGGGTGCTTCACCCGCTCGAGCTGTTCGATCACCGCAGCGCGGTCGTAGTCCACGCGGCGATGCTCCAACGCATAGCCCTGCGCTTCGGCGCGCAGTAAGTAGTAGCTCGCGCGCAGGTCGGGCGGCCAGGGGTTGCTGACGCTGCCTAAGTTGACCACGCGCACTGCGCCCACCCTGCGCTCCAGCGGCCAGTGTGTATGGCCGACGAAGATCAGATCAGCCCCGCAGTTGGCGACGCGCTCGGCGATCTGCGCCTCGCTCAGCGTCGGGCGAATCCCCTCGCCATCGTCGGTGCCAGGCGCAGCATGGACCAACAGCACGCGCGTCCCGTCTGGCAGGGTCAGGCGCTGCTCAAGTTCTAACCCGGCCAGCCAGTCCAGCCAGCCGGCGGCGGCCAGCGCGCCCTGTGCCCAACACAGCATCGCCAAGCGGGCAGCAATCCCAGCGGCAGACTCGGGCGCGCGCGCCATCTGCTCAGCCGCGTCCAGCGGATTTTGCCATTCGCACAAGTAGCGATCGGTGTTGCCGCGCACCAGCCGCATCTTCGGGAGCTTGTTTACCATCTCCAGGGCGGCGACCGGCGCGGGGCCGAGCGCTGCGAAGTCGCCCAGCAACCAGTATTCGTCCGCGCCGCCGGCGGAGGCGACGTCGCGCAACACGGCTTCCAGGGCAATAGGATTGCCGTGGATGTCGGAGAGGATCGCGATCTGCATGGCGCGATTGTAGTCGGCGGGTGGTGTGACCGATGCAGAAGCGCGCCAGCAAGCGCCTCCTCTCATGACTTTACTTTCTGGGAAACAGCAACGATGCTGGTGTGAGTGAGTCGGGCAGCTTCCCGGCCAGCCCCTCCCCAGCCCTCCCCGTAAACGGGAGTCTCCCCGCTTCCTGGGCGCCGCTGTTTGCCCCAGGCCAAATGATGGCCCCGCCATCATGAG
>JAGHYX010000198.1 GCA_017743375.1 Chloroflexota bacterium
TCGGCGGTCAGCCGCGCATCAGCAACCGAACGTTTACGCTGCGCTTCCCCTACACCGGTGAACCGGTCGCCGAAGTGTGCATCCCGACGGACGAAGACCTGGAAGCAGCCGTGCAAAGCGCCCTGCGCGGCGCGCAGATCATGCGCCGGCTGCCCGCTCACGCGCGCTCAGCGATCCTGCGCCGATTGCACGCCCAGATGGAAGCGCGCACCGAAGCGCTGGTGGATGCTTTGGTGATGGAGGGCGGAAAGACCAAGAAGGCCGCGCGCGGCGAGGTGGCCCGCGCCAAGCAAACTGTGCTGGTCGCTGCAGAGGAAGCGTTGCGCATTCCTGGCGAGCTGGTCAACATAGACTGGACCAAGGACGGCGAGAACCGCATCGGTTTGGTGCGGCGCTTCCCGTTGGGCGTCATCCTCTGCATCGCGCCGTTCAATTACCCGCTCAACCTGGCCTGCCACAAGGTGGCGCCGGCGTTGGCTGCCGGCAACGCCTTCATCCTCAAGCCGGCCACCGCCACCCCGCTCAGCGCGCTGTTGCTCGGCGAGATGCTCCTGGAAGCCGGTGCGCCGCCGGAGGCCGTCAACGTCCTCACCTGTAGCGGCGATCAAGCCGAAGCGCTGGTGCGTGATGATCGCATCGCCATGTTCTCGTTCACCGGCAGCAGCGAGGTGGGCTGGCACCTGAAGCAGGTGTGCGGGCGCAAGCGTGCGACGCTGGAGCTGGGCGGCAACGCCGCAGTGATCGTGCACGAAGACGCCAACCTGAGCTACGCCGCCAAGCGGATCGCCTTCGGCGGCTTCACCAACGCCGGCCAGAACTGCATCTCCGTGCAGCGCGTGCTGATCCATCGTCCTGTGTACAGCCAGGCTGTTGAGCTGTTGCTCGACGAGATCAGCGCCCTTAAGGTAGGTGACCCGCGCCTGGAGGAAACCGACGTCGGCCCGATGATCAGCGAACGCGCTGCCATGCAGGCCGAGGCTTGGGTGCAGGAGGCGCTGGCGCAAGGCGCGCGCAAGTTGCTGGGCAATGGTCGTCAAGGCGCGCTGCTTTACCCCACCGTGCTCACCGACGTGCAACCGCAGATGAAGGTGAGCTGTCAGGAGGTCTTCGCCCCTGTGCTCACGGTCAGCCCCTACGACACCTTTGACGAAGCGATCGCCATGGCTAACAGCACTGACTATGGCTTACAGGGCGGCGTCTTCACGCGCGACATGGGCCGCATCATGCAGGCATTCGACCAAATTGAAGTTGGCGGCCTGCAAGTCAACGACGTATCCACCTTCCGCGTGGATCACATGCCTTACGGTGGCGTGAAGGCCAGCGGCATCGGCCGCGAAGGGGTGAAGTACGCCATCGAGGAGATGACTGAACCTAAACTGATGGTGCTCAACCTAAACGGGCTGACCTGATGCTGCGCAGAATGTGTAATGCGCAGTAGGTATTCCGTGCTCCGTATTGCATAGACTCGTATTGCGTAGATTCGCATTACGTAGAGGTGAATGGCCAATCTATGCGCTCATATCTTTCCCACCTGGAATGTACATACTGCGGTGAAGCGTATTCCGCTGATGAACTGCACACGACCTGTCCGAAATGCGGCAAAGTGTTATTCGCTCGCTACGACTTAAAGACCGCGCGCGCACAGCTCAACCGCGAGGCGCTAGCCCGCCGGCCGCGCGGCATGTGGCGCTGGTTTGAGATCATGCCGGTGCGCAATCCTGACCACATCGTCACGCTCGGCGAGGGCGACACCCCTCTGCTGCCCGCTGGCCGACTGGGCGAGGTGCTCGGCAGCGACAAGCTGTGGATCAAAGACGAGGGGTTGAACCCCACCGGCAGCTTCAAGGCGCGCGGCCTCTCCGCCGCAGTCTCTAAAGCGAAGGAGCTGGGGATCACCTCGATGGCCATTCCGTCAGCGGGCAACGCCGCTGCCGCGCTCGCTGCCTACGGCGCGCGCGCAGGCATGCGAATATACCAATTCATGCCGCAGGATGTGCCGGAGATGATGCGCAAGGAGAGCTACCAATATGGCGCGCATGCTTACCTGGTGCGGGGCTTGATCAATGACGCCGGGCGGATGGTGCGCGAAGGCGCAAAACACAAAGGCTGGTTTGATGTCTCCACGCTGCGCGAGCCTTATCGTCAAGAGGGCAAGAAGACGATGGGCCTGGAGTTGGCCGAGCACTTCGGCTGGACGCTCCCCGATGCGATCATCTATCCCACCGGTGGCGGCACAGGCTTGGTCGGCATGTGGAAGGCATTTCATGAGCTGGAACAACTGGGCTGGATCGGCCCCAAGCGACCCAAAATGATCGTGGTTCAGGCCGAGGGATGTGCGCCGATCGTGCGTGCTTACCAAGCCGGCCAGCGCCATGCCGAGCTGTTCCCAAACGCCCACACCATCGCGCCCGGCATCCGCGTGCCGGTCGCAATCGGCGATTACCTCATCCTCGACGCCGTGCGCGCCAGCGGGGGCACTGCCGTCGCTGTCAGCGACGCAGAGATCGTGCGCGATATGCGCGAGATGGCGCGCTTGGCTGGCGTATTCGCTTCGCCGGAGGGCGCCGCCACCCTCTCGGCCTACAAGCGCTTGCGCGCCAGCGGCTTCCTCTCGCCCGACGATGTGACCGTGCTGTTCAACTGCGGCAGCGCCTTCAAGAATGCCGAGCTGATCCAGGCGCCAACGCTTCCGGTGCTTGACCCGAACGACCCAGCCTGGCTAGATCAAGTTGCATAGCCGCATGGCCTGCATCGTCGTCACTGAATGGATGCCAACGGGCATCGAGCGCTTGCACACTGCCGGCGAGGTGATCTACGAGCCGGCGCTATGGCGTGCCCGCGAGCGGCTCTTCGCGCTCTTAAACGATTGCCAGGCGCTGATCGTGCGCAACCAAACCCGCGTAGACGCCGAACTGCTGGCGCATGCGCCGGCGCTCAAAGTCGTTGGGCGACTGGGCGTCGGCCTGGATAACCTCGACTTGCCTGCCTTGCGCGCGCGGGACATCGTCGTTGTGACCGCCGGGCAGGCAAATTCGATTGCCGTCGCCGAATACGCCATCGGCGCGATGATCGCGCTGGCACGCCGTTTGCTGGCTGCTGACCGCAGCACCAAAGGTGGCGCCTGGGATCGCGCGGCCTTTGGCGGCGGCGCAGAGCTTTACGGTAAGACGCTCGGCCTGATCGGCCTGGGTGACATCGGCGCACGGGTCGCCAAGCGCGCCCTTGCCTTTGGTATGCGCGTGATTGCCCACGACCCATTAATCACGCCCATGCACTTCGCCGCCGCCGAGCTTGGCGTGGCGCTGATGCCATTGGAAGACGTGTTGCGCACCAGCGACTTCGTCTCGCTTCACCTTCCACTTCTGCCTACCACAGCCAATCTGATCAACGCCGAGCGACTGGCGTTGATGAAGCCAACCGCGATTTTGATCAACACCAGCCGCGGGGGAATCATAGATGAGGCAGCATTGGCCGACGCGCTGCGCACAGGCCGGCTGGGCGGCGCTGCGCTTGACGTGCGCGCCCAAGAGCCGCCAACGGGCGATGATCCGCTGGCGACGCTGGACAACGTGCTGCTCACGCCACACATCGCTGGCCTGACTGCCGAATCGCAGGCGCGCGTATGCACGACTGTGGCTGACGATGTGTTGCGCGTCCTGCGCGGCGAGCAGCCGCTCTTCAGCGCCCTCAACTAACCAGCGCTCGTGCCTTCGCTATCTCTGCTTCAACAGCTCGAACCAGGCCAGCGTATCGCGGATGGTTTCCTCGATTGGCCGCGCGACGTGCCCCAACTCGCGTTCGGCCTTCTGCGCGTTCACCGGACACCAAAAGGCGAACATGCGCAGGTGATCGGGCAGGGTGGCAAAGGGCAGCGCGTCGCTCAGAAGGACCAGCGCACTCAGGAGCGCGCGCGGCAGGCGCAGCCGGCGACGGTGCACCCCCTGACAGCGATCCACGACCTCCAGCAACGCGCGCAGGGTCACGTTGTGGCCGCCGAGGATATATCGCTCGCCGGCCCGCCCGCGCTCAGCGGCAGCCAGATGCGTCGCTGCCACGTCGCGGCCATCCACGGCGTTGATCACCGCCTCAAAGTAAAAGGGGATGCGCCCGCGCCCCGCCTCGCGGATCACCAGGCTAGTGGTCGGCTTCACGTCGCCGGGGCCGAAGACCGCCGTCGGCAACAGGGCCACCAC
>JAGHYX010000199.1 GCA_017743375.1 Chloroflexota bacterium
CGCAGCGTTCGTAAGGACGCTGCGTTTTACTTTTGCTCTAAGCTGCGAAAGCCCTCGCCATACACTTCCTGCGCCTGGACCAGCACCATGAAGGCGCGTGGATCTATCTGGGCCACCAGCGACTTGAGCAACGCAGTCTCCGCGCGGCTGACGACGATGAGCAAGATCGGCCGCTCCGCACCGGTGTAACCGCCCACACCGGTCCAGCGCGTCACGCCGCGCCCCATGCGGGTCAGGACGGCTTGGGCGATCTCATCGGGCCGTTGGGTGATGATCAACGCTGTGCGGCTGATCTGCACGCCCTCGCTGATCGCCTCAGCGGCTACCCCGCTGGCGTAGAGCGCGATGATCGCGTAGAGCGCCTTCTCCCAGCCGAAGGATAGGCCGGCCAGCCCGATCACCAGCGCATCGGTCAACAAATAGCTTTGGCTCAGCGGGATGGAGCGCCAACGCACCAGCAGCAGCGCCAAGATGTCGGTCCCACCGGTGGTGGACTGGGCGCGAAAGACCAGCCCCATGCCGATGCCGCCGACGATGCCCCCGAAGAGGGTGTTCAGCACAATGTCATCGGTGACGCCGCGCACGCCGGCCCGCTCAAGCAGCGCCGTCACCCCACCGTAGATCACCACCGTGGCGATGGTGCGGATGAGGAATTGCCACTGGCCCAGATAGCGCATGCCGAGCGCGAACAGTGGCAGGTTGAGCAACAGCACCCAGACGCCGATCGCCACGTTGATCGGCAAGGTGCTGTGTAGGATCAAAGATAGCCCGCTCACCCCGCCGGGCGCTAGATCGGCAGGCGCGAGAAACACCACCACAGACACCGCCTGGATCACCGCGCCGACGATGATGAAGAGCGCATCGCGCGCGAGCAGCAGGCGCGACGCAAAACGTATGGGCGTCGCGTTCAGGGTCATGGTTCAACTTAGCGGAACAGGCTGACGTTGAACAAGGTGCGCAACAGCGCCGCCCGCTCATCTGGATTCATCGGCACGGGCTGCGAGAGATCCTGAATAAACGCTGTGCGCAGGTCAACGCCCAAGTAGCGGTTATCGTAGAACACGTGTCGGTCAACCATCGTTGTTTGCGCGCCTTTTGAGAAGGTCTGGTCGCCGAAGAAGATGTTGCCCGTGCCCCAATGGATGAAGCCTTCGGCGCTGATGTCGAACCCCTGCACGTGGTGGCCCTGGCTGCCGTTGACGACCACTGCGCCGGCCTCGCGCAGGGCAGCGAAGTCGCGCCGTTGACGCAGGGTGGACTCGTAGAAGTAGTATTCCTCGTACTGTAGCGTGGCGATCACGTTATAGCCCTCGGCGCGCAGTCGGCGGATGGTCTCCACTTGATAGCTCAGGTCGCGCGGGTCGCCTGGGCTGCACGGCGCGGAGCCGGGCAAATTCTCTTTGGCCCAGTTGGCGCCGAACCAATTACAACCGATAAAGGCCAGGCGGTTGCCGTTCACGGTCATCGTCAACGGCCTGAGCGCGTCGGCCAAGTCGCGTCCCCCACCGAAGTAGCGCCACCCTTCTCGTTCATACATCTCCAGCGTGGGGATCAAACGCTGGTAGCCGTAATCCCAGAGGTGGTTGCCGGTGAGTTCGACCACGTCGGTGCCGACATAGCGCAGCAGCTCGATGTAGCGGGGATCCGAACACATCACTACGCCCGACGAGAACGACGGCGGTGGACACTTATCCCAGAAAGAGACCTCGTTGCTGATGTGCGTCACGTCGGCTGTGACCAACCAGTCGCGGATCTTCTCCGCCGGGTAGGTGATGCCCTTTTGTTCCATCCGCACCGCCGTGCCGCGCACCAGCGCGGTGACGCCGGTCATGGCCACGATGGCCATCTTGGAGAGATCGCGATTGTCCATCGCTGGCAGGGCTGCGGCGATCTCGTCAACTACCTCCGGATCGCCCTGAGCGCGGATGCTGAGCGTCAGCGGATAGGCATCTATCGGCGCTTCGCGCTCAAACAGGTTAACCCCATCCACATGGAGCAGCTTCCAGCGCACCTCAAGCCGATCGAAAGGGAGGACGGCAAAGGCAGCTGGCCGATTCTGCCAAGCCAGCGGCAGCACGTCCTGCGGCGCGACAACTTGGATATTGGGTGATGCTGCCGGCTGTCCCAGGAGCAAGGTCAGCGCAGCATGCGCATCGCCATCTAGGAACAGCGTCGGCGCGATGCCCGCTTGATCCGATAGGCTGGTCAGGGCATCAGGCTGGCCAGCCCAGAACCGGCGGAGTTGCTCAAACGCCAATCCATCGGGCACCGTTGGAAAGGGCGCAGCGACGGCCAGCGTGTGTGTGATTAGTGGCGCGCCTGCCCGACCAACGGTGACGCGCACGTCAGCATCGGGTGATTCGGTCAGCACAAGCCGCCGGGCCGGCGTGCTGGTTTGTTCGATGAATGCGCTGAGCCGCTGCATCAGCGCCTGGTATAGCCCGGCGGGCAGCGCTGGATCTACCCAGATTGTCTTCACCGGCACGGGCGTGGGCGTCGGCGTGGGCTGCGGGGTGGGCGTTGCCAGAAAGATGATGGTGATGGCTGGCGTCGGCGTCGGCTCGGCAGAGCCACAACCGGCCAGCAGCATGCCGAGCAACAGAGAGAGCCATCGCCTGACGAACATCGCTCGTTCAGCGAATGTAGGGCCGATCGGCCTGCGTGAGGGCATCCTGAATACGAATCTTATGCGTGAGCAACAGCGGCTGTGGCAAGGCATCCAGAGGGAAGAAACCTACCTCCAGGCTCTCCGGCGAGCAGATGAGCTGGCCACCGGTAATCTCGCACTCAAAGCACAGATTGCCCATTTGCACGATCTCATCATCGCCGTAGCGGGCGATCATGAACTGCGTGGGATCGGTGTAGACGCCGATCAGGCGCTTGATGCGCACATGCAGGCCGGTCTCCTCCCGCACCTCGCGCAGGCAGGTCTGTGCGATGCTCTCACCGATGTCTTGCCGACCGCCTGGCAAGGCCCAGTGTCTGTTATCGCAGCGCAGGTGAAGCAGCAGATGGCCTCGCTCATTCAGGATGAAGGCCGAAGCGCCATACTGGATGCGCTGGGGCTGGCGAGTGACGACTGCACCTGTCCAATCGCGTAGCAGCGTGTTCACGATGAGAATCATACCTGGCCTTCCACGTCCCTCCTTACCTTGCTTGCAAGCGAAGAAAGCGAGGGACTATCCCCTTGCCTGCTGAGCATGCGGAAATTTGCCATAGCCCTGACCGGTTGGCGAGGGCGCTCAGCGTAAAAAGCTGACTGAACTTAGGGCGAAGAAACGAGTAGGGCGAAGGGATTGCCTTCGCCCTATCCTCAGCGCGCTACGTGGCTGCTTGTTGCGCAGGTTGCTTGTACGTGTTTCACTGGCTGCGTTGGATGGCAGGTATGTAGACCTTATAAGCGACCACGTCCACCACACCGCTCAGATTCATGCCTGTGTCGGCGTTGTTCACAAACACCTTGAATTGATTCACGACTTGGCCTTCCATGATCTGCACCTGCACGGCAAAGCTCAGCGTGTGCGACGCGCCGCCGGGCAAGCTGCCCAGCCAGGTCACGGCGCTCAGCGCTGCCTGCGGGCCAAGCGGTCCTTCGTCGATCCCTTGGCCTGACAATAGCATGGCGAAGATATTGCTGTAGCTGCCGCCGTTGACGCTGCCGGCCACGTAGGTCGTGCCGTTGGGGATCGGCGCATAGATCAGCACATTACTGACCTGGGCGGCGCCGGTATTCGTGACGGTCACGGTATAGGTGATGAGGTCGCCTTTGCGCACACTCCCCAGCGTTTGGGTCATCGTCTGAAGGGTGCTGGTGAGCGACGCACTGCTTGTCGGCAGGCTGACATAGGTGACCTGTATCCCGTGAAAGCCTAGACCGTTGACTACAGCGAAGACGTTCTCGATGGCCGGCGCGAGCGAGGTCAGGACCGTCGTGATCTGGCCATTCGCGTTTGTCGTGCCGCTGGCCGGCGAGAACACGCCGACGGCCCTGAGGAAGTTCACGGTCACGCCGCCAACCGGATTGCCATACTGGTCAACAACCGTGACCGTGCCGAGGCTTTGGCTGATCCCGTTGGCGATGATCACCGTTGGCGTGAGCGTAAAGGTGAACGTGAAAGGCGCGTCGGGGGTAAAGGTGACCGGGATTGTCGCGCTCAGGCTGCCGACCGTCGCCGTCACCATCGCCA
>JAGHYX010000200.1 GCA_017743375.1 Chloroflexota bacterium
GCAAAGCGATCGAAGACCAAGCCCGGATTCGTAACGCCTCTATAAGCGTGAAACGCCTCTGCCGACTTTGAAGGGATGGGAATTTCGTAATCGCCTGACACGCAGCCCCCCGTTAACTCTTGAAGCGAGCTTCGGCGAAGCGCTTCATCCAGATGGCGAAGGCGATCGCCTCCGCCGTCGCCTGGCGGTATTGCTCGGTCGTCGCTCTCGTCATCAGCCAGGTCATGAAATCCTTGTCCGGGATGTTCAATCGTTGCTTCACCCACTCAGCGACCGCGTTGAAGGCGATTTCATGCTCGCCCTTGCCCTTGGCGCGCAGGAAGGCCATGGTTTGACCGAAGCCGTTGGCTTGGATATCGGCTGGCAGACTGGTGGCCACCGATTTGAACTCCTTGCCTTTGTTCTGATCAACTTTCTGGACAGTTTCCCAAGCGGCCTGCGCGCGCCGTTGTTCGAGCGAACGCCGTGCTGGAGCATCGCTCATGATTGGCCTCCTGCAAATGCAAACTTGACGACGACCCAGCCCTGGCCGGTTGTCTCATCGCCGCCGAACTGAATATGCTTGCCATCGAGGGCGTTCTTGACCGTCGTCAAGACATCGTTAACATCCTTCGCCTGCTGATCGTCTCTTTGCTGACGCGGCTTCATCAGCATGAGCGGGGCGTAAAGCAAGGTATCTGTAGGCAGGCTCTCGGTGGTCCACAGCGCGCCCGTTTGCACCGTCTTGGTGTCGGGGTTGAGTCGCACATGGGTTTGCACCTCGGTCGCATAGAGCGCGAAGTCACGGAAGTCGTCGTCGGGCAGGATGATCAGTTTCTTGGGCAACTCCGACCGCCAGTATGTGTATTCGCTGGGCAAAGCATGCTCAGCGAGCCATTTGCCTAGCTCGGTCACCTTTTGCTCTTCGTTGAGTGTGTAGCTGAACTCCTCCAATACCGCAACGTCACCGGCTTTCAGAACGCTGGATTTGCCAATCAGCGCCTGACTGGGGCTTGGTGACGACAGGCCATCCAGCACCGGTGGCCTCATGCCGGCCAAGGCACAATCGCGAGCAAAGCGCTGGAGGACATGCAGGCACGTCGTCCAGGCGAAGACGCCGGCCAGCGAGCGCACCGGGAAGAGCAAGATGCGCGCATCGCCGGGGGCGATCGCGCCGGCGAAGTTGTCGCCGGCATCACCCGCCTTGCCGAACAGTGCCTCAATCTCTGGGGTGTCGTCTTTCCAACCGTTGGCGGCGCGCACTTCGGCGCGCAGCTTGCCCTTCACGCTGCTGGCCTGGATGATCGGGTAGCCGGTGATGCGCTCGCGCTGAATGGGCAGATCAACCGCGCCCAGACCGCGCCCGCTGCCGGCGTGCAAGGGCGTCTCGACGTAGATGAACATCATCGCGGTCTTCTCATACATACGGATGTCTCCTCAAGAGCTAGCTTCCCAGTTGGTGACGATGACTTGGCCAAAGCCGATCTGAGCACCATAGTCGGTGATGGCGTTCTGGACGAGGTCTGGACGGAGACGCGCCTCGCCCTGACACTCAAAGTAGTACACGCTGCCGGCGGGCACGTAGCGACGGGCCGGCTTTTGCACGCCATTGGCCCAGTCGAAGCCGCCGCGCACCTCGTAGCGGCTGAGGGCCACGGCTTGGAGCAAGACCTGACCATCGAAGAAGCGGCTCCAATCTTTTGGCCGCCAGCCATCCTCGAAATAGGCTGGGCTGGCGAAGTAAAGCTTGAAGCGCCGCGGCAATGGATCGGGCGGGGTTGGCCAATCCGGAGCGGCGACCTGCTCGAAGCGGGCCGCGCGTCCCTCGCCGCCAATGCGCATCACGCCCTGGGCCGGCCAGCCGTCAAACCCACTCACCTCGACGTATAACCCCACGCCCTCAGCAGGGCGAACGAATTCAGCCGCGTAGAGTAAGCCCTCCTTTGCTGCGCGCGCTGCACTCTCTAGCCCGATCCCGTAGCGATGTTCCAAGACAAAGAGCGTTTCAGCGCGGATAGGTGATACAGGCTTGCCATCTAGATATTCCATTAACTGCGCTTCATCAAGCCAATTGCCCAGCGCTTGCTTGACCGGTTGATCTAAGCGCGGGAAGAGCAACAGCGGCAGATGACTATCAAAATTGGTTGAGACACGGCGCGCAGCAGCAGACTGAGGAAGCGCAGCCTGAACACAGTCAGCGCTATGTGGCACGGCATCAGCCGGCAGTGGGAAGTAGCGCACAATGCCTCTTCCATTAGCCTGCCGGCGGGCAATGAACGGCCCGCGCATGCGCAGCGCGCCGAAGTCATCCGCAGTGCCCACTGCGTGAACGATTGCCTGCTTATCCTGCAAGTTCACACCCTTGACGACCAGATGGTGCGAGCGAATGGCGCCTTGGATCACGCTGGGATAGGGCGGGAAGAGGCTGCGCGCATAATGGTCGTCGCCGGCGTCGAATGGCCGGCCATCGCGGAATAGCCAGACGTCCACAGGGGTGAGGAAGAGCTTCATCATCGTCAATGCGCTGCCTCTGCCGACGACTCGCGGACGATAAAGCGCGCGATGTTGATCCAGTTGCGGAGGTCTTCGGCCTTGCTGGGCAAGCGATCCGCCCAGTTGGTCAATTGCTCGGCGAGCTGGTCGGCCTCACCGCGCTTAACCCACGCTTCTGCGCCATGGCGGCGCGCTTGCCGGCGCAGTTCCATGCCCAGCATATCCAGGGAGTCAGACGGAATGGCTTCCAGGTTCAACATCGCATCGCTGACGAAACTCGAAGCCAAGTGGCCTTGCTTCATGCTGTCCACCAGGAGTTTTAAGCGGTCGAGGTCGTTCCACTTTGTCACCGCGTTGACCTGTTCCCCGCTGCGCTTGAGGGCGGTGATGCAGAGGGCGGCCTTGCCCGGCATCTGCTTGGCCTGGGCCTCAGCAGCGCGTGCGGCGCGCAAGGCGGCGTCCAAGGGGTGGAGATGATGGACTAAAGCCAAGCCGGCGGAGGCCGTGCCGAAGACGGGAGCGCTGCAGGCAACGGCTTCAAAATCGGCGGCCAGCGCCTGGGGTTTCGTCAGCGCCCACTCGATCGGCAAGAAAGCCATTACGTCGTCGCCACCGTTGTAGATCAGGCACTCCAGGGCATCATCGAAGATGTCCCGCACGCGCGCAGCGAAATCCACCAGCGACCGGCTGAGCTGGGTGTGGGCTTGGCGCGGGTCGTCTTTTTCAAGACATGCGCTAATGCGCTGGCCCATGCTATCGCCGTCGAAGGCCAGCAGAGCGTAGTAGGTCGAGGGCGAATCGCCGACGGCTTTGTAGAGTGCCCGCAGGGTTTGTCGCGCCGCGTCTAGCTTTTGAGGGCTGGGCTGCGCAAGCGCGTAGCTGTCTTCCAAGCGGTTGGGCGTGAACGTTTCCTCAAACAGCAGATCGCCGTCGAAAGGCCAATCGGGATCGTGGTCGCGAGGTCTATAGGCATAGCGACCAAGCAACTGAGACACAGCATCGCGATGAGCGCGCAATGCATCCAGGGCGCGTCGTTTGGCGCGTTCGATGAAGTCCAGCACCGCGACGGTGCTGGTCGAGGGGAATGACGTGTTCGTTGCTATCTCGCAGAAGCGCTTGGTCGCGCCGATCGCGTCGAGCCGCTCGCGGCCTTCGGGGCGCAGGCAAGAAGGGCCAAGGCTTTGAGCGATGCGCGCCCAGAACGATTTCACGCTGTGATAGCTGGTCTGGTCGTTGCCATGGAGGGCCTCGCGCTGGCCGGAGAGGGTATCTTTGATGCCTGGTTCCTCGCTGGGCGCAAAGAGCCGGCTGCGCTTGAGGGCGTCGAGCGCCGCGCGGGCGCGCACGTAAGCGTCGGTGTAGTCATCGGTATCCTCAGCAATTGTCCAGTAGATCTCCCAGAAGTTCTCGAGTTGGCGGTTCCAGATGGCGTCGAACGTCTCATCAACGACACCCAGCTCGGCAAACTTCTGCTTAGCGCTGTCGGCGATCTCGTGCCAGCGCTGACGCAGCGCGTCTTGGGCGCGCTGGGCAACTGATGGGGCTTCCTCAGCCGGCAAACAGGCGACCAGCACGTTGGGCACGTTAACGTCTTCCACAGAGGCAGGATAAACCAGTTTCCCCGTGCCGATAGCCTGGGCGGCTGCTTTGGCCAGTTC
>JAGHYX010000201.1 GCA_017743375.1 Chloroflexota bacterium
GGCACAATGCCACTCAGGTTTCTGAGACGGCACAACGTGTTGAACGTGCGCCCGCCGTGAATATGAGATTCAGCGCAGATGGTCACGTCGTCAATCGGCGACGCCTGGTCAAGCTCAAACGGCCCCCAAGTGGACGCGCCTTCTGCAACGTAATACGGTGCGACTTGATCACTCCACACTGCAACCCAGCTTTGCGATGGCGAAGGCGCGCGATGCGCGATTGCGACGCCGATGTTGTCCTTAATCAACACGTCGCGGATTCGCCCGCCGCCTGGGAAGATTGCGCTTGACGAGAACGGTGAGAATGTGCTGAGAATCGCTCCTAAAACGTTAGTGATGACCATTCCTGCCAGCCCACCTGTGGTTTGGTACTGGCTGAATTCGCCTACTGACACGTATGAGTTCCCATACCGCCTGACGCGAAACGGCACGCCGTTAAACGCGCCTAGCACCGTCGGAGAAGAAGAAGGGTAGGTGAATCGTACTAGCTGATTCACACCCTGTACCACAGCCAGGATGCTTCCGTCGTGCGCCACGCAGCCACGTAAATTAGTCGAGCCTGTGACTGACCCGACAAGCGAAGCCGTACCGCCCGTAGCAGGCGCGCGCCATACCTGTGTATTCGTGAAGATGATCCACTCGTTCGAGGCTGCTCGATAGTCAATGTTGGTAATTGATTCCGTGATTCCCGTAATCGGCGCAAAGGTCATCGTGCTAAGGTTCACCACGAATGCTATGCCATTCAGCGTGCTATTAGATACAGCGATCGTACTAATGGGTTCTCGCCAGTAGATGCTTCGACATGCAAAACGCAGCGTGACCGTAGCGCGATACTGATCGTCCTCAAATTGCGCACTCATCTGCTCAAGTATTACGCCTTGTAAACTCCACGGATTAGTAGCTTGCGCTCTAACGCGCAAAACTAAAACCGGCGGCTCATTCCCTCGCCAGCGCGTATGTGTTTCTAGTTCTCGTATCGCCGCGTGCAAGTTCACCATGCTCGTCCCTTGCACGTCAAGCACGATGACAATGCGCCGCGCGCGTCCCTGCCGGCCGGCTATCAGCGTGCGACCACCAAGTGCTTCGCGCGTGAGCACCTCAACCTCATCCATCAAGTCGCCCTGGAAATCACGCAACACCCACGAATATTGCCCTGGCACGTTGCGATAATGCAGCGTGGTTAGTGTGGATGTTCCCCTGAACAACTCTATCTCCATCCAAGCCTCCGCATCAACTCGAAATCACTCATCACACCTTGCGACGACACAGCGTTCACATTGAGCACGTAGTTGTTCGTCACGTTTTGCGTCGTCTGTTGTTGCTGCTGACCACCTGCACCGAACGGAAGGCGAATGCTGCTGAGAGCGCTGCTTACTGCTTGCGCCACGTTCAGTCCAAGATTGCGCACGCTGAGGAGTGCATTGTTGATGCGCTCGATGAACGACAACACGCTGGTCAGGTTGACGCCGATTAGGTTGCCGACCATCTCAACTGCACCTCGTATGGCAGTCGTGATCAACTCGCGCAGGTTCTTCACGCTGTCGCCCAGATATCGCACAAAACCGTCTATGTCACCGCGCAGCAGCGCAGCGATAGCGCGGATGAAGGAAGTGAGCGTTTGCAGCGCTTCTCGAATCACAGCACCAAAGGTGCGAGCGAAGGTGAGCAAAGCGTTGCCTATCTGCAACACCACCGGTGCGAGCGCGCGCAGAACGTTCTGTATATGCGGCGCGAGTGCGGTGAACAACTCGCCGATGGCGTGTAGTGTGTCCTGTGCTACTGGTTTCAGGTCGGCAAGGATGTTGCTAAATTGCTGGATGCCTTGTTCGACGAGTATTTGTATCTGGCCGCTGATGCCCTGTAGGATAGGCACGATAGCCGCGCCGACCACTGCTAATCCCGCTAACAGCGGCTGAAACATCCGGCCTAGCTCTTCGCCTGCCATTCGCACTGTGCTCACGAAAGTCGAAAAATCAATCTGGCTAATCACGTCTCTCACCAAGGCGAAACCGTTAGCCAGCAAGTCTCCCACCTTCTCTGCGAGCGTTTCGACAAACGCGATCAAGCGCTCGTCGGTCAACAACTCAGCAAGTGCAAATCCAACTTTGGCCAGAATCGGCGTCAACTTCTCGCCGAAGGACAGACCGAGCGTCTCGACAGCGTTGGCCAGCGCTTCTTGTGCGCCTTTTAACCCACGTGTACGAGCCGCAGCCAGTTCAGTTGCTGCGTTCGCCTTGGTGACGGCCTGGTACATCTGGTCGTAAGCATCCACTCCTGCCATGAGCACGATGTTCGCCGCGCGGATGGCGTCTGACCCAAACACGGTTGTGAGGATGTAATTGCGCTCCTCTTCGGTGAGTTTTGACAGCTTGGTGGCAAACTGCGCGGCGAGGTCACGCAGTGGAAGCATCCTGCCCTGAACGTCTGTCAGACTGATGCCAAGGCTGTTTAGTTTCTCCTTCGCGTCCTTTGTTGGCGCAACCAGGCGCAGGAACATCGTCTTTAGCGACGTGCCAGCGTCGCTTCCTTGAATGCCAGCGTTCGCCATCAGCGACAGAGCTGTGATAGTTTCCTCAATGCTCCTACCGCTCATCGCGGCAACCGAACTTGCCATCTTGAGCGAGTCAGCCATACCGATCACGTCCGCAGCGCTTGCATTCGCCGCAGCAGCTAGCAGATCAGCCACTCGAATAGCCTGATCTCCCGCTAGCCCAAAAGCATTCAGCGCGCCAGCCACAATCTCAGCCGCGCGCGCGGCATCGAGCTGTCCGGCGGCTGCTAACTGAAGCGAGCCCTTTGCAGCAGCCATGCTTTGTTCCACGGATAGGCCGGCCTTCGCTAGCTCGGTCATCGCCTTTGCCGCATCAAGCGCAGACGCAGCAGGGATGGTGACATCAGCGCCCAGTTGCTTCGCGAGCGTCGCTACCTGGCGCATCTGCTCGCCGGTCGCGCCGCTCACCGCCTGTAGGAAGTTAAGCTCACTCTCCAGGTCAGCGGCCTTGCTGATTGCCCCACCGATTGCGCCAGAAAGGGCGCGCAGACCATCTTGGATGACGTTTGCGGCAAGAAAGCCGGCGGCAGCAGACAACGCACCTTTGAGCACGTTGCCTAGCCCCAAGCTCTGCTTTTGCAACTTACCTATGTCATCCGATACGCCTGCCAGTGCGCGCCTAAAATCGCGCGCGTCGCCCGTGATCTCGATGCGAATCTCACCGTCCGCCATGCTTTCTCATCGCGCGCCTCATCTGACGCGCCTTCTCGTGCTCGTACTCGCACGCAACTTCAGCCCAGAATAGCGAGAGCTCTCGCTCAAGCACCCACGGCGGAACGCCCCAAGTTTCAGCGAGATGAAGCAACAGGATTACACGGTCGCGCTCGTGACCGCTAAAGGGGTCGGTTCTCCTGCAATGTGCTTGACGACATCCGTCAGCTCGTTGAACGACAGACTCTGCACGTCCACGCCGTAACTCTCCAGCGCGCGAGCGATAGCCATCAGGTCGCCTTCAGCGATGATGGCTTGCAGGCGCGCGTACTCGAGGAAGCTACCAGGTGCGCTGCGGTCAATCCGACGAACCTTGCTCAAATCAATCATGGCAATGTCGCTACACCGTTTATGACGCGGATTTGCAGCCAGTTGTTCAGCGGACTGGCAACGAGCGCCTTAAACGTCAGCTCGGCGGTCATGTTGCCGTCGCGGTCGCCGAATAGCTCGATTGGCTCAGCGATAAGGCCGACAAAATCAATCCGCAGTTCACGCGCATTCGCCGTCTCCACAAAGTTGACACGAATGTTGCGCGCTACGCGGTCTGTCAACAGCGCGTCAACCCAAGCCTTGGCGGTTGAATTGAACTCCGCCGTCAAGGTCAACTGAGCTTCCCAGCGTCCTTCACCCCAACTGATGGGCTGCGCGCCCTCAAACATCTTCAGATGCCGGTTCGTGTTAATGCTTAGCTCGGCTTCAATCACTGTACCAGGTGTCTGAGTCGTGCCGTGGGCTGTGCCGATGTTGTCCACGAACCACGAGGCATGGCGTGAGAGCACCGGCGTCACGACACGCGTCGGCAGCGAGCCGGTCAAGGCGTTCGCCTGGACGCTGCGCCCGATAAACGACCAGCTCTCT
>JAGHYX010000202.1 GCA_017743375.1 Chloroflexota bacterium
TAAGCAAATTATTGCCGACAGCCCGGCGCGTTGCCACTGAGGCGACAAGGCAGCGTCACAGCATTGGCAAAGAATCCCCGCACCAGATCGCGAATGTCTTGTGTCGTGTGGCGGGCGAGCGCGTCGAAGAAATCGTCTTGATCGGCCTGTCGGTAAGCATGCGACTCGTAGTAATCCTTGAGCGCAGCGTCCAAGGTCTGCGTGCCGACCCGTTTGCGAAGCTCGTTGAGGAAGATCAGCCCCCGACGGTAGACCGCGTTGATGTAGGCACGAGAGTCGGGGTATTCGCTGATTGCCAGATCTATCGCACCGACCAGCGGCCCGCGCTCGCGGCTAAGGATGAAGTATTCGAACCACCAATCCGCGTCGGCGCTGTGATACTCCTGGTAGAAGCGCAGCTCGCTATAGCGCGCCAGCGCCTCATCCAACCAAGGCGCGCGAACCTGGTCGCTGCCGACGACATTGAACCACCATTGGTGGGCAACTTCATGCACTGTGGTGGCGATGAGGTCGTGGCGCGCGCCGCGACCGCGATAGCCGGCATAGATCGCCGCGCCGATCCCGATCAAGCCGCTGTACTCCTGCCCCTGCTGGCGGTCGGTCTCGACGATGCGCAGGACGCGATAAGGATATGGCCCGTATAGCCTTGAGAACAGGCGCACGGCGTTTGCCGCAGCGTTGAGCACTGCGGCGCTCAGATGGCGGTGTTCGGGATAGACGTAGTGAATGAAAGAGATGCCGTCTTGCTGGATAGCCTCTACGCGATACAAGTTGCTCGCAGCGAAGGCAAAGACCCGCGCTTTGGGCAGCGAGTAGCGCCACAGTCGCCCTTCGCGCGATTCATCGCCGCCGGCGGCGATGATGATCCCCTCTGGGGCCAGGATGTTCGCCTCGTGGTCAGCCAGTTCTGAGGTGTAGGGATCGCCGATCGGCACGTAGGCCGGCGTGTCCCATTCGCCGTTGCGGTAAGGCGCCAGCATGATGTACCAATGGCCGCAGGTCAGGCTATAAGGGCCGCGCGAGGTATCGTCTCCGCCGATGCCGAGCGTGGTCTCTTGAAGAGGCACCTTGAAGGTGAAGTCGAAGGTCATTGCGATGGCCTTATCCGGCGGCAACGGCGCCGGCAACTTCACCGTCAACACGGTGCCGCGCAGGTCGTGGGGGAGCGGATCGGCCTGGCCGAATAAGCGCACGTCGTGTAGCGTCACCGCGCCGGGCCGCCGCGCCGGCGGCACGTTGAACTTTAGCTCAGCGATCGGTTGGCCGGCGGGGTTGGCGAACTCAATGCGCTGCTGCGCGTGGACGGTGCCATTGGCGTAGTCAAGCGTGACGTTGAAGACATAGAGAGGGCGGGGAGGCACCTCTTCCAGAAGAGGCAGCTCGCGATGCGCCACCAGCCGACCGTTTAACGTCCCCGCTGGGACGGCAACGGTAGGAAGCAGCGCCGGCTGTCCCGAGGAGGCAGCACGCACGCAACCAGCAAGCGCGCCAGCGACGACGAGATGCGCCAGAAGCGCCGCGCGCGTTGAACAGCTAGCGCATCCTCGCTTTATTATCTTGTTCCTCGGTTTCAATGCGTTCTTTCGCTACCGTCACAACCGCTGCCTTGCGCGCAGCCGCGTTAGGGAGCGTCAGATTGGCTGATACCCATCCTTGTATGCCCTTCCTGACCACGCGGAACCACTTGCCATCCGCGCTCCTACCGGTGACCGACAGAACCTCGCCGCGCTGGGCCTTGGCCAGGACTTTTGCATCTGCGCGCGGCTCGGCGCGCAGGTTGAGCACCTGCTTCGCGTTGACGGCCAGCGCAGGCTTATCGCCAGCGGGTGCTTTGACCTCTGACAAGGCCGGCTGACCAGCTAAAGCCGAGAGCAATTGCGCAGACGGGCGGATATCAATCACATTTGGGGGTGGCGCCACAACGCCAGGGCCGGTCTCAACGAATCCGCGGCCCAGACAAATCCCCTTGGCGCCAGGCGCCGGCAAAATTTCCAGACAACTATCGTCAACGTAAACATCGTTATGCTCAACCGGAATATCTGCAGAACTCCAGATCAACACATTCACGGCTGTATTCTTCGCCACCCCGTCAACAAAAATCTGCTCCCAGCGATCGTACGGCTGTTGCCAATCCGAGCAGACCAAATTAGGGTCGGTCATGTCGCGCGGACCGCCATCTTGATCAATACATACGCGCACCCTCAGATTGCCATCCTGGATCGAACGGGGCGGGATGTCAGCTTGTTCGCTCAGGTGGGTTGACCATAACTGCACCCATGTAGTGAAGCGCAGAGGGGCACCGATTGGCACGTTGACGACATACTGCATAATGCCGGCCTTCTTGTTCACCGCGAAGAAGTTAAACCAGCGGTCCGAGCCGCCGCCGCTGTGGACGCGATAGGGATATTCGTGCTTGAAGACGGGCCGAAACTCCGGCGTGCGGTAGTAAGGGTCACGCCGGTCAACCCCAGGCGGCGGCTCTTCCCAGAACGGAATCCAGCCCCACGTGACGTTAATCTCGCCACGCCCCTCAAAGTAAACCCCAGGGTGCTCATGTCCGGGGTTGAGCAGCAGGTTATAGCCAGGCCGATGCTGCATCACCGGCTGCGCGAGGAGTGGCATAGGAGAAGTTGCTATGCTGGCAACGAGCACCGCGCTTGACGCAATCTGGCTGAGAAACCGCATCGCCTCTTCTCTCAGTGGGATACCATCATGCAGTAGTATCAAACGGCGAAGGTTATACCATGACTCACCGCTCTCATGAATTACATAGGCGCCGGGCCAGCCTGGCGATCTTGCTGATGATGCTGAGCGCGATGTTGCTCGCCTGCAGCGGTCGGCCTCTGGTCGTGGCGGCCACCCCTACGCCGGAGGTGCCGACTTACTGTCGCTTAAAGGTGGAAGGACGCTGGGTGAAGGATGCGCAAGGCCGCGTGGTGATATTGCATGGCGCAGATCTGCCCACGCTAAGCGAGATGGCCGCGAGAGGAGAATCGCCTGAGTCTTTGTTGGAAGCGCTGGCTGGCGCCGGCGCGAGGCTGATCCGCTTGGCGATCGCGCCAACTGAGATGACCCCGCTGTTCATCCCGGCGGTCATCTCGCCCCTGGTGGCACGGGCCAACGCGCTGGGGATGCTGGTCATCCTGAGCTATCAAAACGACCTGAGCGCTAAAGTCAACGATCAAGGTGAGGCTGCTGAGGAATGGTTGCGCACGACGTTGACTTACCTACGCAACGCGCCGGGCGTATGGCTACAACCTTTTGCCTTTCCGATTGCCACGCCCAAGTGGCGCGCGCTGAACCAGCGGATGGTGGACGTTGCCATCGGCTTGGGCGCTGAGAACGGCATTGTGGTGACACAGCCCGACTGGCTGCAGACGGACGGGCGGGGCTTGCTCCAGGGCGTCAACATCATCTACAGCGCAGACGATCTAGAAGGCTTGCCGTTAGATGCCGCACCGTTCATCCTTAATGTGGTTGACCCAGCGCAGGCATTGGCGCGCCTGCCCGATGGCGTATGGAGCCTTTCTAAACGGAGCGACGATCTGAGCGCTGTTGCGCCTCTGTGGCGGCTCAGCCGAGGGTGCCGCTAGAGCGACGCGCAGATCAGCATCCTCCCACTCATCGTTCGGCGAAGATCGGCCTACCGGCGCAGCTACACTGCGAAGCCGTCCGCGCTGCGCGCCCTTTTGAGTTTGCTTGAACCTGGGCAGCCCTTTCGCTTCAGACCGGAGCAGGTCGGAGTGACTCGGCCCAACGACGATCTCCCTGCCAAGGCGCAGAGCGTATAAGAAAGGCGCTCCCAGCGAAGCGTTCTTCTGGGGTGCATCAGATATAGCAAAGCGCTGGACGGCGCGCTGCTGTCGCCCGCCCTTATAAAACGAAGAGCAAGATTCGTCCCTCGCTGGCAGCGTGGCTTGGGTGGAAAGCTGACCCCTATCGGTGAATGCACCCTCTTTGGGAGTGGTCCATTGGAGAAGATATTTAATTTCCGGATGTGCACGTGCCCGTTCACGAATCACTCGCCGCGCCAGCCTGTCATGCTGAGCGGCAGCGAAGCATCTAAAATCCCGCCTAACCAGCCCCCATGGAGTCACATGTCGCT
>JAGHYX010000203.1 GCA_017743375.1 Chloroflexota bacterium
CCGACAGCTTTACCCGAAATACCGGCGTGGCCTGTCTGAGTTTATATCACTTTGATTGGAACACTCCCCGGAGACCTGTGCTATACTTCCTGATAGCACTGGTTGGGCTAGAGGCGTTCAGTGGACGCCTCTATTTTAGTTCTTATGTCCAGCCAGAATGATCAAGAGCTACCACGGCGCGAGGGTTCGGTGAGATTGCATAGCCAGCCATCGCGCTATCACACACTCAAGGAGACAACAGGTGAAGCATCATGGTCGAACAAGAATATTTGACTCCCGAAGGTTTGAAAAAGCTTGAGGAAGAATTAGAGTACCTCAAGACAGTGCAGCGGGCCGAGGTGGCCGAGTGGCTGCATAACGCGATGGCCGAGGGCGAGGTCGAGGAGAACCCAGAGTACGAAGACGCCAAGAACGAGCAAGCGTCTGTTGAGGGCCGCATCCTCGAGCTGGAGACGATCCTGGCTAACGCAGTCGTGATCGAGAACAAAGGCCCAGCCAACGAGGTGCGCCTAGGCAGCCGCGTGACCATCGTTGACCTCGGAATAGGCGACAAGGAACAATACATGATCGTCGGATCGGCTGAGGCCGACCCGATGAACGGCCGGATCAGCCACGAGTCCCCCGTCGGGCGCACCCTGCTCAGCCACAAGGTCAATGACGTGGTGGAGGTGCAAGCGCCGCAGGGCCAGTTGAAGTTCTAGATCACCCACATCTCGAACAAGTAACATAAATAGAGGCCAGCGCGCCAGCCGCGCATGAGCACGCACTACCTGGTCGGGCACCCTGGCACCGGAAAGACGACGCGGCTGGTCCAAGAGTTCACTGCCCCGCTCGACGCAGGCGTGCGCCCCGACCGCATCCTGGTGCTGGTGCCCCAGGAATCAGGCGCGCGGCGCTTTCAGGCTGCGCTGACCGCCCCCAGACGACGAGTCACCCCACATATCGAGACGTTTGCTGGTCTGATCCAGCGCCATGTCGGGCTGTTCTTCCCACGCATTGCGCCACAAGCTGGCTTTGGCGCGCACATCCGCGAGCCGGCCCGGGTGAACGTGGAATCCGCCCAGTACCTGCTCGACCAGCTCATCGCCCCCTATCTTGACCGATTCAGCGACCTGCGCGTCTCGCGGGCGCGGCCGGTGATCCAAGTCCTCGACAACCTGAACCGCGCTGCGCTGAGCAGCTTCCCGCTTCAAACGCTAGCTGAGCGGCTGAGCGCGGCTTGGCGCGGCGAGGCCAGCCGCCATCGCGCTTACAGCGCCGCCCAGGAGGTTGCACTAGCCTTCCGCCAGTTCTGCCTAGCGCATGGGCTGGTGGACTTCTCGCTTAGCATCGAGCTATTCCGCGCGCATCTGCTCTCGGCAGACTTCTACCGAGCGTATGTCGCAGCGCAGTATCGGCACATCTTTGCCGATAACATCGAAGAAGGCGCGCCGGTCATCCATGATTTCCTCACCCTGCTCCTGGAGACGGCGGAGAGCGCCTGGCTGGTGGAAGACGACCCAGGGGGCTACCGGCTGAACCTGGGAGCCGAGCCGGCATCCGCCCGCATGCTGCGCGCGCCCTGCGCACACGTGGTGCACGTCCAGGACGCTCGCTTGGCGGCTAACGCGCCGCCCTCGCCCGCCCACTTCGCTCAAGCACTGATGGCAGCGATCACAGCCCGCCAGCAGCCGACGCACGCGTTGGCCGCTGAGGTCACCCACCTGCGCTACTGGGTGAACATGATCGAGGCGACCGTCACACGCATCGCCGAACTGGTCGCCCAAGGCACGCCAGCCAACGCGATCGCGGTGATCGCACCGGTGGTGGAGGACGTGCTGCAGTTCGAGCTGGCCGAGCGGCTGCGCGCGCATCAGTCAGATCGGCTTGCACACCCTGCGGCCTTCGCGCCCGCTCATCGATCAGCCGCTCGTCCGCGCCCTGCTTACTTTGGCCCGCCTGGCGCATCCGGAGTGGGGCAATCCTCCCACCCCGCAGGCGGTGGCACGCGCGCTAGCGAGCACAATCGCTGGCCTGGACGTGCTGCGCGCACAGCGCATCGTCGAGGCCAGCCGGCAGTCAGCCTCTGCTGGCCTCGTGCCAATTGCAGATTCCGCGCTATGGGCGCGCATTGGCAATGCATTCTGTGCGCGCTACGAAGCACTTTGCAGCTGGCTGGCCACAGCCGCGCACTTAGACCTCCCGCTCGACCTGTTCTGGACACGGCTACAAGCCGAGGTGCTCAGCCAGGCCGGCTTTGCGCTGGCCGAGGATGCTGAAGCGGCGGCGATCTGCGACAAACTGGTTGCATCGGCCCGCACCTTTCCGCCACGCTATGCAATTCGCTGGCCTTCAGCCAGATGGGCGCGCCGACCTGGCCTACATTGACGCGCTCATCCACGCACCGCTAGCTGCCGAGTATGCCCCTGAGCGGCTGCCAGAGGTGCCAGCCGGCCACGTGCTGCTAGCGCCAGCCTACACCTACCTGACCAGCAATTACCGCTCGCGTCACCAGTTCTGGCTAGACATCCGCAGCACAAGCTGGCACCAGCGCTTTCATCAGCCGCTGACCCACCCCTACGTCCTCTCGCGCTATGGCCAGCCAGAGGATGGCTGGACCGACGCTAACGAGCAACAGGCTAGCTGCGACCTGCTGGCGCGGGTCGTCGGTGGCCTGGCGTTCCGCTGCAGTGAGCGCGTTCACCTCATGGCTAGCATGCTGAACATCTCCGGCCAGGAAGACTACGGTATGTTGGCCAGCGCGCTTGAGCGGATGAACGGCTGGCTAGGCGAACGCGCCGCAAACGAGCGATGAGATTGCGAGAGGAACAGCGCGCGATCATCGCCAGCTACCGCGGCGGCAAGCTGGCCATTTCAGCCGTGCCTGGCAGCGGCAAGACCCAGACCTTGGCAGCCCTAGCTGTCCATTTGCTGACCCGGGGGCTGGTCGGGCCAGATTCCGAGGTGCTAGTGGTGACGTTCACCAACTCGGCGGTGGAGAACGTCCGCACCCGCATCCGGCAGGCGCTTAGCGCGCCAGCGGGCGGCTTTCGCGTGCTCACTCTGCACAGCCTGGCCAACACGATTGTGCAAGAGTGCCCCGACCTAGCCGGCGTGGCGTATGACTACCAGGTGGATGACGAGCTGAGCAGCACGCAGGCGCTGATCGAGGCCAGCGAGTGGGTCATTCAGCGCGCAGAGGCACAGTGGCAAGGGCTGATTGCCGACGGCCTGACTCCGCAGCAGCGCGCGGAGGCGGAGGCGCAATGGCGCGACGACACCATTCCGCCTGGGCGCGGAGGTGATCCGGATGGCGAAGAACCTTTGTCTGACGCCGGAGGCGGTTCTAGAGCGCGCCAATGTCGCCGAATCGCCCTTCCTGCGGGTTGGCGCAGCGATCTACGCGCGCTACGACCAGGCAATGCGGGCCACCGGCCGGCTGGACTTTGATGACCTGCTCTGGGCAGCCGTGCGCGCGCTGCGTAACGACGATGACTTTCGCCGCCGGCTGGGCCAGCGCTGGTCCTTCATCTTGGAGGACGAAGCGCAGGACAGCACACCACTCCAAGAGACAATGCTCGCGCTGCTCTCGCAAGACCACGGCAACTGGGTGCGGGTTGGCGACCCCAACCAGGCCATCATGACCACCTTCACTGCGTCGGACGTGCGACTCTTCCGCCGCTTCAAGCAGCGCCCCGATGTAGTGGTGATGCCGCTGGCGGTGAGCGGGCGCAGCGCGCCGCCGATCATCAAACTCGCCAACGACCTGGTGCGGTGGGCACGTCGGGAACACCCCGAACCCTGGGTGCGCGAACACGCCCTGAGCGATGACGCGCTGATCCACCCCACCCCGCCCGACGACCCTCAGCAGAACCCCGCCGAGGGGGACATCCGGCTGCGTGCCTTTTCGGACGAGGAGGACGAGGCTGAGACAGTGGCCAATAGCGCGGTGAATTTCATCCTCCGGCATCCCGAATGCACCTGCGCCATCCTCACGCCGACCAACGCCTTCGGACAGCGCGTCGTCCAAGCGCTGCAGAAGCGCCAGGCGCGCCATCCGGATGTGGCGCTCTACCAGGATCAACCTGTCTCTTATACACATCTCCGAGCCCACGAGAC
>JAGHYX010000204.1 GCA_017743375.1 Chloroflexota bacterium
TCGTCCGAAAGTATCGGCCCGACTTCCTCGTTCGGCTGCGCAGCGGCGACATGCTCGTTCTGGAAACCAAGGGGCAGGACACCGAACAGGACGAGGTGAAGCGTCAATACCTGGAAGAATGGGTCCAGGCCGTCAACGCGCATGGTGGATTCGGACGCTGGCGTTGGGCGGTGGTGCGGCACCCTGGCGAGATTCGTGACGTGATCATGCAATGTGAGAAGGCGAGCCTATCCGTGCCGGATGTTCTCCCTTGAGGGTCGTCGTTTCACTCTTTATGACGGCGTGTCGTGCCGCCATCGGCGAAGTATCTAATCGCCCGACGAGCCCGCACAACGCCCTTGCTGCGCCGCGCGCCGAGAAGATTCATTGAGCCGAGGCCACGCCGACTGAGTGACCCCGCAATCATGCAAGGGTCTAGGCCCCTCGCTGCTGGTCAGGATGAAAGGTGAAGCAGGGTGCCGGTCACTCTCGTGTGCTTACTACTGAGCATGCCGGGTTAGCCCTGACCCTGGGCGAAGGGCGCGTCAATCTCTGAGGAAGTCGCGCAGCTTGCGCGCGTGCGCTGGCAGGCGAAGCCGGCTGAGTGCCTGGGCTTCGATTTGGCGCACGCGCTCGCGCGTGACGCCTAGCTTTCGCCCCACCTCCTCCAGCGTATAGGTCTCGCCGTCGAGCAGGCCATAGCGCAGTTGCAAGATGCGCACTTCGCGCAGCGGCAGCGTGGAGAGGATTTCCTCAAGCTGTGCGCGCAGCATCTTGTTGGTGACCATCTCTACGGGCGCTGGGCTATCCTCATCCGGGATGAAGTCGCCCAGCACGCTCTCCTCCTCGTCGTCGGTGGGCGTCTCTAGGCTGATCGGGCGACGGGCGACCTGGATCATCTGCTCCGCTTTGCGCACCGTAACGTTCAACGCCTCGGCCAGCTCGGCCACTGTTGGGTCGCGCCCAAGCTCCTGGGTCAGTTGATGGCTGGCCCGCAATAGGCGGTTGATCTGATCGCCCATGTGCACCGGCACGCGGATCGTGCGGCCCTGGTCAGCGATCGCCCGCGTCACGGCCTGGCGTATCCACCATGTGGCATAGGTGCTGAACTTGTGCCCTCGCCGCCAGTCAAATTTCCTGGCAGCTCGAATCAAGCCGATGTTGCCTTCCTGGATCAGGTCCAGAAATGGCACACCCCGACCGATATACTTCTTGGCCACGCTGATCACCAGGCGCGAGTTGGCGTTGATCAGATGCTCGCGGGCAGCCAGGCCATCCTCAACCAACAGGTGTAGGCATTCCTGCTCTTCGGGCGTCAGGTCAGCTTCGGATTGCAGTCGCTCTCGCGCTTCGCGTCCGCGCTCCATGCGCTGGGCCAGGTCCACCTCTTGCGGCGCGGTGAGCAGCGGCACGCGCCCGATCTCCTTCAGATACAAGCCAACGGTGTCGTCGGCCTCGATGGCCTCGAGCAGGCCATCATTGGTTCGTTCGCCGAACTCGTCTTCCTCTTCCTCTTCGTCGTCAACTAACTGATCGGCGGCTTCGTCCTCGCTGGCGACGACGCTAATGCCCATATCGGACAGTGCAGAGAACAGCTCTTCCAGCTGATCGATGTTTTTCTCGGCGTCTGGGAATAGGCTCAAAATATCCTCGTAGGTGACATAGCCCTTTTCGCGGCCGATGTTGATGAGCTGTTCTTCGCTGCTCAACTCCTCGACGGCCAGAGCTTCGATGGAAGCCTCAGCCGCCTCCGGTGGGGCGGGCGCAGGTGAAGGGGAAGGCGCGGTGAGGGCCGGCTCAGCCGCACTGCGCTTGGCTTTTCGCGTGGTGCGCTTGGTTGGCTGCGCGCGTGCCGTTGACTTCTTCGTCGCCTTGCGCGCCTTCGCCTTCTTGGTGCTCTTTTGGGTAGCCATCACTTAGTGTTATACATACCCCTATGAGACTTGTGTTAAAGAGAGCTTGGTTTAGCCGGTGTGGGGCATCGTGAGCTAGCTTAAGTATTAACCTTGCGGCGAAGATTGTCAAGTTCAGTATGTGAAACGTGTATACTCTACTCCTTCTGGGTCGAATAAGGACGCCTGCGCGCCGCCGTCATCCGGCCAAATAGGGATGGGGCTGGCGAAGCCACCGGAGAAGCCGCAGTTGTCCGCAGCAAACAGTACATTGGTGTAGATGCGGCAAGTCTGGCCGGCAGCGAGTACTGCGTTGCCGGGAAAGACGAACACGCCCAAGATCGCCCCGTCGGCCACGCGGATCGCCCGCAGCGTCCAGCCGGCCAAGTTCACCTGCTGGGTGCCCTCGTTCTGTATCACGACGTGCTCATCGCCCTGGTTGGGTTCGCTGCCAACCGCTCGGATGGTGCTGATGCGGACGCTGCCTCGGAAGACCACCGAGCCGGACGGCACAGGCGTGGCAGCCGGCGTCGGCGTTGGCCCAACGGCAGTTGGTGAAGGCGAAGGGGGTGCAGTCGGCGGAGGGATCTCCGGCGTGGCCGTTGGCAATAGCGGGGACACGAGCGGGTCCACAAGTGTTGCGGCGGGCATCGGCGCCGGCGTGAACGTCGGCGGCAGCGTCTCAACCGGGCGCGGATCTGGAGGCAAAGGGGGAACAGCGTCAAGGGTAGGCAGGGGTGACGCTGTCGGCGGTAGCTCCGTGGTGGGCATAGCAGCCATAGGCGTCACCGTCGCTTGGTTATCTGCATCGTGGAAAGCCTCGCGTGGCCCTTCTGTTGCGACGCTCAGCGTGGTTTGCTCCGGCGAGGCGGGTGGTGCACCGGCTTCGGGCGTCGGCGCGCTGGTTGATGTGGCGCGTGGGTCCGGCATCGGCTGATAGGCCGCCGCGATGATTTGCCGGGTGCGCCCCAAGCTAGGGCTCAAGACCAGCGCTGCCGCCACCATGGTCAACATCGAGCACACCGTCAGGAGCGTCAGCGTGGTGGCGGCCAGCAACTTGAACCATGCGTCTGTGCCGGCGACTTTGGATTCGGCGTCCTGTTGTGCTTGGGCGACGCGCGCAAACATCTCTCGGCGCGTGAGCCACCGTCCGCCCAGTGGCCCTTCTAACGCAGCGAACGCTTCGGGAAAGTAGACGATCTGCGCCCGTCGCGTGTGCGGGTCAAACGCCAGCCGGCAGCCACACGCGCCGCAGGACCATATGCGCCCCCGGCGGTCGAGGGCTGCTTGCCAACACAGCGGGCAGGTGTCAGGTGGGAGATCGCTCAGCATCATAGGTGGAGGTGCTGCTATCCGAGCGGCGCGGGCACCATTAGACGAGTAGGGCGCGTTCGGCGGTCAATCTCCCACGGGTAGACGATGTATGCGTCCGTGACCGCAGCGTAGTAGGTGGGTTTCTGGTTTGGGAAGAGTGAGGCGGATGGCTTGTAGTGCAGAACGGCGGTTTCGGTGGTGGCGCCGCTGGCCTCGATGCGCCGGCGCACCGACATGATGTGCCGGCCATGCGTCCACACGTCGTCCACGATGAGCACGCGCCGATCGCGCGTGAGTTCCTCAGGTGGGAACTGAAGGAAGGTGGGCCAGGCCAACAGGCGTGGCGCGTTGTCGGCCGGAAATTCGACCGCCGCTGTTAGAATATGCTTGATGTCCAGTGCCTCAGCGATCATCCCGCCAGGGATGATGCCGCCGCGCGTGATCATCACGAGCAGATCGAAGCTTCCCACCATCTTGGGGATGAGCTGATCGATGAGTGCGTCAACGTCGGCCCAGGTTAGGACTTCTTGCCGGGGAGGTTCCTCTCTGTGCATCCTTGGACGACCTTCCTTAGCGTATCTCGCTTGAGTGTACCTGATAGCCCATGCAAACTCCCGCAGCCAGCCGCCTGCCATCTTCCAGAAGCCTGGCGCTCGCCATCGCTGTTGCGCTGATCGCTGGGCTGGTTGGTTTGGCTATCGTCTTGTTCATCGCCAACATCCGCAGCATTCGCCCGTCGGCCAGCGCAGGGCTGCCCGACGCAGCGGCGCTTCAGCTTGTGCCCACGCCCATCCCAACGCCCATGCCTCTGCCGCCGCCGACCGATACGCCTCCACCCCCTCCGCCGCCACCGACTGATACGCCGCCGCTCCCACCGCCGCCACCGATCGATACGCCGCCGCC
>JAGHYX010000205.1 GCA_017743375.1 Chloroflexota bacterium
TGAAGTTCACGCGAGTATGTTAACACGGACGGCAAGTTAGTGAAACCGATTGGCCAGCCAGCACTCTAGTAGCGCGTAATCTTCACAAGCTCTGCGAATGGGGAGTGAATCAATAGGAAGTGGTTTAGTCAAGGACATGTCTAGAAGACCAGTCGGGTGTTGAGGGATTCACCCAACGCAAAATTGCGCGCATGTTACAAGGAATCAGTTCGCCGCTGGCGAGACAAGTATGTCGCCCTTTCACCTGCCGCGCAGCACGCTGCTGGCGATGATCGGCGCATTCATGGGGCTGGACTTCATGCGCGAGAGCTACGCGCTGGCCATCCGCGAGCGCTACCGCTTCTACTCGTTTGGCGACGCGATGCTGATCCTGTGAGACACTGTTGACAATCGCGCAGGGCGATCACCAAGCGGCGGCACGGCAATGCCAGCTTACCGGCCTTGATATAGCAAAGCAGCCGACTTGTGCGCGTAGAGCAGCACCTTTAGGAGCGAGGGATCAATGCGCTGGCTGGCGTCTTCGACTTCTATCCCTATCGGGCGGCCCTCTTGATCGAAGTCCAACACGATGCCTGGCTCGATCTCTTCGGATTCGACGCTTGTCCCCTCAGCAAGCCGGATGTAAAGCATGTCTGTGTCAGAATGGTATTCGATCATTTCTCGCTCCTGAAGCGGCGGTCAAAAAAAGCATTGTGAACGGTCTCCCCATCAGACTCCGTAATGACTCTCAGATACTTATTTGCTTCGGCGATATATCCCCAACGGCAAATGCGACCATTGGACTGAACTACTGTATGAATAGGATTACTCAGAACTTGTTCGATCCACTCGGTCTTCAGGTAAGGACGACGAGCCATCACACTTGTTTCAAAGTAACGGGTGACCTTCACAGCCCACTTATACTACTCGCCCACCACTCGACCAGTGGACGGGTGCATTCACAGCCAAGGGCAAAAGCTTGGGTGGGCGACGGCGGTGCTGTCGTCCACCCTCGCTGGCAGCATAGCTTGTGGAAGATGCCCCTATCAGTGAACGCACCTCAGTGGCGCGACTAAGGCAACCATGTCGCTCGACCGTGTCATGCCGTGATGGACGTTCTGCTTGGACTGGTCTTCTCTTTTCTATGGGCGTCGGCCTCGACCGCGGCCAAGTATAGCTTTCAGGGCCAGCCGCCACTAACGATCCTGAGCGTGCGCTTTGCGGTCGCCGGCGCGATGATGATGACCTGGCACTATGGCCTGCGCCGCGATGGGGCGCTGCCGCGCGGGCGGCAATGGGGCCAACTGGCGATCATCGGCCTGACCAACAGCACGCTCTTCTTGGGCGCGGCCTGGCTGGGGCTGCGCGAGGTGCCGGTGGGGCTATACAGCCTATTCCTCGCCACTATGCCCTTCCAGGTGGCGATCCTCTCGCGGCTGTGGCTGGGCCGGCGGGTAGCGCGTCGGGAGTGGTTGGGCATCGCGGTGGCCGCTGCCGGCCTGGCGGTCGTCGCTGCCCCGTCGCTGGCGCGCAGCACAGCCACCTGGCTTGGCCTGATCCTGGTGATCGTCGCGATGGTCAGCCAGGCAATCGGGGCCGTCTATCTCAAGCATGCTGCGCTCGACCTGCCCAGCGGGGTGATCAACGCCTGGCAACTGGCGCTCGGGCTGGGCTTCTTGTTGCCCTTCGCCGCCGCGCTGGATGGCGGCGCCGGCCTGCGCCCCACCCCACAGATGATCGGCGGCCTGGCCTGGTCCATCGTCATGGTCTCGGTGGTGGCCAACGCGCTGCTCTTCACCATGCAAAAGCGCGACCCGCTTTGGGCCAGCACCTGGCTGTTGCTGGCGCCGGTGTTCTCTTACCTCCAGGCCGCGCTGGTGCTGGGCGAGCCGATCGGGTGGACGGACCTGTTCGGCTCGGCGCTGGTGGTGGCTGGGCTGATCATCTCCGGGGCGACGCAAGGTCAGACGAGCGAGAAGACAGAAGCACGGAAGAACGAGACGTAGGCAGCAGAGGCACAGAGCGCGCGGAGAGACAAGCTGAAGCATCTCTGCGCCCTCAGCGCCTCTGCGGTTCAAAAGCAGAATCTCACCGCCGAGACGCGGAGCGCGCAGAGAGAACCTGAAGAGCCTCTGCGCCCTTGGCGTCTCCGCGGTGCACGTTTCTTACAGCACCTTCAAGTGGCGCACTCCCAAATGCTGGGTGACCGAGGCCGCAGTGGCATAATCGCGTTCTTGGACGCATTGTCAACGGAGGGGCATCCGATGGCTCGGATTACCGAAGCGCAAGTCAGGCAATATCACGACGAAGGGTATTTCATCCTCGAACAAGCGATCCCGGAACACCACCTGGAGATGCTGCGCGCGGAGTGCGCGCGCTACATCAAGATGATTGAGGATGAAATGGATCGCCAAGGCAAGGACGTGATCGGCCTCAACCACCGCGGCAGCCGCTACTTTATCTCCAACCGCTATAAGGAAAGTCCGCACCTCGCCGATTTCATCTTCAGCGACCTGATGGCCGAGATCTGCCGCGCGACGCTGGGCGACACGGCTTACCTCTTCCATGAGCAATTCGTGGTCAAGGCGGCCGAGCGGGGGATGAAGTTCGGCTGGCATCAGGACTCCGGCTATGTGACATCCGCGCACAAGCCCTACGTCACCTGCTGGTGCGCACTGGATGACGTGAACGAGGAGAACGGCACGGTATACCTGCTGCCGTATTCGCGCGCCGGCGTGCGCGAGCGGGTGGCGCACGTTCAAGAGGAGGGCACGAACGACCTGATCGGCTACTTCGGCGACGACCCGGGCATTCCGGTGATCGTCCCCGCCGGCAGCATCGCCGTCTTCTCCAGTGTGTGCTTCCACCGCAGCGGGCCGAACCGCACCAGCAAGATGCGCCGCATTTACCTGCCGCAATACTCGGCCGAGCCGATCCTGTCGGCGGACGGGTCGCAGCTCTGGGCTTTCGCCGAGCCGTTCCTGAAGGATGGGCAGGTCGTCGCTGCGCGGCGCTTCGAAGGCGAGGCCGCGCCGGTCACCCAGCGCAGCGCAATCACCAACCGGTAAGCACTTGTAGCCTGCGGGAGGATGGCGAAGGACGCTACCAGGGCGTCAGCAGCGCCTCGACGATGTCCCGCCGCGCCAGCACCTGCGCGCATAGCTCCCAGTGCTCTTTATCTGGATCCACTTCCCGCTCGTAGCGGATCTCAGCAGACATGCATGCGCTTCTAGCCGGCACCCGCGATCGAGAACTCTAGAAATTGTCGAGGAGTTAAAATCGCTAACTCTCCAAATGGATGCAAGTTTAGCAGATCTTTATCACCAGTTACTATACACTTCGCTTGACCAGCAATAGCAAGTTCAATAAACTTATCATCCCTGGGATCACGGCAAATACTTATATATCTTGTCACTTCTACCATAATACTATTCTGAACGAAAGCATTTAGAAATTCTACACTTTCCTCTCTGGTTATGTATTTCCTAAATTTTTGCTTACTCAAGACTTGATTCAGTTCGGCAACCGTGGCGTGTGAGATGAGCAACTTGCCTATGCTTATTGCCCTATCAAAGGCTTGGCGAGAAACAGAACGCCTCAAAAGGAGTGCACTAATGACAACGTTGGTGTCAAAGACAAAGCGCAGTTCGCTAGATTCCGGCATCTGGCGGTATATCCATCTCCTCTGACAAAAGAGATGCCAGAACCTCAGGCGTCAGGCCACGCGCTTCTGCCCTCTGACTAATTTCATCCATAATCGCCTGCAGGGGACGCGATTCAGCGATGAGATCGCGCAACTGGAGACTTAACAGTAATACGACCTTCTCCCGCAGGTCAGCGGGCATCTGGTGATATAGCTTTGCTGTGTCTGCATCCAGGGGAATGGTAATTACCGCGTCCATAAGAAGTAGCTCACCAGGCCAGATATTAGCATAACAGAGGCACAGACCTCAGACTGTAAGATATACAGCACGACGCTCGCGCGCGCGCAGGTCACCTGCGTCGGCCCCTCCTTCAGCGCCAGCCCGTCCAGCGCCCCACCCTGCCCCCGCACGTGCAGGTTGTTCGGCGCTTTCTCGCGCTGGCCAGGCCCGCCGCGCCGGC
>JAGHYX010000206.1 GCA_017743375.1 Chloroflexota bacterium
TCATCATGCCGGTCTTCAACGAGGCCGACACCATCGCTGAGATCCTAGAGCGAGTCGCGGCTGTCCGCCTGGACCCGGTGGAGAAGGAGATTGTGCTGGTGGACGATTGCTCTAAGGACGACACCCCACACATCTTGAAGATGCATGCGCACTTGCCCAATCTCCGGATCCTCACTCATCAGGTGAACGGCGGAAAGGGCGCGGCCATCCAGACCGCGCTGGCACACATCACCGGCGATATGGTGATCATCCAGGACGCCGACCTGGAATATGACCCGAATGACTACCCAAGGCTTATCGCGCCGATCGTGCGCGGCGAGGCCAAGGTGGTATATGGTGTGCGCGACTTGCGCACGCAGCGTTGGTATATGGCGCTCGGCAACCGCTTCGTCACCTTGGTCACCAACCTGTTATACGGCGTCTCGCTGCGGGACATGGAGACCTGCTACAAGGCGATGGCGCGCGAGGTCGTGGAAGGGCTAAAGCTGGAATGTCGGCGCTTCGACGTGGAGGCCGAGATCACCGCCAAGATCCTGCGGCGCGGCTATAGGATTGTTGAAGTCCCCATCCACTACCAGGCCCGCTACGAACACAAGAAGCTCTCGCCCGCCGATGGCTGGCCCACCCTCAAGGCGCTATGGCGGTATCGTCACTGGAACGGATAGCCGCGTTGGACGCCGTGCCTATCGCCACCGCATCTCCGAGCAAGCGCCCGCCCTGCCGAGCCAGCAAGCGCTGGCCGGTGTGCGGGTCGTAAACACCAACCACCACCCGATAGCGGCCGCTGGTCAGCGCGCGAGGCGCGACCATTGCGTGAGCGTCGCGCAGCGGCTGTCCCACCGCCCAGCGCGTCATTGGCAAGCGCGTGTTGAGCGGTAGTCGGTCGCTCTGAAAGACGAGCTGCCCTGTTTCATCCAGCACATGGACAAACGTCTTGTAATCTTGGGCAATCGGCTCCGGCAGCGCCCACTCCAGGACAACATAGAACCAATCGCCGGGGATCACCTCCGTGCGCAGCCAGGCCCGCTGCAGGCTCACGCGCGCCCCCGGACGCTCGCCGAAAACCACATCTAGCGGCTGAAATGCAGGCCGCGTCACCGGATAGCGCGTTAGACGATAGAGCGGCAGGCGAATTTGGGCGAAGTTGAATTCGCCGACCTCATACCCGTTGGCCCATAGCGTGGACTCGATCAACCGTTGCGGATCCACTACATCGTCCTGCCAGAGCATCAGCCGGACGCGGCTGGGCCGTCGTTCGTTCAGGGCGGCGAGCACGGGTTGGTCGTCGCTAAGCACGCCGTGCAAACCAGCCGGCAGGGCCAGGAGCGTGGCTGCCCGCGCTGGCGGCCAGTAATACGCCACGGCGAAGTTATCCCGCGCCATGATCACTAAGTCGTCTGCCTCCAGCGCCTCGACCACGTGCTGAACCGCGCCGCGGGTATCCTCGCGCTGCAGAGCTGGGTCGGTCAAGTAGGCGGTGAGCGGCGGCAGCCAGAGCGCGCCGACCAAGGCCATCGCGCCCACACCGGCTGCGCGCAGCGCGCCGGCTGCCCCCAGTAGCACACAAGCCGCTGGGGCGACGTAGATCAAATAGCGCGGGTGAAAGACCGAGCGGTAGGGATAAAACACGCGCACGGCGACTGTGGCCGCCAGCAATGGGCCAACGATGAGCACCAACGCCACAACCAGCCCTGCCCATCGCTGCCTGGCGATGAAACCAACTAGGCCGAGGCCCATCGCGCCAGCCAGCCACGCCATGCCGGCTTCGGGCAGTGGGCGGGCCAAGCCACCACTGGCGAAGCTGCGCCACCACTCCGCCAGCCGCCCCTCAACCGTGTTTAGAGGGAAGAAGAACCCATCGTCGTAAGCGAAGCCGGGCGTGGCGAGTATCAGCCACGGGATCAGCACGCCCACTACCCCGCCGGCGGCGATTCCAAAATGCCTTACCAGAGCGAAGCCGGCGCGCCGATCTCCCCCCATAGCCTGGATCACGACGAGCAGCGCGTGGGCGGGCAGCAAAAAGATCGCGTAGTAGTGGCTATAAGTCGCGCAGCCCAACAACACCCCCCAGATGAGCAAGTGGCGCAGCGCGGAGACCGCGCGCAACCAACGCCACAGGAAGTAAGTGGCCGCGGTACAGAGGGCTGCCACCAGCGCATACATGCGCACCTCTTGGGCATACCAGACCACGAAAGGACAAACTGCATAGGCCATGCCCGCCAGCAAAGCGGGCCAGTCATGTGGCAAGCCCCGCCACAGCGCGCGGGCGAACGCGATGACGAAGGCCAGCGCAGCCGTATCGGCCAGCGCAGAAAGCAGGCGCATAGCGAACTCTGACTGGCCAGCCAGCGCGATCCAGAAGTGCAACAAGGCGTAGTAGAGCGGCGGGCTGCGATCGCCGGCTGTGGTGCGCGCCATCTCGTCCAGCGACATGCGCGCCAGATGCCACGACCAGCCCTCGTCGAACCACAGGCTCTGTTCGCCCAACCCCCAAAGGCGAACGCCCCAGGCGACAAACAGCAGGGCACATCCTCCAATCACGAGCCACCGGCGAGCGCGACCCTCGCCGCGGCAGGGCGCGTCATTCAAACCCCAGCCCACGCTCCTTGAGGCTGACGAAGCCATTGTGCACGATGATGATGTGGTCTAACAGCTCGATGCTCAACAACTTGCCGGCTTGGACGAGCGCGCGGGTAACCACGACATCCTCGGCGGAGGGCGCAGGGTCACCGGAAGGGTGATTGTGAGCCACGATGAGCGCAGCAGCGTTGCTGCGAATGGCATCCCGAAAGATCTCGCCAATGCGCATGCCGACCGAATTCAAGCTCCCTCGATACACCATCGGCTTACCGATCACGCGATTGCGCGTGTCGAGCAACAGAGTATGGACCTCTTCCTGCTCCAATAATCCCATGCTCAGCATCAATAGCTGCGCCGCTTCGGCAGGTTGACGAACGATCGGCCGCGCATCGGGGACGGTCAGGGTCAGCCGACGGCCCAGCTCCAGCGCAGCTTTGATCTCGATCGCCTTCACCGGCCCAATGCCGTGAACCTGCTGTAGCTCGTCTAGGCCAGCGAGCGCCAGGCCATGTAGGCCGCCAAAGCGCTGTAACAGCATGTCCGCCAGTTGTAGGGCGCTCGTGCCTTCCGCGCCGCTGCGAAGGATGATGGCCAGCAGCTCGCGCTGCGACATGCCGCTGGGGCCGATCGCGCGGAATCGCTCGCGGGGGCGCTCGCCTTCCGGGATGTCGCAGATGCGGGCGCGGTATTCCGGCTGACGCTTCGCGCCGCCGTTGTGGCCATCGGCGTCGGGAGTCACGCGGGAAGTATAATGCTTTGATAACTCGGCCAGGTCATTGGGCCAATGATTGAAAACCTCAGCAGTCTGATCGTCGCAGCCGCCAGCCTGTGCGGCGGCATCGTCGCCGCGCTCTTGGCCGGCATCACCATCTGGACGTTTCGGGACATTCGTTCGCGCACGCGCGATCCTCTTGTGCAGATCCTCGCCACCGTGATGGTGGGGGTTATCCCGGTCGCCGGCATCTTGGTGTACTTCATGCTTCGCCCGCGCGAGACGCTGGCCGAGCAGTATGTGCGCGCGCTCGAAGAGGAGTCGCTGCTCGCCAGCATTGAGAACCAGGAGTTTTGCCCGACGTGTGGCCGGCGGGTTGACCCGGATATGTTGTTCTGCCCGAACTGCCACACCAAACTGCGCAATGTCTGTCCTGCCTGTGGCCGCACCGTCCATCTCTCCTGGGATCTATGTCCCTACTGTGGCCAGGCGCTGATTCCCGAGCTGCCCAAGGCAGCAACGGGCGCGCCACAAGTCAAGCCGGCAGCTAAGCCCAAGCTGGCCTCGCCAGGCGTCCTTGAGCAGGTGGGCGGCGCAGTGAGCAGCATCGTTGACCGCGTCGCTGCTCGCTTGGCCCAGCCTGCGTCCGAATCGCGCGCGGAGGACAGGCCAATCGCCGCACCATCCGCCCTACCGCCGACGCGCACCAGCCCGCCGCCGAACAATCGCCCGCCCCAGCCCCCTATGCGCCGCCACTCGCCCCGCCGCGAGGAGCTGGAGTGAGCTAG
>JAGHYX010000207.1 GCA_017743375.1 Chloroflexota bacterium
CGCAGCCAGCCTAGGCGCTGAGTTCGGCTTGCCAGCCAGATTCGCAGACGCGCCATGCGGGTTCTCTCAGTGCGCGCTTTTGTAGTCTCAAGCGTGCTTCCTACAGCGTACGCACGCGACGTGCGACAACAGTGTATAGCCAATGCCAGCGCTGGCGATGGCGCTGGCGGTGATACAGCGTGCGCTGGGCCTCGAAGCCAAGGACGGCCAGCCACCGCTTTACAGTGCTCGGTGGGATGGCCCACCACGTCTCGCGCGGCTGCTTCGTCGCTGGGTCGGGCAGGAATTCCACGATAGGCCGCCGCAAGAGGCCGGATGCCAGGTAAAGTAGCAACTTGCGTGGCCACAGCAGGTCAACGACGACGACCGTCTCTCGAACCCGTGATGAGACCCGCTGCAAGGCGAGGAACGGGTCACGCAGGTGCAACAGGATCGCGCCGAAGATGGCGATATCGAATTCGCCCACGGCGCGCGGGATTGAATACACGTCTGCGTAGACCAGCTTTGCTTTTGAGCCGAGCAGGCGATGAGACAGCCAGAAAGAGTTGTTTAAGCGGGCGATCCCTGCCTGAAACTGCGACGATTCGCGCATGGTGGTTTCGTCTGCAAACGGCACAGTATCCCAAGCGTGGGCCGGTGAGAGGTCCACGCCGACAACTTCGTAAGCGCCCTGCTGTTCGGCGTAGAAGCATAAGAAGCCGTCAGTCGTGCCCACGTCCAGCACGCGCTTGCCCGCGAAGTTCACGTGGCCTAAGTACACATCGGCCGTCCTTCTTAAGTCCCACTCGCCTTCCACCAGGCCATAGCCAGGCAAGTCCATAGTATGGTAGAAGGAGCAATCCGAGAGCGCAGGAAGCTCAGTAGGCGGCGACGCGAAAGGTTCAGACATCCTGCGTTCGTTCCTGATGAATGAAGATGAGATTGCTGGCATCATATTGTTCTTGTACGGTGTGTGGATGGAGCGCGCCGGCGCGCCATTCCCAGGCCTGGTAACCTCTTTGGAGGAGGAATTCGACCACTTCAATGCTCCTTGGTGCAGCAGCCACGCCGAGGTCTCCCACTTCAGCGATCACAACCGGCTTCTGCGCGGATAACGCACCGACCGCGCCGCGTAGTATAGAAAGCTCAGCGCCCTCTGCATCAATCTTAATGCAGTGTATGTTTATGGGACGCTGCGCCAAGAATTTGTCCAGGGAGATCGCGTTGACTAAAACGGATTGCTTGCGCAGACGATGCAGATAGGCCGGCGCGACGCGCGGCCCGAAGAAGGAGTTATAGGCCGAAAACCTCTGCCCATACGTTTCGAAGGACAGCGTGGCGCTTTCAGACCAGAGCGCCAGCTCGTATGCCTGGATTAAACCAGCAAGCACAACATTTCGTTTGAGCAAAGCAAAAGTCTGCGGGGCTGGCTCAAAAGCAATCACCTGACCCGATGGGCGAACCAGGTGCTGCGCCAGCAGGGAGAAATAGCCTAGATGCGCGCCGACGTCCACGAATGTCTGGCCGGGCTTGAGCGCATGACAGAGGAACTCCGTCAGATTCGGATCCATCTGGCCGTCCAAAAAGATCTGCACCGACGCCGGTTCTGGCAGGCTTACCAGCATTCTGCTGCCCCACCAGGTTTTTGTCTCAACCACCAGACAATTGCCGGTGAGCCGTTCATACGCCTTGCTCGCGGATAGGAGCACGCTTCGGCCTACTCGGCTGAGCAGACTGGCGCGATTCATGCGCTAGGGCGTGTATGGCACGGGGTTGCGGTGGTTAGCCCCTGTGTTGAAGGTGAGCTGGCGGCGGGCGGAGCCGTCTGCGCGCATCGTATAGAGTTGCCACGGGCTCTTCTCATCGGGCCGGCCGCTATAGACAATCGTGTCGTTATCAATCCAACTGGCCTGCGCGGCCTGCGCCGGCGGCGTGGTCAGGAAGCGCATCTCCGAACCGTCCAGGTTGATGAGCGCCAGCACCGAATCGCTCCCCGGCAGGGGGTGATGGCTGAACAGGATCTGCTTACCATCCGGTCGAAAGCGCGGGCGGAAGTCCATTACGTTCGGCTCATCGAACACCAGCCGCACGTCGCTGCCGTCGGCGTTCATCACGTAGATGCCATAGCTGCCGCCGCGGTCGCTGGCAAAGGCGATCAGCCGGCCATCGGGCGACCAGCTCGGCGCGGCATCGTTGGCGGGGTGGCGGCTAATGTTGACTAGGTTCGACCCGTCGGCGTTTGCGACGTAGATCTCCATGTTGCCGTCGCGGTTGGTGTGAAAGGCAATCCGCCGGCCGTCGGGGCTGAAGCGCGGCGAGTAGTTGCCGGAGTTGGTGTGCGGCGGGCTGATGATTGGGCGTGGCTGGCTGCCGTCAGCGTTCATCAGAAAAATCTCAAAGTCCAGCCCGCGGTTACGGCCGGAGATGAACGCGATGGTGCGCCCATCCGGCGACCAATCTGGCTCGGCGTCGCCTGGTTCGCCGAACTCGGTGAGCGGGGTCATCTCCAGCGTCTCCAGATTCAGCACGGCGATCTGGAACTTGCCGCTGACGTTGTGGGTGAAGGCCACCTTGGTGGCAGACCGGCCCTGCGCGCCTGGTGTAGGCAAAGGCGAAGTGATCGGCGCAGCAGGTGGTGGAGTTTGGCAGGCCACTGCAGCGAGCAACAGGAAGACGCCTCCAGTTAGGAGGAGTAACCGACAGATAAGACACATACAACAAAATTGTACACGGGTGGCGTTCGCGCCAAACTGCGCGCAGGGTGTGCATCATGAAGCGCCTAGTTGGCGCCAACTGACCTGCCGCATCGCCTCATTCGCATAGCGCGCTGCGCAACCCAGTCATGCTGGTTGTGCGCATTTATCTTGCTGTCAGCGGCAGGTGGGCAGCCAAGTTGCGCAACGTGTCCGCACTGGCAGGGTGCGCACCAGCCGGCAGTATGCGTCGCAGCCGGTCGGCCATGTCGTAAGCAGCCCGATAAGCGCGCTTCTTTGCCAAGTCTGCGCGCAGCGCAGCCAGGCCGACCCGCCAGAGGAAGCCCCAGCGCCAGAGGCTGGCGACCCAGCGCGCCAGGTCCAGCGAGTCGTGTTTCGCGTGGTATAGGCACAGATTGCGCAGGCTGAGAGCATGCTGCCTGGTGTGGCCAGCCCCGTAAGTCGCGCTACCCAGGTGGACGACGCCGGCTGCTGCGCACAGGCCAACGCGCCAGCCTTTCTCTCGCGCGCGCCGGCACCAGTCTGTGTCCTCAGAGTAGCCAGGGTCGAAGAGGGTATCCAAGAGGCCGATTTGTTCCGCAGCCGCGCGCCTGACCAACAGGCAGGTGGCCGGCACCCAGTCGCTAGCGCGGTCAACCTCGCCCGTGGGCAGCCGCTCCCCATGAATCAAGAAGCGCCGGCGCCCAAAGGGCACTGCCGCTGCCAGCGCCGCTGTGGCCAAGCTGGGGAAGCGAAAGCGCGTGCCCTGGTCGCTGCCATCGGCGTTGAGCAGGCGCGCGCTGACCGCTGCCCAGTCAGGGCGTGCCATGAGCGTCCGTAGCATCAGGAAGAGAGTGTCAGAAGCAATGAAAGCGTCGTTGTTGAGCAGCAGAGCAAAATCTGCTTCGCCCTGAAAAGCTACATTGTGATTGCTGGAGAAGCCCCGCGGCGCATCGTTGGCGAGGTAGCGAAGGTTGGGGAACTCATCCGCCAGGTGGGCGTGCGCACTGCAGCCGCTGTTGTCTACGAAGTATGCCTCCAGCGCGTATGCCTTTGTTTGGCCGGCAGCGCATAGACCTGCTAGGCAGCGTTTGACGACTGCCTCCGGCGCGCCGCTGACCACCACGGCGCGAATGAGGGGGAGCATCGTCAATGATGGAAGCGTTGCATACTCACACAGCGTAATATCTGTGTGTAGTCTCGTAAAGCGTCAGGTCAAGGACCAACAGAATCAGTCCCATCCCCACCACTAGCAGATACGCGGACAGCCCCCTTGCGCGCTGCGTCAGCAGATAGCTGCCCATCACCGGCGCGATCAGCCCCATCCCACTGAACAGATAGCGGCCCTGGGGCAG
>JAGHYX010000208.1 GCA_017743375.1 Chloroflexota bacterium
GAGCTGGCATGATAGTCCTTAGAAAGTATAGCAATAGGACGCGCCCAAGGAGGATGCGTTCACAGCTACTTTGCTCTCGCTAAAGCGCAGGAGAACTGCCCACAACCGGTCTGTGTCATTAGTGAATGCGTCTCATCCAGTCGCGTTCACAGTTCAGCGCAGTCTGTTACTAATGTGCCGTGCCCAAGCGACTCTGACGAGCTGGCCAGCGCTCTCACACCTCACTATCATGCTTCGCTCATGCGAGGCATCTAAGCGGCTGAGGCTGCGCAACGTGGGTAACCCCGCCTTCTATTCCTTTGCAACGGCCGATGACGGCGTAGCCATCATCTTTCCCAGCGAACAGCGGCCTTCTGGGAAGCTGCCCAACCCACTCACACCAGAGTATTCCTAGGAAGCAGGGCAGAGAAAGGGGCACACCTCGTCAACTAAGCTGGGCGCAGCTGCTGTCAAGGACACACTCGCAACAAGGATTGAGGCTTGTGTTTCATCCCTGACCGCGACTGGACTCGTTTTAGGAAGTGTTCTACCTGACCGAAGCAGTCGGAGTCGGCGCTTGTCCGCTGCGCCGTAGGCGCAGGCGGGCAACCCGCAGCTTGTCCATCTCCTCTACGCATAGCACCACCCCCTGCGACTTCAGCTCAACACAATCGCCCACGACGGGGATGCGGCCCAGTTGGCCCATCACAAACCCGCCGATTGTGTCGTAGTTAGGGTCCTCCAGCGATAGGCCGAAGGCCTCGTTCACGTCGCCGATGGGCGTCAGGCCGTTGATCAGGGCGCTGCCGTCACTGGCCTGCTGAATGTCGGGCAGGGCGGCCGCAGGCTCTTTCAACCCGCCGATCAGGCGCGCCAGCAGGTCGTTCAGGGTCACCAAGCCGGCGGTGCCGCCGTATTCATCCAGCACAATGGCCATGTATTCGCGTCGAGCGCGGAATTGTTGGAGCAGCTCATCGGCGCGCTGGGTGTCGGGCACGAAGAACGGCTCGCGCATCAGTTGGCGGATGTGCGGGACGCGGGTGGGCGAAAGCAATGCAGGGACCAAGTCCTTGATGTGCAAGACGCCGACGATGCGGTCAAGCGACCCCTCATAGACCGGCAGCCGGCTATACGCCCGTGCGGAGAACAAATGCGCCACCTCCGAGAGCGATGATTCGACGTTGATGCAGACCATCTCAGTGCGCGGGATCATCACTTCGCGGACGGTGGTATCGCCAAACGAGAAGACCTTGTTCAGCAATTCCCCCTGCTCTGCCTCGATGACGCCGCCGCGCTCGCTGGCTTCGATCAACATACGCAGTTCCTCGACGGTGTGCAGCCGTTCCGTGCCCAGATCGGACCGAAAGCCCAGCGCGCGCAAGACCAGCCTGGACGATCCCTTGAGCAGCCACACGAAGGGCGCAAAGAGCTGGGCCAAGACGCGCATCGGTGGGACGACTATCAGCGCCACTCGCTCCGCCAGGCGCAGCGTGACCGCCCGCGGCACCAGCTCGGCCAGCACGATTTGAAAGTAAGAAGCGACGAGCAAGCCAGCCAGCGCGCCGACGAACGGCGTTAGCCAAGAGGCGAAAGGGACGAGCACGCCAATCGTTGCCAGGGCCTGGGTCAGCAGCCGGCTGAACGCCGGCTCGCTCAGCGCGCCCACCGCCAGCGACGTCAGCGTCACGCCCACCTGCGTCGCCGCGAAGAATTGCTCGGGGTCTTCCATGACGCCCAGCACCACCCTGGCCGGCGCGCTTCCCTGTTCGGCCAGCGCCGCGATGCGCGTCTTGCGCGAGACGGCCACGCTGTATTCGGCAAAGACGAAGAAGGCATTGACCAGCAGCAAGAGGAATAAGCTGGCTATGCCAAAGGCGATCTCGGCATCCATCTATAATCAGTTTGCCGCTCTGCAATTCTAGCTTTATGCTAAGCGATCATCGAAAGGGCATCTACCAGGCATTCGACGCCGCCGGCAACGTGACCGCTGATGAGCGCTGGCAGGCCATTCGGGTGTCGCAGGGGATTCAGATTGATAACGAGACGGTCCGCATCCACCCTTTTGGCGAGCCGCGCAGCGACGCAATGACCATCCAGCTCGATGCGCAGTTGCGCCTGCTTGCGTTCAGCATCCACGGCTTGTTCGGGATGCGCGAGAGCCGGATTTGCGTGCTGGGCGAAGCGCGCGACCGCGCGACCATCTGTTGGCGTCACAGGGCTCAGGTACATGAGCGATCCGTCCACTGGCGAGATGACATCGAGATCCTGTGGAACACGCCGCTGTGTCACATGGTGGTGATCTGGCACAGCCGGCTATCCGTCGGCCAGGCGCGCACCTTCGACGCCTTTGTGCTCGATGCGATCACCTTTCGGCCCACCGAGGTGCGCCTCACTTACCGGCGCCAATCCGACGAACGCCACCGCACCCGCTTTGGGGAGAAACAGCTACAACACTACCAGATAGTCAACGGCCAGCTCAGCGGCCAGCTCTGGTGTGATGAGGATGGCGTGATCTACGAGTACATCGCTGCCGATGGATCTGGATATGCGCTCACCGCAGTGAACGTCTAACATGCAACAGTTCGGCCCTTACACGGACCTGACGGAGATCGGGCGCGGCGGCATGTCGGTGGTGTATCGCGCTACCGCCCCGGATGGCCGCTTGGTCGTGCTGAAGTTGATGGCACCTCATCTGACCGCGGACCCGACCGCCCGCCGCCGCTTTGAATTTGAAGGCCGACTGGCGTTGAACCATCCCAACATCGCGCGCATCCACCGAGTCGGCGTGCACGAAGGCACGCCTTACATTGAGATGGAATACGTGGCCGGCCAGACGCTCAGCGCGCTGGTGGCGCGCCAAGGGCCGCTTTCGCCGCCGGTCGCAGGGCGCATCTTGGCCGACATCGCCAGCGCGCTGGACTACGCCCACCGCAGAGGCGTCATCCATAGAGATGTAAAGCCGAGCAACATCATCATCCGCCCGGATGGGCGGGCTGTGCTCACCGACTTCGGCGTGGCCAAGTTGCCCGACGCCACTGCTTACACGGCGACTACAGCGCGGGTCGGATCGGTGCTGTTCATGTCGCCTGAACAGGCAGCCGGCGCCTACACCTTAACTCCTGCCTCGGATATCTACTCGTTAGGTGTGACGATTTACTACGCGCTGACCGGACGCACGCCCTTTCAAGGGAGCACGGATGTCGCTATCGCCCGCCAGCACATCGAGCAACCCCCGCCCCATCCGAGCGAGGTCTGTCCAACCCTGCCGCGCGCCATTGGCGATGTATTGATGCAGGCGTTGGACAAATCGCCCGCTCAGCGCCCAGCTTCAGCAGGTGCACTGGCCCGCAGCTTTGCGGCGGCGCTGCGTGCTGCGGATGCGCGCGCATCGGGTGTGCCCAGCGCTGGGCCGGCGCCGACCGCTATGAGAGGACGCAGCGGGACGCCAGCGCCGGCGCAGCGCAACGTGCTGCGCCTGGGGCTGCTCGCCGGCCTGAGCAGTGCTGCGGTGCTCGTCGCCGCTCTGAGCGCCCTGCTCGTTCCATCCTCCCCGCTGGGGACGACGAGCACCCCCCCGCGCGCGACGGGGGGATTCATCGAGGTGCAAGCCGTGCCACTCGTCCTACCTTCGCCGGCTGCGCCCACCATTGAACCGGCGCGCCCGACGTCCAGCCCATTGCCCACGCGCGTCCCTGTGTGGGTCGGGGGACAACCGCTGGGTTACGTTGCACCTACGCCCACGCGGACGCCGCCTGCTCGGCCAACAAAGCCGGCGCGCGTTGCTCGGCCGACGCGCCACCCCCCCGATCCGCTCATCCCGATTGCGTCGTCCGCCACGCTGCCGTCGCCCTCCGGCACGCTTTCGCCAACCGATGCGCCGTCGCATCCTCCCACTGTAGAGTTACAGCCGACTGCGACATCGCTGGCGACCGATGCACCATCCCCGACACCCACGCCCGAACTGCCTAGTGCAACCCCACAGGGAGATATAGACCGGTAGAACAGAACTCTTTGCGCAGCACAAATGGGCCTATAGA
>JAGHYX010000209.1 GCA_017743375.1 Chloroflexota bacterium
GGCGCGGCGGGAAGTGCGTTTGCAGTCCCAGCCGGCTGAAGTCGTGATACCATGGTCGCAGCGCGCGCACCCTTTTGTGAGCTTCCGAGTGCACAGGCGACATTACAGCGTGATCTTAACATGCCCAGGCCAGGCGGCCCCGCACGTCATATCAGCGGTTGACCCTGGGCAGGTAGAGGAAGCGCGTGCCTGTGGCCGGCGCGCCCAGCGTCACTTCGTCCACGGCCAGCCGCAAGCCGGGCGGGTCCACATCCACCGCCTCGATCACGACGGCCACTGGCAGCCCGGCGCCGGCACGCAGATCCATCCACAGATGTCGCCAGTCTTCAAAGGCGTCGTCCTGCGCGCTGTCCTGCGCGCTGACCGGGCGATAGGCCAGCTCGATCAACTCAAGCGCCGGCCAGTTAGCCGATGTCAGTGCGCCTTCACTGCGCAGGGGCGGAACGGTCATATCCACTTGCACGCGCACCGAAGCCTGGTCGCCAGGGCTGCTGTTTTCCGTCCGCGCCAGCAAAGACAGCACCCCTTGCGGTGGGATCACCACGCGCTGGCTGATCACGCCACTGCCAGTGATGGCGGCGCCGGCCTAGCCGCTGTGCGCAATGCCGGCGTAGCCGGCCTGCCCGAAAAACGTCCAACCGGCGTTTGTCTTGAAGTGGCTGTTGAGCAGCACGTTGTCCTGCGGCGGGAGCACCACGCGCGGGCGCGGCCCGCCGACCGACCGTTCGCGCAACGCCGGCAGGCTGCCAAAGCGCGGATGCGCCACCGTCAGCGTGTAGGCGCCGGGAGCGGTGAAATACGCCCACGCGCGGCCCTGTGCATCGCTGGGCAGCGCGGTGCACGCATCGCTGGCCGTGAACTGAACCCCATAAACCGGCTGCCCCAGGTTGTTCACCACCAGGCCGGTGATCGGATGCGAACTGATGAGTAGGGTGGATGCCGTCATGCTCCAGCCGGCTTGCAGATTGCCGGCTGCGTCGCGGGCGCGCGATCGGAACTCGTAGCGTTGACCGCACTGCGGCGCGCCGGGCGTATACAGGGCGTTCAACGTGCTCGACGGTGCATCGCTGACCCAGACGCTCCAGGCGCCACTCGGCGACAACCGCGCCTGGGCGCTATACGCAGCGATGCCGGAACCCGCATCGCTGCCCGACCAGGAGACCGGAATGGGCGCTCCTGCCAACTCGACCAGCGGCGCAAAGATGACCGAAGCCGGCGGCACACGGTCAATCCAGAACGGGCCGTGGTGCATCGTGCCAGGCGAGACGTTGCCTACCTGATCCAGGCTGCGCACGTGCAGATACCACGTGCTCACAGCATTGGACGAGGTATTCAGCTCCACGCTGTTTACTGCCCCGATGTCTTTGTCGGCATCGGGCTGCGTGGATGGGCTGGCGTCCCACACGATGGAGTAGCCGTCCAGCCCGCTGCCAGCGTCGCTGGCCGGCATCAGGTTCACTACCAGCGTCGCGGCATTGCTCCAGGTCATGCTGGGTGGCGCGGTGCTGCTCACCGCGAGCAGGCCGGGCGGTGCGCGGTCCACCCGGAACGGGCCATAGTGCAGCGTGCCGCTCGAAACGTTGCCGGCGTGATCCAGGCTGCGCACGTGCAGATACCAGTCTGCAGCGGTCGCCAGCATATTAGCAGTCAGGCTGGGGGTGACACCGACTTCCAGCGTGTCGTCGGGCACTGTGGCGGGCGCGGTGTCCCAGACCACGGAATAACCGCGCAGGCCGCTGCCCACATCTGCGCCAGCAGCCAGATCAACCTGCAGGCCTGTGGCAGCCGTCCAAACGTTAATGGGGGGCGCAGCGCCGAGCACCGTAGGCAGGTTGGGCGCGATGCGGTCAATGCGGAACGGGCCGAAGTGGGCAGCATCGGGCGACCAGTTGCCCACCTGATCCACGCTGCGCACGTGAGCATACCAGGAACCTGCCCCGGAAGGCGGGCCAGCGCTGATGCTGCTTACCCCGCCGGTGTTTTGTGATGCGCCGGGCAGGGTGGTGGGAGATTGGTCTCACACCACAGCGTAGCCGCTCAGCCCGCTGCCGGCGTCCAGCGCGGCAGACAGGCTGACGGTGATCCGGTCGCTACTGCTCCAGGTGTTGACGGCCGCCGTGGTGGCCGTGGCAAAGGGCAATGTGGGCGGTGTGCGGTCAACTCTGAACGGGCCGATGCGAATCACGTCTGCGCTCCAGTTGCTCCAGGCGTCGCGAGTGCGCAGGTGAAACCACCACAAGCCATCGCTTAGATTGGTCGCGTTGGCACTGTTGCCGGCAGTATCCACCACGGTGTCGGGGATGGTGGTCTGCGATTGGCTCCAGGCGACGGAGTAGCTGGGCGTGCCGGGGCAGGGGCCGCCCACGCTGGCGCCGGCCCACCAGATAGTGATGCTGCTCTGGCCCGTCCAGGTGTCGGTGGGCACGCTCGTGCCAAAAAGGGTGGGATTGGTCGCCAGTGCTTAGGTGAAGCAGTAGTTGCCGGTGCGCCGGTTGTCGTGCCGATGCATCGGCCACAGCGTGGCTGATGCTGTGGCCGGCCCAGGTTCGTCCCAGATGTAGAGCGCTGCGCTGCCATTGGCTTCGCCCACGGTGATCGTCTCCAGCAAGCCGTCGTTGTCCACGTCGGCGACCATCGGCGGCGCATACAAGCCATCCTGGGGCATGTGTTGGTTGCGCGTCAAGTCGGGTTGGAGCTGGCCATCGGCGCGGATCACAGTGATGCCCGGCGAGTTGTGGCCGGCCATCAGGATATCCAGTTGTCCATTGCCATCTACATCGGCCACGACCGGCGACAGCATTGTGGAGAGCGGCTGCGAAGTTGGATGGGTGGTCGAGGAAGTGGTGGGAAAGCCGCCTATCGTCGCGCCGTTGCCACGCCAGGCATACAGGCTGTAACAACTGGCGTCATCCATGTGGCCACAGCCGACGATCACATCCAGCCCGCCGTTGCCGTCCAGGTCGGCCAGGGCAGGCGAGCTTTGCGTCCAGGTGCTCACCGGCTGTGGCCAGCCAGGCAGGGGATTTCCGTTTCCACGCCAGGCGTAGACGAACCTGCCGTCGTTGTTGGGAATCTGCTTGCGCCCGGTGCCCACGACGATGTCGAGCTGCCCGTCGCCGTCGAGGTCGCCCAGTGCTGGCGACGAATCAACCAGTTGCGGCAGATATTTCGGCCAGCCGGGAACCAGCGTGCTGTCGCCGTTGATTGCCCACACTGGCGCGACGTTGTAGTCCACAATCCCGCACGGATCGCCGTCGAGCGGAGTGCAGCGCGGGCTGGTGCCGCCGACCACAATCTCCAGCAGGCCGTCGCTGTCAATATCGCCCAGCGCCGGTGAGGAGATGCCGCCGCGCGCCAGCGGGTCGCCATTCCAGCGGTAAAAAGGCCAGCCGGCTACCACTGTGCCGTTGTGATGATAGGCGTGAATGCGCCGGTCTTCGCCCTCCCACACGACCCTCCAGATCGCTATCGCCGTCAATATCGCCCACGGCTGCGCCGGAGAAGATGCCATCCCAGTAGCCGTCTGGGCTGCCCCAGGTCGGCCCGCCGCCCACTTCGTCCAGCCGGGGCTGCGGCCAGTTGCCGAGCAGCGTGAACTGCCAGGGAAACTATATACCAGCGTCCCGCCGTTGATGCCATGAGCCGGCAGGCCGCCTGTCGTCACCACAATCTCCAGCCACCCGTCCTGGTTCAGATCGGCGATGACAATCGGCGACTCGATGCGCGAATGAGACTGTTGCACCGGCGGGTTAGCGGCGTTGATATCCACGGCCACCTGGCGTTCCCAGATCTTCTGCCACTGTCCCCCGACCATCCCACCACCACCAGCCGGCCATCGTAGGTGCCCACGACAATCTCCTTCATGCCGTCCCCGTTGAAGTCGGCAGCGGCCGGCGAGGAGCGCATCGCGCGCGGTCCGCCGATCCACATCCCCGTGCCGGGGACATTGGGAGCTGCAACTGAACTAAGCGGACTGCTGCAAGTCGCAGCGAACACAATCGCGCAGAGCCAGTG
>JAGHYX010000210.1 GCA_017743375.1 Chloroflexota bacterium
AGGCCGGCATTATATGAGGCTGTCTCACAGCTAAGGGCAAAACGCTGGGTGGGCGACGGCACTGCCGTCGCCCATCCTCTATATAGATAGATTCGCCTTCGTTGGCAGCATGGCTAACGCTGCCCCTCTTGGTGAATGCACCTGTGCAAACATTTACGACGTGACGGGCGTAGAATCTTCCGCGTTGTCGTGCATGCGTCGGTACCGTGCGCTCTCCCTCGTCGCGCTCGTCATCCTCATCCTGTCCGTCACCGCTTATATCGCCATTGAGTCGGCCCAAGCCCTGCACGTGCGCGGCACGGTCCAGCCCTTCCCACAACCGGTGTTCGGCGCAGAGGAACTGCGGCTGGGGGTCAACACAGCGCTGGAACAATACGACGACCGGACGCTCGACGCGCGCCTAAGCGGGCTGGCCGAGCGCGGCATCCGCGCCATACGCCAGGAGTTCCGCTGGAATGCGCTGGAGCCGACGAAGGGGCGGTTCGACTGGGCCACCAGCGATCGCATCATGCGGGCCGCTGCTCGCTACGGGATCGCCATCCTGCCGGTGCTGTGGACGACGCCGGAATGGGCGCGCGCGCCGTCGGCATCAGCGCGCTTTCCGCCCACCGAGACTGCGCCGCCGGCTGATCCGGAGGACTTCGCGCGCTTCGCCGGCGCCTTCGCTCAGCGCTACGGCCATCTGAAGACGGCCGACGGCCAGAAACTCTTGCTTGGCTATCAAATCTGGGACGAACCCAACCTGAGCGCGGCCTGGGGCAACGCCCTGATAGATCCAACGTATTACCTCCAGCTCCTGCGCGCGGCGCGCGCGGCGATCCGCGCGGTCGATCCAGACGCGCGCATCGTGCTGGCCGGCCTGGCCCCAACCGTTGAGCAGAGCAACGTCAACCTCGCGCCGCAGCTCTTCTTGCTCAAGCTTTATCAGTTGGGTGGGCATGAGGCGTTTGAAATCGCTGCGGCCAAAGCCTATGGCTTTGACTTCCCGCCGGATGACCGCCGGGTGGACGCCGGCGTGCTCAACTTCTCGCACGCGATCTTGCTGCGCGAGATGATGGTCGCCCACAACGACGGGCACAAGGCCATCTGGATCACCCAGTTCGGCTGGAACGCGCTGCCCGCCGGCTGGCGCGGAGAGCCCTCGATTTGGGGTAACGTCAGCGAGGCCCAACAAGCGGAATACATCGTGGGCGCTGTGGCGCGCGCGGCGCGCGAATGGTCCTGGGCCGGCGCGATGTTCCTCGAGGTCCTCCAACCTCGTCCCCGCCCCCAACGCCCAGAGGCCGACGCCCAGTGGGGCTTCGCGCTGATCGGCCAAGATGGCGAGCCACGCCCGGCCTACCGCGCACTGGCCCAGGCTGTGCCCATCGCCGCTCAAGCGCCACGCGCTCAGCTCTTCGCCAACTGCCGCTACGCGCAGAGCCTCTACCGGACGCTTAACCTGGAGAACGTGATGACGGCCATGCCGGAGATACTGGCCGCCAAGCCGGACTGCACCACACCCAACCCGCGCGCCACGTTCAGCCCGGGTTGGCGCTTCGGCCAACTCGGAGCCGATATTCCGGATCGACCCGACGCGAGCGTGACGTTCTCCTTCACCGGTGATGCGTTGGCCTTGATCGTGCGGCGCGGCAACTACCGCGCCTATACCTTTGTAGAGATAGACGGCCGGCCGGCCAACCTCCTGCCGCGCGAGCCGCGCGGCGCTTACCTCATCATGACCTCGCCAGGGCTTTATCCCGTGATCGAGACGATCGTGGTCGCCGATGGACTCGGGCAAGGACAGCACACAGCGACGGTGACGGTCGATCGCGGCTGGAATCAGTGGTCTTTGATCGGTTGGAGCAGCAAGCAAACCGATAACACGCCGTGGGAGCTACTGCGCGGGCTGGCGATTCTCATGAGCGGCCTGAGCGTCGCCGGCCTACTTGTGAGCGTTCATCGTTCGCGATGGCGCGCGTGGTGGCGTGTCCAGTTAGTGCGCATCAACGATCCTCTCGACCCATGGCGCATCACTATATGGCGCGCACGCGCAGCGCTCGCCGCTGCGCTGCTCTGGATCACCGCGGCCCTCACCTGGGCACAAGACGCTGCCACAGCCTACCGCGCCCTTGGCCTTGGCCCACAAGTCGTGCTGAGCGGACTGGCGTCCGGTGTGCTGTTCTGGTCGCCGGCCACGACGATCAGCCTGCTGGCCCTGGTCGCACTTGGCCTGATGATATTCCTGCGGCTGGAGCTGGGGTTGATGTTGGTGGCGTTCTTCGTCCCTTTCTACCTGCTGCCGCAGCGCCTGTTCGAGCGATCGTTCGCCATGGTGGAGCTGCTCCTTCTGCTGTGCGTCGTCTCATGGGCCGCGCGGTGGGCCTGGCGGTTGCGGGGCGTGCCACTCCGCGCGCTGCGTCCCCGCTTGACGCTGCTCGACTGGAGCGTGCTTGGACTGACGGTCATCGCGCTGTTCTCGGCGCTGCAGGCAGACTTTCGGGTGGAAGCCTTTCGAGAGTGGCGGTTGGTGATCGTCGAGCCGGCCCTGCTCTATGTAATGCTGCGGACCCTTCCGGCGCTCCAGCGCGATCGCGCGTGCGAACTGTCGCCGCTGCTCAGTGCATTCCTGTTGGGCGCAGCAACGGTCGCAGGCATTGGACTGGTCAACTACGTCCGCGGAGACGTGATCGCGGCGGAGTTTGGGCTGCCGCGTATCAAGAGCGTGTTCGGATCGCCGAATAACGACGCGCTCTTCCTAGCGCGCGCGCTGCCGCTCTTGTTGGCCGGCGCCGTGCTGGGAACCGGGCACGGCGTGCGCCGGCTGGCGTATCTGCTTATCATTGTCCCGGTTGGAGCGGCGCTGTTGCTAACACAATCCCGCGGCGCCCTGCTGCTGGGCTTGCCGGCCATGGTGATCACCATGGCGCTGTTGGCTGGTCGGCGCTGGCGCTGGCTTGGCGTCGCTTTGCTCGTTATTACCGTCCTCGGCTTTCTGGCCTTGTTCAGCGGCCTCGCTCAGGAGGCGCTGGCTGGCACGCGGCTGGCTGGCGCGCTGGACTTGCAGCGCGGCACGGGCTTCTTTCGCCTAAACCTCTGGCAGAGCGCGCTCACCATGTGGCGCGATCATCCCTGGCTGGGCGTCGGGCCGGATAACTTTCTCTACGCTTACCGCAGCTTCTATATCCTGCCGGCGGCGTGGCAAGAGCCAAACCTCTCCCACCCGCACAACATCGCGCTCGATTTCGCCACGCGGCTGGGCACGCTGGGGCTGCTCATCGGCGGCGGGATGATCGTGGGGTATATCGTCCAAATTAGGCGCACGCTGCGGCGCGACCGCGCGTTGGCCGTGGGCTGCGCCGGCTTGCTGGCAGCCATGCTCGGCCATGGCTTGGTGGACCACAGCTTCTTCTTGATCGAACTGGCCTATCCGTTTATGCTCACCGCCGGCGTGATGTCGGCCACGGAGCGAAGCGCGGATCCTGCGTTTTATGGATGACCAGATGGCGCTGCCCCCTACGGAGACGCGCAAAGCGCGTTGCCGAACTTATCCCGCGCCAGGCGAGCATGCCGCGCTGTGGTACTTCCCTCAGCTCACCGGCGGGACCGCTCGCGTATTGCGCAACGCGCTGTGCATCTACGCAGCGCGCATCGCGCCCAGCTTCGGCATCAAGCGTTTTCTGCTGCGCCTCACGGGCGCGCAGATCGCGCCCTACGCCGCGATTGGGCTGGGGGTGATGTTGGACATCTTCTTCCCGCAGGACATCACCATCGAAGACGACGCTACGATCGGCTATAACACCACCATCCTCGCCCACGAATTCACCTATCGCGAGTGGCGGCGCGGGCCGGTGCGCATCGCGCGCGGTGCAACAGTAGGCGCCAACTGCACCATCCTGCCCGGCGTGGTGATCGGCGAGGGCGCAGTCGTCAGCGCCATGAGCCTTGTCAACCGCGATGTGCCGCCGGGCGCATTCGTCGGTGGCGTGCCGATCCAGCTACTGCGCCGGACGTAAACTA
>JAGHYX010000211.1 GCA_017743375.1 Chloroflexota bacterium
GACGAACGCACCCTCGCCCACCCCCACGAAGAGCGCCAGCGCGCCTTCAACCCAGGCGACGCCCGCCCAGCCGCCGAGCGCGCCTGCTCAGCTGTCCCCTGCCCCTGCCCAGGCGCCTTCGCCCTCTGCAGCGCCTGAAAGCGTGGCGAAGGCGGATGCGCCTGAGTTCGAGGCGCAGTTGCTGACGGCGCTGCGCGCGATCTGGCGCGAGCTGCGCGAGATAAAGAAGCTGCTGGAAGCGCAGCAGCAAGCTCAGCCATCCCCTACCCCTGCCGAGGTTCGCGCGCCGAACCTCCGCCGGCTGCTGAGCGAGTACCCGTCCTTTAACTGGGACGAGATCGGCGCGAAGGTGCTGAGCGCCGATGAGGACGGGGCGACTGCTGTCGCTTGGGGCGGCCACGTCTTCGTGCGCCGAACCAATCCGAAGTTCGGCGCGGAGGTGTGGTTCTCCCGCGCCGCCGGGCGCAGTGAGGATGGCGAGATCAGCTACGAGCGGCTGATCACCTTCGCCACGCTGCCGGAGGCCGAGCCGTTGCCGAGGACGGTGCGCGATCGTCTGCGCTAGGTGACGCAGACGAGCGCGAAGGACAAGGTGGTGGTGGTCGCGGAGACCACCACCACCTTGTCGTTTTCCTCCAGCCTGGGCAGGCGCGGGATGGGCCTGAGCTGGGCGCCCAGGCGTTCCAACCTGCGCCGCAGGTCTTCGCTCAGGCAGGCTGGGGGGGCGTTTTGCATCATCCGCATGGCGGCGGCCTGGTCGAGGGGGTGGGCGATCAGGATGGCCGGAAGCGGCAGGCAGGCGGGTTCGATGTGCTCGGCGACGTAGATCATTTCAGCACCTCACACACCTTGAGGATGGCTTGGCGCTGGCTTGGGCTAAGCTCGACCCGCTCGTTTGCGTCGAGCTGGCCGAGCAGCTCCAGGATCGGCCCGGCGCTCGCGTTGTCCGAGAACAGCCAGGCGTAGTTGAGGTCATCGCGGGCGTCGCTGGTGATCCAGCCGCGCTCGGCGATGGCGGTGAGGCGTTCGCGGTAGGCTTCGCGGCGCAGGGCCTCCAGGCGCGGGTCTGGTTCAACGTCCGGCTGTGGCTTTGCCTTCTTGCGGCGGGCGACGGGCTGGATAAGGGTCTCGTAGACCGGGTAGATGCCGCGCTTTCTGAGCCGCCTCAGCTCGGCGTATTGCTTTCGCGTGAGGCTGCGCAGCGGCAGCCACTCGGCGAGGCCGACCGACTCTAGGAGGAAGCTGGAGTCCACGGGGTCGAGGGGGGTGAGGGTGCCGTCGGCCTCCAGGCGTTGCAGGCCGCAGATGGTGACGTACAGCCTGTATCTGACCTTCGTCATAGGATGCTATCGAACACCTCCTCGATGTTCACCTGCGCGCGCTGGCCGGCGACGGAGAGGGGGCTGACGCCGGTCAGGAGGGCTTGTTTGACGGCGCGGGCGATACCGCGGCGGGGCTGGCTGCGCAGGAAGGCGATCAGGTTGGCGTCGCGATATGGGTGCAAGGTGAGCGTGATGCGCAGGTGGATTGAGGGCACCTGGGCTTTAGGTCTTGGCATACTTCCCCCGCGCTATTTTACGCAACCCCCGCGCGACGGCCATGATCGGGTCGTCGGGGAAGACCAGGTAGGGGGAGAAGGCGCTTTCGAGCGTGCGCCTGAGCAGCAGCGCGCCGCCGCCGACGGCGATCACGCGGCTGAAGCGCTTGGCGGCGCGCCCCCAGATGCGCCGGATTTCGCCCTCCACCTCGCGCGCCCAGATCGGCAAGGTGGCGCTGACGTCGAGCGCGCCGCGGCGCAGGCGTCCGTCCAGCTCGCCGAGGGTGTAGGCGCGTTCGGGGTCGGCCAGGGTGAGCAGGCGCTGCACCCCGACCGGGCTGGAGGCGCACAGATTTCTGACCGGGCTTTTGCCGCTGACGGCGAACAGCTCCATCGTGGCAAAGCCGATGGAGATCACGCCGACCTCGGCGGCCAGCAGCTCGCCGTCGGCGACGCCGCCGTGGTCGTCGAGGGCGAGGTAGAACAATGCGGCGGCGGCTTGCGAGGTGACCAGGACGCGCTCGACGTGGACGTCGAGCTCGCGTTCCCTGCCGCCCTCTGGGGCGAAGGCGAAGCGGTGCTGGCCGCGCATCCAGCCTTCGACGGCGGCCTTGTTGGCCGCCGCGTTGTCGCCGAGCATCGGTTCGAGCGGCAGCCCGACGGCGATGGTGAGCGGGCCTGGGGCGGCGCCGTCGGCCATGTATTTGGCGACGGCGGCGCAGAACAGGGCGCGCGTGTCGATCTTGCCGGCGCTGAAGCGGTCGGGGTCGAGGCCCTCGACCGGCCTGCCGTGCTCGTGCGCGCCCGGGCCGACGTAGAACGCGCCGAAGTCGGCGCGCAGGAAGTCGGGGGTGCGCGCCTTAAGCAGGCCGGTGGGGTCGAGGTTGACGACCCGCTTGCGGCGCGGGTCGGCGGCGCTCACCTGCGAGAGCAGGTGTCCTTCGCCGGCGTCGCCGGCGAACTTGACGGCCCCGGCCCCGAAGTCGAGGCCGATGATGTGGTGGATGTTGTTGTTCATCATGTTTTCTCCTCCAGGTTTTGCCTTAGCCACTCCTCCCCCACCTGGATGCGGAGGGTGGAGGGGGTGTATAGGACGCGCGAGAAGCGTCCGCGTCTGAAGTTGGTCACCAGGCACGGCTTGCCAGCGAGCTTAGGTGGGCGGTCGCCGGCGACCAGCTCTATCGGCGTGCTCCAGGTCACGCCGGCTTCTTGGCTGCTCCGCCCGATCTGTATTCTGGACGATTGCCCCATGGCGGTGGCGCGCACCAACCGCCGGACTTCTATCCGCTGGAGGGCTTCGGCGGGCGGGAGTTCGGCGTAAGGCTGCGCGGCGGCCAGGTACTTGCTCCACGTCTCGGCCCACTCCAGGATTCCCTCGACCTGGGGGTAGCCGGCCTGGTGGCTGGCGAGCACCAGGCGGGCGGCTTCGCGCATGGGGGCCGCCTTGCCGATCACGATGGCGCAGGTGGTGCGCCAGCCATCCGTGCACAGCTCGGTCTCGGTGTCCGGGTCGGGGCTGGGCATGACCAGGAATAGGTCGCAGCGTTTGCCGAGGTATTGCAGGGCCTCGTTTGGCGTGGCCCCGTATATGCCCTGCTCGTCCTCGAGCGAGGGGGCGCGCAGGCTGTAGGTCAGCCTGCCGAGGGCTGGGACGTAGGCCACGTCCCAGCGGGTGCCCTGCGTGGGGGAGTACAGGCCGTCCTCCTCAACCCGCAGGGACTTGAAGGCGATGTAACTCGCCAGGGGTGCGCTACTCATGGTGGTCAATCACCCCCAACTCCATCGCCTCGTGGTACTCAAGGACTTCGGCCAGCACGTCTCTGGGGCGCTTACCGCAGCGCCTTCCGCTGTGGGCGAGCCCGATACTCTTATCGAACACCACCCACTTGTCGAAGACCTTGGCCACGCCGAGCCTTGGGGCGTGGTGGGCCAGCACGCGCCGGACTTTCTCAGCCGTCCACGGCGGTCGCTGGGTGAACGCCCTGGCCCAGGCCAGGATTTCCTTGATCTGGGGGTAGCCGGCCTGGTGGCTGGCGAGCACCAGGCGGGCGGCCTCGCGCAGCGAGGTGACCTTATCGATCACGATGGCGCAGGTGGTGCGCCAGCCGTGGGTGCCGAGCTCGGTCTCGGTGTCCGGGTCGGGGCTGGGCGCGACCAGGAACAGGCAACAACCCTTGAACAGGTACTTTTTAGCTTCCCTGTAGGTTGCGCCGTATATGCCTCCCTTCCCCTCGAGCGAGGGGGCGCGCAGGGCGTAGGTCATCCTGCCGAGTGCTGGGACGTAGGCTATGTCCCAGCGCGTACCTTCTACCGGGGAATATAGCCCGTCCTCCTCAACCTGCAGGGCCTTGAAGGCGATGTAGCTCACCATCACCGCGTCTTCCTCCCTGTCTCTTATACACATCTGACGCTGCCGAC
>JAGHYX010000048.1 GCA_017743375.1 Chloroflexota bacterium
TATTGAACAACCAGTTCACTGACCTGTGGCGGCTGATTTTCTACGCCCTAGCCGTCCTAGCCGGCATCTGGCAGGCGCGGCGAAATCGCTACGCCCTGGCGCTATACTTGACGACCTTCGGCTTAACATCGATCTGGCTGGAATTGACCGAGACAGGTCAGTTGCTGAGCGGGTTGAACTGGACTGGGTCAGTCTACGTAGACTTCTGGTGGATGCTGGTCTTCACCATCGTCGCCACCGTGTGGCTGATCCGGCGCGCCCTCACACCCGAGCGCGCAGCCGGCCTGCTGCTGATCGTCCTGATCAGCGGCCTGCTGCGACAGACGGAGTTCCTCGACGACCGCTTCGCGCCTCTCCTGGGGTTTGCCGGCATTGGCTTCGTGGCGTTTTGCCTAGCCTGGGATATGTTGACAATCGGGAACTGGGCTAATGTTGACACGCCGGCGCTGCCGCGCGTTAGCCGCGTCTTTCTATACCTGGGCTATGTGCTGTTCACCGTGACGATCGTGAATTGGGCACTGGCCACGCGCGACTTGGACACAGTATCACGGATCACTGACGATGCAGCACTTTTTGGCTTTGATCGCTTTGGCAAGCCGATCCTCTATGCCCTGTTTTTGCTCGTGATAACCAGCCCGCGCCGCTCAGAGCAGCACACCTGAGCGGTGTCAAACACATAGGGCGCAGCCTCCTTGCTGCGCCCTATCTCAAAGCAGCGACTAGAACTCATCCTAGAAGTAGTTCCGGCAAAATCCCTAATGCACGCCAGATGCACCGATCTTCACAGCGCGCACCAGCCCCGCAGGGTCACTACACACCCCGCCTTTCTGTCATGCTGAGCATAGCGAAGCCTCTAAATCCCACCCAAACAAAGCTCTACGAAACCGCTCATGCCCACATCCACAGTGGGCGACACCCGCGTCGCCCATCCAAGGCGGGCGGTGCTACGCCCCCGCGCAGCCACCAAACGCCCCGCCTCAGCGCTTCAGTCCGGCGCGAGTCCGCGCTGTCTCCCAGCGCGAGGCAGGGCGCTGACAGTTCCTGTGATGCGCATCCTTGGTCGCGCCAAGCGCATGCGCCCAGTCGTGGTGCTGGCGAAGCCTTGCGGGAGGCTACGCGCAGGCCCGTTCGCTTCACGCGCCGAACTTCTGTAGCCGCTGGGCGTGCGCCAGCGCCAGAGGCATGATGTCGCGGGCGTGAAAGGTGCCCAGGCCACCGCGCGCGCAAGCGCGCTCGCCGAAGTGCGTGCTGCCATCGCGGCGGGCGGTGGCTGGCGCCCAAAGCAATAGCGGCACAGGATGCCAAGAATGGCTGCGCAGTTGGCTGGGCGTGCTGTGGTCGCCGGTGATGATCAACACGTCCGGTTTCAGCGCGAGCAAGGCCGGCAACGCAGCGTCCACCTCTTCGATAACGGCCTGCTTGGCGGCGAAGTTGCCATCCTCTCCCCGGCTATCGGTGTATTTCACGTGGATGAAGAAGAAGTCGTAATCGGGCCAGATGCGAGCGGCGACCTCGAACTGTTCTTGCACGGTGCGGGCCTGGTGATCAATGCGCGCCATGCCCACCAGAGCAGCCACGCCGCGGTACATCGGATAAACAGCGATCGCGGCAGCCCGCAGGCCATAGACATCCTGGAACTTCGGCAGCCCTGGCTCTTTGGCGAAGCCGCGCAGGGTCAGGCCATTAGCGGGATGCTCATCGCGGATGACCTCAAGCGCCTGGGCGATCCAGCGGTTGAAGAGGGCTGCTGTGCGCTCAGAAGCGGCGTCGCGCGCGCGCGCCGGCAGCGGTTGCGCGCCGACGCGTTGGGGGTCGGTGTCCTCGATCTGACCAGCCAGGCCGTCGCCGCGCATGACGACGACGAAACGGTAGTCTTGCACCGGCTCGACGAATACCTCCACGTCGGCGTCCAGCTTGATGTGCGCGTTGTTCAATTTGTGCACCAGACGCGCGCACTCCTCGGTGGAGATGCGGCCGGCGCGCCGGTCGATGATTCTTCCCTGGTCGTCCAAGGTACAAAAGTTGCCCCTGGCGCACACGTCGCGTGGGGTGACGTGGAAGCCAATGCCGACCGCCTCCAACACGCCGCGGCCGATCTCGTATTTGAGCGGGTCGTAGCCGAACAGGCCCAGGTGTCCGGGCCCGCTGCCGCTGGTTATCCCGATGCCGACCGGATAGTGCTGCCCCAGGCAGCCCTCACGGGCCAGGCGATCCATGTGCGGCGTATGGGCAGCCTCCAGTTCAGTGCGGTCATCCTCTGCGCGCGGCAAGCCGCCCAGCCCGTCCATGACCAGGAGGACGATCTTGGTCTGGGCAGGCTGCACGAGCGTTCTGAGCAGGTCAAAGTCAGCCATGACGGGCTCGATTGTAATCAGCGCACGCGCACCGTGCCGATCAGTAGGCGGTCGCCCAGCGTTTGGCCATCGCGCGAGGCCATCAGCCGCGCGCCGGTGTGCGGGTCATAGAGGCCGACGAACACGCCGTAATCGCCCGCCGGCGTCCCCGGCGCGATCCAGGCCCCGCGCCGGTCGTGGATGCGCTCCCCGGTGGTCCAGCCATCCGTCGGGCGATAGCCCGCCACCGGCTCGCTGTCGTGCTGGGCGATCGGTGGTCCATCGGCTGGGCCGATGTGGATGAAGACCTTATAGCGCGCCATCGGTGGCGCCGTCGCCTCCCAGATGAGTTCAACCGGCAACACATCCCCCTGCCGAAGCAAGCCGAAGCGCCCGCGCACCTGGCGCAGGACGATGGCAGGACCAAAGGTCGCGCCCTGGATGGCCGTCCAGGCGGCGCTGTCGCGTCCGCTGTCGTAAACAGCCAGCCGGACGTTCCCCACCCAGCGCTCGTGGGCTTTGTAGAGCTGCTCGCTCATCCAGGTCTCATACCATCCCTCTGGGTCAGCGTCGCGTTCGCCGAAGTAGAGCGCAAACAGCCGGCTGTGTGTCGCAGCGATCGCCCGCATCTGCCGGTCAACCACCTGGTACGACGCCGGCCGATAGGTCAATGGATATAAGTTGCGGTCGTCGCGCTGATAGTAGGTGAACACTTCCCACTGGTTAGGGGCGAGGAAGAGCACCGCGTCATCGGGCCGGCGGTCGGCGGCAATTAGGCGCTGGATGCCCCGATAGTCATCGCGGGCGTAGGTCGGGTTGTGGTACAGGTTATTCAGCGAGGGCGTCACGCTCGCCAGGAGGAGCACAACCAAGCCGGCGGCGATCGGCGCGGCCCATCTGGGGCGGCGCAGCCGCTGCACCGCCCAAGTTGCCGTGATGTCGCAGCCGCGCGCAACCAGCACGCACAGCGGCAGGGCGCTCACCAACAGAAACTTCAGGTAGGCCTCGCGGTAGAGGCCCAGCACCAACAGCAGCGCTGCGGGCAGCGCAAGCAGCGCCGCCATCAGCGCCCGCGGATGAAGGGATGCGCGATCGGGCACAATGAGCCCTACCCCAAGCGCTGTGCCGAACAGCGCCATCGGCAAGCCGGCCTCGGCAGTGGGCAGTGTTGTCCCCACGACCAGGGTGCGATAAATCTCGACCACCGCATCGCTCAGCGCATGGGACGCGCGTTCCACGCCCCAATTGGCCGCTTGGCGCAGCGCGATCGGCAGCCAGGGGAGGTATAGCCCCAGCGCGGCGATGGTGAAGGCGGCGTAGCGCGCCAGCGCGACGAGCGCTCGTCTGCTCACCAACCAGGCGGCGAAAGCCACGCCCTGTGCGAACATCACAAAAGGATAGGCGTAATGCGTCCACAGACCGGCTGCGGTGGCCAACACATATACGCTTGCCGCGAGGTTCGCCCGTTCCGGTCGATCGCACCAAGCGAGGATGGCCCATGTGCTGATGGCAGCGCAGAGCGCCAGCAACGCATACATGCGCGCCTCTTGCGCATAGTAGATGGCAAATGGCATGCTGGCCAGCAGAAAAGCGGCCAGCCCACCCGTCCGCTGGCTGAACGTGCGGCCGATCAGGTAAGCAAACAGGACGGTGAGCGCGCTGCACACGGCGGAGAGTGCGCGCAGCGCCGCTTCGCCTTCGCCGAACGCAGCCCGCCAAAGCTTGAGGAGCAGGTAGTAAAGCGGGGGGTGAATGTCGCCGGCTGCGCCTTCGATAATCAGGCGCACAGGCCGTTCGACCAGGCGGGCGCTGTTGCCCTCGTCATACCATAGCGATTGGGCCTCGATGCGGTAGAAGCGGAGGGCGAGCGCCAAGAGCAACGCCAGGCTCAAGAAGAGCGCGGGAAGGGCCGAGCGCGGGCGTTGGGTCATCGCCATCAGCCAAAGTAGGCCAGCGCACGGCGAATCTTCTCCTCCAAGTCCAAGGGTTCGCCACGCGGCAGCGCGGCCAGGGCGCGCTGGGCCTCGGCCAGGCTGTAGCCCAGCGCCGTCAGCGCAGCGATCACTTCGGCGTCGGCCGCCGAGGACAGCGCGCCGGCGGACACGCCCTCAGGAGCAACGAGCTTGTCTCTGAGCGCGAAGATGATCTTCTCGGCTGTCTTTTTGCCCACGCCCGGCACGCGCGAAAGCACCTCAACCTGCTGGGCGGAGATGGCTTGGCGCAGGACGGGCGCCGCCAGCCGCGAGAGCAGCGCCAGTGCCGTGCGCGCGCCAACGCCCGGCACGCCGAGGAGCAGCCCAAACAGCGCAGCTTCGTCCTCGTCGGCAAAGCCGTAGAGCGCCAGTTCATCCTCGCGCACGATCAAGCGGGTATGCAGGTCGCAGGGATGGCCAACGACGAGGGCATCGAGCGCGGCCTGTGAACACGCGACGCGAAAGCCCACCCCCTGCACGTCCACAACAGCGGTCGGGGGGGTGATGGCGAGGACCATCCCGCGCAGGCGCGCAATCATCAGCGGGCTAGGTGCGCGCTAGGCGCTCAACTGCGCCCAGCGCCGGCTGTGCAAGTGGGTCAGGGCAACCGCCAGCGCGTCGGCAGCGTCATCGGGGCGCGGCAGCTCGGCCAGGCCAAGCAGCGCCTTAATCATGGTCTGCATTTGGCGTTTGTCGGCCTGGCCGTAGCCGGCGATCGCCTGCTTGACTTGGAGCGGCGTGTATTCGTGGATGGCGATGCCGGCGTTGCATAGCGTGAGCAGCACCACACCGCGCGCTTGTCCCACGCTCAGCGCGGTCTTCGCGTTCGTGGCGAAGAAGACCTCCTCCACGGCAGCTTCCTGGGGCTGCCAGGTCGCAACGAGCGCCTGAAGCTGTTGCTGGAGCGACTGCAGGCGGCGCGCCAGGGGCTGTGTTTTGGGTGTCTCGATCACGCCATGTGCCAGCACAGTGATTTGGCCGTTGGCCTCCTCACGCAACAGGCCAAAGCCAGTCAGCGCCACACCAGGGTCTATGCCGATCGCGACCACCGATCAGGCCGTGACCTCGGCAGGGATTTGCAAGTTGTGATACACCTGCTGAACGTCGTCAAGTTCTTCCAAGGCATCGATCACGTTCAGCACCTGTTCGGCCTTCTCGCGGTCGAGCTGGGTATAGGTCGTTGGCACCAGGGCGATCTCGGCGCTGGCCAACTCGTAGCCCTTTTGCATCAGGGCATCGCGGACGGCACGGAAGCTCTCCACCGACGTGGTGATCTCGATGGCTTCATCGCCGATGTCAATATCGTCGGCGCCGGCTTCCAGCGCCGTTTCAAACACAGCGTCCGGATCCAAGCCAGTTTTACGCTCAACGACGATCACGCCCTTGCGCTGGAACTGCCAGGCGACGGCTGCGCCGTCCATCTGCCCGCCGGCGCGCGTGATCACGCGGCGAACCTCGGCCACGGTCCGGTTGCGATTGTCGGTCAGGACCTGGATCATGGCCGGCACTTTATGAGGCAGATACACCTCGTAGATGATCTCCTCAAAGGCTTCGGCTTCACCACCCTGACCGGTGGCGCGGGCAATGGCGCGTTCGATGTTCTCCTTTGGCATGTTGGCTGCGCGCGCGCGGTCAATGGCCAGGCGCAAGCGAAAATTGGCCTCGGGGTTGGGTCCTCCTTCCCGCGCAGCGACCATGATCTCGCGTCCCAGTCGGGTGAACAGCGCACCGCGCTTGGCGTCGTTCGCGGCCTTCGCACGTTTGATCGTTGCCCACTTGCTATGACCTGACATAACATCACCTCACAGACGAGCTGCGTATGCTTGCTGACGCATTGCGGCCTCTCATTCTACTTCGCATATTCAACGGCGCGCGTCTCTCGCACCACGGTGACCTTGATCTGGCCAGGATACTCCATCGTCTCTTCGATGCGTTTGGCGATGTCGCGGCTGAGCTGAATGCAGGCCATGTCGTCAATGAGCTCCGGCTTGACGATGACGCGCAGCTCACGGCCGGCCTGGATCGCATACGCTTCGCCCACGCCCTTGAAGGACTTGGCGGTCTCTTCAAGCTGACGCACGCGCTTGACGTAGGTCTCCAGCGTCTCACGGCGAGCGCCCGGGCGAGAGCCGCTGATCGCGTCGGCGATCTCCACGATGATCGCCTCTAGGGTCTCCTGTGGCACGTCATGGTGATGCGCCTCGACGCAGTGGATCACTTTTGGATTAATGTTGAAACGGCGCAACAGGTCCACGCCAAGCTGGACGTGCGTCCCTTCGCTCTCGCGGTCCAGGGCTTTGCCGATGTCATGGAGCAGGCCGGCCATCTTGCACACTTTGACGTCGGCCTTGAGCTCCGAGGCCAACAGACCGGCCAGCTTGGCGGTTTCCACGGCATGGTAAAGCTGATTCTGGCCGTAGCTGGTGCGGTACTTCAGGCGGCCCAGCGTGCGGATGATCTCCGGGGGCAGCCCGGGCACGCCGGCTTCGATGGCGGCGCGCTCGCCCTCCTCGGCCATGATGCGCTCTACGTCGCGCCGAGCGTCCTCCAGCGATTTCTCGATCCGCGTGGGATGAATGCGGCCGTCGCGCAGCAGCGCTTCCAGGGCGCGCCGAGCGATCTCGCGGCGGACTGGATCAAAGCAGGAGATGGTGACCGTTTCCGGCGTATCGTCCACGATGATGTCCACGCCGGCGGCCTGCTCGAAGGCCTGCACGTTGCGTCCATTGCGCCCGATGATCCGCCCTTTGATCTCCTCGTTGGGCAGCTCGATGGTGGTGATGGCGCGCTCGGCCACCACGTCGGTAGCCACCCGCTGCATGGTCTCAATCACCAGCTTACGCGCGCGCTGTTCGGCCATCTCCTGCGCTTCCGCTTCCACTTCGCGGATGACGCGGGCCATGTCGTTGCGCGCTTCGTTGCGGACGATCTCCAGCAACGTGTTACGTGCGTCCTCGCGGGTCATGCCGGCCACCTCTTCCAGCTTGGCCTCCAGTTGAACCACGCGCTCTTTATATGTGCGCTCCAGCTCGGCCTCGCGCTTGTCTAGGGCTGCCTGACGCTGGTTCAGCTTCTTCTCGCGCTGCTCCAGTCGCTCGCGCTGGTTATCCAGCTCCTCGCGGCGCTTCTTGAGGCGATCTTCTTCCCGCTGTATCTCCTGACGGCGCGCGCGCAGCTCCTGATCCAGCTCGTCGCGCAGCTTGATGACCTCGTCCTTGGCCTCCATCAGCATCTGGCGCGCTTTGGCCTGCGCCTCGCTCAGCGTCTTCTCGGCTTCCACGCGCAGGTATGCACCCTCGTCCTTCGCTCGCTGTCGCCCTAGACGATAGCCGATCCAGCCGACGACCGCTGCCACGACGAGGGCGATGACAGCCTCAATGACTATGATCCCTAACGTATTCATGGCGTCTCCTCTGGCTGAGCTGGCGGTCCGGGCGAGGCAGATGGTCGCTGTCCCCGTAGCTATGAGGGCGGAGAGGCGCTCAGGGTATCGGCTGCGCCGTCTGCCTGCGCCAAGGACTCAGCCCATTCAATGGTTTGTACAATTGTGTCGTGATCGAATCCTTGTCGAACTAACGCAGCATACAGCTTTCGTTTGCGTTCGGCAGGCGGGAGACGCTGAAGGCGCAACCATTGCTTCTGCGCCACGCGACGGGCAGTATCCTCGTCATCAACAGCAGCCAGGGCAGCGGCGATCTGATCTTCGGCGATGCCCTTGCGGCGCAGCTCCCAGGCGATGGTGCGTTTGCTGCGCGGGCGGGCGCGCAGCCTGCTTTCCACCCAGGCTTGGCTGAACTCCGCATCGCTGAGCAGACCAACTGCCTGTAAGCGCGACACAACGCGCGCAATGGTCTGCTCATCGGCGCCAGCTCGCTGTAGGCGCGTGCGCACCTCGTGTACACTGCGTGGCCGATAGGCGAGCAGTGCCAACGCGCGCGCACATGCCTGCTCTTCGCTATCCGCTGAGCGCAACGCGGCAATTTCATCGTCACTTAATGTCTGGCCGACCCTTAACCATAATGCGTGGATCAAGGCCAGCCCAAAGGCGAATTTGCCGTCCAAGTAAACATTGACGCGCGCACGGCCAGGCTGCGCTTTCAGCGCAGTAATCGTGCCTGCCATTTGTCCTATCCATTCTAGTGCAAACTGTCACTGGCCCGTTGGATGACTGAGAGGATGATATACTCACATTCTGGAAACGGGTTCGGACCTCTAGGAGTTTCGTATGCAGAGCATCTTCTCACGCCGAATGTTCTTCAAGCGCATGGTGCTCGCTGGCGTCTTGCTCGCTGGCAGCACAGTGATCGTCGCCTGCGGCGGTGGTGAGTCTCCCACCCCCACGCCGGCACCCAGTGGAGAGCCTGTGACGTTAGAAATCGCATCCAAAGGCGATGCACTGGAGTATGACAAGGACACCCTGGAAGTACCTGCCGGCGCCAAAGTGACGTTGGTGATGAAGAACAATGCCTCGCCCGGCTCCGGGGTATACCATAACTGGGTGCTGGTGCGGCCCGGCACCACCGATGCAGTGGCAGCCGATGGCATCGCTGCCGGCGAAGCAAACAGTTACCTCAAGCCAAACGACAATCGCGTGCTCGCCTACACCGCGCTGGCCAAAGAGGGCGAGACCGTCTCGGTGACCTTCGACGCGCCGCCGCGTGGAACATACGAGTTTGTATGCACCTTCCCCGGCCACTCCACCTTGATGCGCGGCAAGTTCATCGTCAGGTAACCTCAATCCGGCGCCTCATCCCATAGCGATGCAAGGCCGGCGCACTCCGCCGGCCTTGCGCTTTAGGAAGAGGGGACAAACCGCTCATGGGTTGATGACCGGCGAGGTCGATCCACCAGCAGGTGGGTGACGCATTGCCGCCGTCCGTTCAGGGTTCTGCCTTACGCACTCAGCGCAAGCGTTTATTGCTAGAATCCAAATACTCAGATGACGTGAGCACGCGGCGGCGCGCCGCATACGCACTGCCAGCCTTGCGTCGGTGGTGATACATGCCAGGGAGAGATGGCTCTGCAGGCTTGCTCAGCCGGCTGATGGTGCTGGGCCTGGCGCTCACTGCGTGCGCGCGCGCCACAACAGAAGCACAGGCGCCCCTCTTCCCACCCGCTGTTGAGCACTACCGCTTGCTGGCCGACGACGCCACCGAGGTGCTATTGCGCGCGCTGGCGAGGGAATATAGCCAACAGGCCAATCCCAACGCGCACTTCACGATCGAGGTGACCTCTCCTGCGCTATTCGCCGAGCGCCTGCGCACCGGTCAGGTCATGCTGGGCGCCACTTCGCTAGTGCCGCCTGCGCCGGCCGGCTTGCGCTGGTGGTTGGCCGACCTGGCGCTCGACGGCGTAGTGGTCATCGTCCACCCAACCAACCCCATTGCGAACCTGACGCTGCGCGACTTGCAAGACATCTTCGCCGGCGTGCGCAACCGCTGGGCGGATTACGGCCAGGCCGCATCCGGCGACATTGAGGTCGCTGTGCGCGAGGAGGGAAACGGCGCACGCGCGCTCTTCGACCGGACGGTGATGGGGGCACAACGGTTGACCCTCGATGCGCTGATGATGCCCTCCAGCGAGACCATGCTGAACTTCGTGGCCCTGCGGCCAGGCGCGATTGGCTATGCGCCGCTGGCCAGCTTGGTCGCGCCCAACGCTTTGGCCCAGGAAGGGCCAAAGGTGCGAGCGCTGGCCATCGAGGGAGTGACGCCCGAAGCATCACACTTTCTCAGCGGCGACTATCCGCTGACCCGCCCGCTGTATCTCATCGCGTTCTCTGAACCTCAAGGGGAGCTGCGCAACTTCGTCGTCTGGGCGCTCGGCCCACAGGGACAAGCCGTAGCGCAGTCGTTGGGGTATGCGGTCTTCGCAGATGAATCGCGCCGCCCTTAGCCAATTGCTCTGCCAACCGGAGGTCGAAGCCGTGCGCACCCTGGCGCGCGCGCCGACCATCCTGGTCGGCGGCGCAGTGCGCGACGCGCTGCTTGGCCGCGCGATGCCCCACGACCTGGACTTTGCGGTGCAGGGGAACGCCATCAGCCTGGGGCGGTCTGTGGCCAATGCGCTCAAAGGCGACTTCTACGTCCTGGATGCTGCGCGCGGCACCGCGCGCGTGCTCCTGCCAACGCGGTCCAACCGCCCTTCCTTGATCATGGATTTCGCTGTCTGCCGTGGCCCGGATTGGCGCAGCGACGCCCTAGCCCGCGACTTCACCATCAACACCCTCGCTGTCTCACTCCAAGAGGGCACGCTGCTGGACGAGGTGGGCGGGTTGGCCGACCTGCAAGCCGGCATCGTGCGCGCGGTCACCCCTCAGGCCATCGTGGACGATCCCGTGCGTGCCTTACGGGCTATCCGCCTGGCCAGCGCGCTGAACATGCGCCTCGCGCCGGAGACCGCCGACTTGGTGCGCGCAGGGAGCGCCCTCCTGACCCGCCCCAGCGTCGAGCGATTGCGCGATGAGCTGATGGCTATCCTAGCCCTGGACAACGCCGCGCGGGCGACCGAGATGCTGGATGGCTTTGGTTTGCTGGGGCCGCTCGTGCCGGAGATAGAACCCATGCGCACTTGCCCGCTGGGGCGCGACCCCCAAACGAGCCTCCTACAGCACACATGGCGGGTGATGGCGGCGTTGGATGACCTGTTGGACGACCTGCGGGTGGTTCTGGCAGGCGCAGACTACGAGCTGCCATACGCCGAGAAGCTCGCCGAACACTTCTCCAGACCACTTGCCGATGGCCGACCGCGCGCCGCGACGTGTCGTCTGGCTGCGCTGCTCCATGACTGTAGCAAGCCAGCCATGCGCACGGTGGACGCGGAAGGACGGGTTCACTTCTCCGGCTATGAGTTTGCCGGCGCAGCTTGGGCGGGCCAACGGGCGCGCGCGTTGCGGCTTAGCAACGCCGAGGTGCTGCGCATCGAGACGATCGTCCGCCATCATTCGGCCGTGTCGCGCATGGCCTTTGAGTTCTATCCGCCGGCGCCGCGCGCGATCTACCGCTTCTTCAGCGCAGCCGGCGATTGCCCGCCCGAATTGGTGGCCCTTGCCGTTGCTGACTGTCTGGACGAACGGTCGCCCGATGAATGCGCGCCCATGGCCGAGGTCGCGCGTCTGTTGCTGAACGAATACTACACCCGCTACGAGTCATCGGTCGCGCCGCCCACCTTGATCAATGGGTTTGACCTGTTGGCAATCGGCGCACACCAGGGCCGTGTGTTGGGCGACGTGCTAGAGGCAGTGCGCGAGGCGCAGATGACCGGCCAGATCGCCACCCGCGAAGAAGCGCTGGCCCTGGCCCAGCGGCTGATCAACCAACATCGGCGCGACCCGTTGCTATAGAATCCGCGGCGTGCCAGAAGCGCTATACCGCAAGTGGCGGCCCAAGACGTTCGATGAGGTGGTGGGCCAGGAGCACATCACGACGACCTTGAGGAATCAGATCGCCACGGGCCGAGTGGGCCACGCCTATTTGTTCGTCGGCGCGCGCGGCTGCGGCAAGACGACCAGCGCGCGCATCTTCGCCAAGGAGGTCAATTTAGCCGGCTTGGACCCACGCTCGCCTCAAGCCATCCAGATCGCCGAAGCGATCGGCGAGGGCCGCGCCCTCGACGTCATCGAGATCGACGCCGCCTCGCACACCAGCGTGGACGACATCCGAGAAATCCGCGATCGGGTGAACTTTCAACCCAGCGCGTTGCGCTACAAGGTGTACATCATTGACGAGGTGCACATGCTCTCCACGGCGGCCTTCAACGCGCTGCTCAAGACCCTCGAAGAACCCCCACCGCACGTGATCTTTATCCTGGCCACCACCGACCCACAGAAGATACCGGCCACGGTGCTCTCGCGCTGCCAGCGTTTCTACTTCCGGCGCGTGCCCATCGAGAAGATCGTCGGAAGGCTGCGACAGCTCTGCGAAGCTGAAGGCATCGAGGCCGATGATCAAGCCCTGCGGCTGATCGCGCGGCACGCGACCGGCTCGTTGCGCGACGCGGTGAGCTTGCTCGACCAGCTCGCCTCGTCCAGCTCGATGCGCATCACGGCTGCCGACGTGCGCGAAGCGCTGGGAGCAACCGATGAGGCCATCGTGCGCGACCTGGTCAACGGTCTGGCGAACTGCGCCCTGGCCACCGGCCTGGATGCCATCCAGCGCGCGCTCGACCAGGGCGCCGACCCGCGCCAAGTCGCGCGCCAAGTCATTGATCACCTGCGCGCGCTGCTGCAGGTCAAGATGACCAGCGACAAGGAGGGAACGAACGACAGCGAGCGGGAAGCCGAACGGATCGCGCTGGCCGCCCAGGCCGAGCAGATCACCATCGGACAACTGGCGCGCGCCATCCGCGCGTTCAGCGCGGCAGCCAACGAGATGCGCACAACCACTGACCCTCAACTGGCCCTGGAGATGGCTTATCTCGACTGCGTGTTGAATGAGCAACGCCCGACGGAAGCGCCGGCAGCCACGCCGCAACCAGCAACCACGGAAACAGCCGGCGGCAAGCAGACGCCCAAGCCCGCACCGGCGGCGCACCGGCGAAGCGCACCTGCGCCTGTGGAACTGTCCGCTTCGGGCGGTTTGACGTTTGAGGTGCTTAAAGCGCACTGGCAAGAGGTGATCCGCGAGGTCAACGCGATCAACAAGCCAGCCGCCGCCCTGTTGCGGTCGTGCAAGCCGCATGCCGTCTCAGGCAACCTGATCCATCTGCACGCCGAGCACGACATCCCGCTGACGCGCTTGAAGGACCCGAAGAACAGAAACAGCGTGATCGGCGTGCTCAACCGGATGTTCAACGGGCAGTATGATATTCATGTCTCGCTACAGCGCGACCCATCCGCGGGCAACCCAGAGGAAGACCCGGTGATACAGGCAGCCCAGCGCATGGGGGGGACGCTACGACAGTCATAGCGAGACGAGGAGCGAACAGATGGCGAAAGGCAGACGAAGTGACTTTGTGCCGCGGAGCGCTCAGCCCATGGGCCTGCAGCCCGATTTGCTGGAGCGGATCAAGAAGATCCAACAAGACATGGCGGCGACGCAAGCGGCTTTGGAGAACGAGCTCATTAACGTCACGGCAGCCGGCGGGGCGATCACCATCGTCATCAGCGGCCATCAGCGGGTGCAGAGCATCAAGATAGATCCCGCGCTGATTGACCCGAACGACGTGTCTATGCTGGAGGACGCGCTGGTGGCTGCGATTAACGAAGCGATCCTCGCTTCGCAAGAGCACTCGGCGCGGCGCATGCAAGAGGTCACGGGCGACTTTCAACTGCCCGGTCTGTTCTAGCCGTCGCCTCGCATGGCTGCCTCCAACAGCCTGCCTCCCTCCCTCAGCCGGCTGATCGAAGCACTGACCCAACTGCCCGGCATCGGTCCAAAGACGGCCTCGCGGCTGGCATTCTATCTGTGGCGCGCGCCGGCCGAGACCGCGCTCACGCTGGCCGAGGCGCTCCGGGATCTAAAGGCCAACACGCGCCTGTGTTCGGTCTGCTTTAACATCACCGAGAGCGACCCTTGCCCCATCTGCGCCGATTCAGCGCGCGAGCACGACCTGATCTGTGTGGTCGAGGAGCCAATGGACGTGGCGGCCATCGAGCGGGCGCGCGCCTATCGCGGGGTCTATCACGTGCTGCACGGCGTGCTCTCGCCGATCAACGGGATCGGGCCTGACGACCTGCGGATCGACGCATTGGTGGACCGCGTGCGCCGCGCTGCGGAGCGAGGTCAGCCGATCCGGGAAGTGATCCTGGCGACCAACCCCACCGTGGAAGGGGAGATGACCGCTGCGTTCATCCAGCGCAAGCTGGCCGGCTTGGGCGTGAGCGTCACGCGCCTGGCCCGCGGTCTGCCGGCGGGAGGCGACCTGGAATATGCCGATGAGGTGACGCTGAGCCGGGCGTTGGAGGGGCGTCAGCGCCTGTAGATCACACGGCAGCGATATAAGGCAGATTGCGATATAGCTCGTCGGCGTCTATCCCATAGCCGCACACGTATTCATCGGGGATATTGAAGCCAACATAGTCAATCGGCACTTGTACCTCGCGGCGGCTCGGCTTATTGAGCAGCGCACACACCTTGAGCGAGGCCGGCTCGCGCGTGCGCAGCAACTGCAGGAGGTGATCAAAGGTGTAGCCGCTGTCCACGATGTCCTCCACCAGGAGGACATTGCGGCCGGCGATGTCCTCGCGCAAGTCCATCAGAATGCGCGGTGAGCGGTTCGACTCGCGGGCGCCAACCCCATACGAGGTCACCGCCATAAAGTCCAAATAGCAGGGGATAGTGATATGGCGCATCAGGTCGGCCAAGAAGACGACCCCGCCGCGCAGGATGCACACCAAGAGCAGGTCTCTGCCGGCGTAATCGCGCGAGATCTGAGCGCCTAGTTCGGCCACCCGCGCTTGAATCTGCGCCTCGGTGAACAGGACGCGCTTGAGCTTGGCAGTGAGTTCGGTCATGATCCAGGTTTACCGGGCACGACGTGGTATCTGCGCGCACGCGCCTCGTAGGTCTCGGCAGCGCCGACGAGGATGATGGGATCGTCGTAGGAGGCCGGCTGTCCGTTGATGATGCGCTGTGTGCGCGTGGCTGGCTCGCCGCTGATCACGCACACCGCCGTGAGTTTATCCACCCGCTCGGCGATCGCCAGCAGGGTCGGCATCGGCCCAAACGGCTCACCGCGAAAGTCCAGGTCCAGGCCCGCGCAGATCACGCGCTTGCCGGCGTCGGCCAGTTGGTTCACGACGCGGGGCAGGTCGTGATCGAAGAATTGGGCTTCGTCAATGGCGACGACTGCTGTGTCTGGCTCGGTGAGCCGCAGGATGTCCCGGGCGCAGGCCACAGGCGTGGCCTCGATGCCCAGCCCGTTGTGCGATCTGACCTGGTCATGCGCATAGCGGTCGTCAATGACCGGTTTGAAGACCTGCACCTTTTGTTTGGCGATGAGGGCGCGGCGCACGCGCCGGATCAGCTCCTCGGTCTTGCCGCTGAACATACAGCCGCAAATGACCTCGATACTCCCCGATGGCAGCTCCATGACGGGACAATTCTAGCCCGCGGCACTGCCGTCGCCGCCCAAGGCTCTGCCCGTCGCTGTGAATGCGCCATCCGAATCATCGCGCTGTGCTAGCATCTCTGTTTGTACGGCATGCCTGCGAAGCCTGTGCCTGATATCGTCGTCGCGCGTTTGCCGCTCTACTTGCGCGCGCTGGCAGCAATGCGGAAGAGCGGCAAGACCTTCGCATCCTCGAAGGAGATGGCGCAGTGGCTGGGCATGAGCCCGGCCCAGATTCGCAAAGACCTCTCGTACTTCGGCGAGTTCGGCAAGCAGGGCATGGGTTACGCGGTGGATGATCTGCAAGCGCGGCTGCGCCAGATCCTCCACCTGGATCGCGAGTGGCCAATCGTGATCATCGGGGCAGGGCGCATCGGCAGCGCGGTGGCAGCCTATCCCGGCTTTGCCGACCATGGGTTTCGAGTGTGCGCGCTGTTCGATAATGACCCGGCCAAGATCGGCACCTGCATCGCCGGCCTCCGCGTGCACGACGTGCGCACCCTGCCGGAGTTCGTGCGCGCGCACGGCGTGCGCTTGGCGATGCTCGCCGTGCCGGCCGAGGCCGCCCAGGCCGTGGCCGAGCTGGCCGTATCGGCGGGCATCTCGGCGATCTTGAATTACGCGCCGCTCAACCTGGCGCTCCCCGATCACGTGCGCGTGGAGAACATAGACCCCGCCCTCCACCTCCAGCACATGACCTATTACCTAGATTGACCCCCTTTGTGTCTTTCTAGCACAAAGGGTTGACAAACCTCGGACAACGCATACAATTCAGCCATCTTTTCGATGACCGAGGGAGGACAGACCATGAAGAGCAAGCGAATGATGAGGGTGATCGCCGCCGGCATCGGCGCCGGGTTTGTGCTCACGGCATGCGCTGTGAGCAGCCGCCAGATCGTGACAGGGCCAACTGTGCAACTGTTGAGCGTTTCTCCAGCCCAGGAAGTCGTGCTTCCTGCCGCAACTGAGGACCGCACGACGCTGCCGGCGCTCAGCACGGCGGACGACGCCGCCCAAGCGCCAGCCAAGCAACCCATCCCAGCGAAGGACGCGACCAAGGCACAGGATGCGTCCAAGACCGTCGAGCAAGCCAAAACGACGGAGAAGGCCGTTGACGCCTACAAGGACTACGGGAGCTGCGCAGGCTACGGCGACTAAAGACGCAGGGCACGTCAATACGCAAGCCCTGAGGGCATCCCCCTCAGGGCTTGTTGTTTTGCGCGTGCCAGAGGCCGCCATCGGCCGTCGCCGCGACGACCGTTCCATCGTCCAACACCGCGAGGCACAAGACATCGGCGCGATCTAACATCTTGTGCCATGTCCCTCCGCGCGCCGCGAACACCCCTTCCGTCGTCGCTGCCCAGCCGGCCTGGATGAAGTTGACCTCAGCGGCGGGGAGGTCGGCGACCTGCCGCCACTCTCTATACGGCGGCGTGGCTGTCCAAAGCCCATGGCCTTCTGTGCCCACGTATAGCTGACCCTCAGGCGTGATGTCCAGGGCAGCAAACGGGCCGACCTCGATGGGCAAGGGCAACGCCTGCCAGGCGCGGCCGCCGTTGACGCTCATGAACACGGCGTAGTCGCTGGCTGCGAAGCAGACTTCGTCCTCGCCGAAGTTCGGCGAGCAGGCAATCGCGTTGATGGCCAAGTCCAGCAATCCATAGTTCCAGGCGTGCCACGTGACCCCGTGGTCGGCGCTGCGCAACACGCCATCCTCGGCTGTGGCGGCCAGGGCGACGCCGTCGCGCGCAAAGGTCGGCGAGATGGCCAGGCCGAGCACGCGCGCTTTGGCCGGCAAATGGGCAAGTTGCCACGTCTGGCCGGCATCGGTTGAACGGGCGATGTCGCCGTTCGAGCCGACCAGCCAAAGATCGCCGTCCGCCGCGACCGCGGTCAGCCCCACTTGGGCGATCTGCGGCGCTGTGGGCTGCCATCGGCCTGCCTGAGCGGTGAATCGCCACAGGCCGGCTTCGGTGGCGGCCAGGCATGCCCCTTCGGGCTGAGCGACTAGGGCATACACAGATCGGGGTTCGTTGAAGTGCATCCAGTTCATGGTCCTGAGATCAAGGGGTGTTGCGGGATGCTGTTGGAATGAACACGCGGGGCGGCAGGTATTCAAACGCGCCCAGGTCACACCGCCCGACGCGAGGGAT
>JAGHYX010000212.1 GCA_017743375.1 Chloroflexota bacterium
CCCTGGCCGTCGCCGTGGTCGAACTCGGCGCTCTTGAAGTTGGGGATGTTCCAACTGGCGATCACGGTCGAGCCGGGCGGGACGGGGTTGGCGTTGACGCGCAGCACGCCTTTGTCGCCCACCAGTTGCCCCTGTGGGACAGGGGTTGGCTGAGGCGCAGTGGGCACGAGCGGGATGAGCACGGGCGTAGCAACTGGCTGAGGCGGGGGCGGCGGCGCGGTGGGGCGCGGCGGCGCAGGGGCCACCGGCGCGTTGGCGGCGGCGCTGTTGGCCTGCACGTAGTCGTTGATCACCCAGCCGATGCCGCCGGGGCCGGCGGGATACGAGATCTGCCACCAACGCCCATCGGCGCTCTTGCCGCGCACGGGCGCCACCTGCCCCTGGCGCAGCTCACCGATCTTCGGATAAGCGACATCTGGGCCGGTGCGCACGTTGACGAACTCGTTGGTCACGGTCACGCTGGGCGCGTCGGCGGGCGGTTGCTGGCCGGCCGGCGGCTGGCCCGCAGGGGGTTGACCAGCCGACGGCTGTGGGTTGGCCGGCGCAGGCTCGGTGGGTTGCGCCGGCGGCGGCGGCTGTGTCGGGATCGCCGGCGGTTGGGTCGGCTCGGGCGGCGCCAGCGCCTCGGGCGCGTCGGCCGCCACCGCAATCAACACCAGCGGCTCAGATTGGGTGAGCAGCTTGTCATCCGGCGGGCCATAGGCCTTGAGCTGGATGGCGTGCGTGCCGGCGGAGAGCGGGGTCCACGGCACGTTGATCGGGAAGCTGGGCACGCCCTTGGACGTGTCTGGGGCTTTGAGGGTAGCGTAGGTGGCGCCATCAATAATCACGTCCACCCGCGAGATTGCCTCGCCGGTCGCCACGCCGACGATGGCGATGCTCTGCCCGACGCTGAGCTGCGCCCCAGACTCCGGCGATGTGATCTTGATCTCCGGCGGCTGTGGCGGGCCACCCGGGCATGCCGTCAAGAGAAAAGCACCAGCTAACCCAATGGCAAGGCGTTCTATCCAGTGCCATGCTCTGCGTTTGCTCATCCTACTCATCTCTCCTTCAGTCAAATCATTGTCGCGGCGCGCATTGAGGACGCGCGCTAGGACGCGCGGGTTCCCGCCATCAGCGGTGTCACCAAGCCGCACGATCTAGGTTTCTTAGACGCCTATGATAACAAGGAATTGCCGACGAGAGCCACGCGTTCACCCAACGATTGGCCGACATTTAGTGTGGCTGCGGCGGACCATCTTGGCGCGCGTCGAAGGCAACCTGGAGAGGCCGCTCAGCCACCTTGTGCCAGAGCACGTCGTCAAACCAGGCGCGGCCATCGGCCCACAGCCCGCCGTGGCCGGCAGCGAAGCGCCCCTGTGGGTCGCTCACGGCCAGCACCTCGCGGTCATCCAGCGTCACGCGCAAGCGGTCGCCCTGGATCGCAGCGCCCAGGCGCAGCCAGTTGCGTGGGTCAGCTTCGACGATCGTCATGCCCAGCACCTGGTCATCAGCGGTCGCGCCCACCTCGGCGCGCCCGTCGGCGATCCGGCGCAGTGCCACGCGATAGCCATCCCGCTCGCCCTGCGCGCGCAGGATGATCCCCCACCCACCGCGCGCATCCAGCAGCCGGCCGCGAACCTGAAAGGCGTAATCACGCCCTTGCAGGGCGGTCGTCAACAGTCCCGCGTTGCCGGCCTCCAGCACCACTTGGCCATCCTCTAGGGTAACGAGCTGCCAGCGCCCACTCTTGGCCGTCCACACGCCTGGGTCGAGTTGGCGTCCTCGGCTGCGGCCGGCGCGCAGGTCGGCCGAGCGATGGTTGAGCACCCAGCCGGCGCCGGTGTCCTTGCACAGGTAGCCGTGCAACACGCCATCGAAGACATGTTGAAACAGACAAGCCTGGTTGTCGCTGAGTTGGGGCGCGTCCGGCAGAGGGATGAATGGGCCAAGCGGCGTCGGGCCGGCGTAGATCTTGGTCTTCCAGGCGTTCTCGTTCACCTCGGTGGCCAGAAAGTAAGTCCCGTCCAGGAAGATCATGTGCGGGGCGGCCAGCTCGTACGGCACGTCAATCAGCACGCGCTCAGAGGCGGGATCGGCCAACCCTTCCACCCGCCAGGCGCGGCGGGCCTTGATCTGCCAGCGGCCGGCCTGCTGGCCGCCGCGAAACCAGTAGAGGTAGAACATCCCGTCGTTGGGGTCGCGGAAGAGGGCAGGGTTTTGGTTGCGGATGCCGGCTTCCTGGGCCACCAGCACGGTATAGCGCGGGCTGAACGTGAGGCCGTCCTCGCTGGTGCGCATCACCACGTGGCTGGTGCCGCAGTGGTCGCGGTCATAGGCCATGTAGAGCCGTTGCCCCACCTGCAAGACAGACGGCCAACGCTCGCCGTCGCCGCGCAGCAGCGGGCCGGCCTTCTCCCAGCGCCGCAGGTCGTTGCTGCGGGCCAGGCCGATGCCGCCGCAGTCGGCCAGCCCATAGTAGCCCCAGTAGCGGTAGCCGGCGCGGTTGAGTTCCACCACGCTCAGGGTGTGGGGCGCTTCGCTCTCCCAGGCCTCGCTGCGGGTGAGCACGGTGGTCGGCGGGCCGAAAGTGTAATAGCCTAGGCCGGGCCGCCCGAAGTCGTCGAACATCTCGAAGGTCCGCCCGCCGCCGGAGAGGTCCTCGGCCAGCGGGTTGCCAAAGTAGAGGTAGATCGTGCGTCGGCCACCCGCCGGCAGCTCTGGGACCTTCACCCAGACGACCGCGCGTTGCGCTTCGGCCTCGTAGTGCTCCACCCAATGGGGGAGATAGCGCCAGCCGTCGGCGTCGGCGAAGCGCAGGTCACCGCCGTCGGCGCGAGCCAGGGCGAAGTCGAAGTTGGCCGCGTCCAGCGTCAGGCGGGCCTGGAAGTCGCGCAGGGCGACCGAGTTAGGGTTGCTGAGCGTAATCGGCAGGCGGTGGCGCCATTGGCCGGTGGGCGGGTGGACCGGCAACGGTGGGACGGCCGGCAGGGCTAGCGCGCCCAGGGCGAGCGCTGCCGTCAGCGCCAGGCGGGTCGGATGCGTCATCGCAGGCGCAGATCATTATCCCAATTCGCCGGCTTCTTCTAGAACGGCATTGATGACAGACTGGCTAACGCTGAAGCGCTGCGCTTGTAATCGCTCGATCTCTGGGCGAATCGCATTCAGGAATCCTGCGCGTTTCGCCCAGAGCAGGATGCCCAAAGTGCCAATCTTGTTGATGCCCATTTGTGTAAGCTTGCGCCGGCCTACTTTCTCGTCCATGAGCACCCATTCTGCGTTTAGCGCTTGCGCCAGCACGATGGTTTCTGCTTCACCCTCGTCAAGCTCTTTAAGCAATGCCCCCACTGAGCTAGGGTCGCTTACAACGACGGTTTTGATCCAAGTCGCAGTGGACACTGCTTGTACGTCCCTACCCTTTTTACGCCCTGCGATGACAACTTCGTCATATACCGCTTGCGGAATGAAGATCTCGCCAAACAGGCATTGCAGGAGTTCAAGACGCTGAATTTGTGCCAAGCCAATCAGGGGCGAACTGTCTGAGACGACGATCATGCTGCTCAGGGAGCATCTCAGCAGAGTTACATTTGCAAACCAGATGACTGGCCATGCCCTGGACGTCGCGCGTTGCTTTGCGACTGGGCCTCCAATTGCGTCACAGCTTCAAACTCCTCAGCTAGTTCATTAGACGTGTAGTTAATGTATGCAATGCCTCTAGCGTGCAACAGGTCGAGAAAGTCACTTCGCGCGATGTTGAGCAAGTGGGCTGCCTTGCCTGATGAGATGCGGCCTTCAACAAACAGCGAGAGGACTATCCATTCCGTTAGGCGCTGTTGTATATCTTCTTGGCTAAGGCCGAACTGGAGAAGAGACGCAGGTAAGTGAACTGGGAACGTACCCTCAGTCATGTGGGTAGTGTAACACTTTCTTCAAGCATAGGGTATGTTCGTAGCGAGGGGC
>JAGHYX010000049.1 GCA_017743375.1 Chloroflexota bacterium
GCCGAGTTCCAGCGCCGCACAGACGAGCGCTTCGCCGAGCTGGCCGAGGCGATCAGGCAGCTAACCCTGCGCTTTGAGGAGGCTCAGCAGCGCAACGATAACCAGTTCGCGGATATCCGGGGGAAGCTACTGGAGATCGAATACCGCAATAAGATCGGTGCGATCTTTGGTGGCCGACTGCGCAAGCCACGCGTGGTAGACGCCGGCGATGTATGGGACATGCTTAGGGATCAACTAGGCGAAGCGGAGATCCGCCGGATCGTCGCCGCCGACTTGATCGTGCGCGGCGGGCTGCTGCGAGCGCAAGGTGAAGGTGAGTTGTGGCTAGTGGTCGAAGTCTCCAGCGTAATTGACCGAAATGATGTGGCACGTGCTGCGGAGCGCGCTGCTCTATTGCGGAAGGCTGGCTTGATGGTCGTGCCAGTCGTAGCTGGTCAGCGGCTCACCCAAGGTGCAGTAACGCTGGCTGAGGAATTCGGCGTAGCCATCGCCAGGAACGGCGGGCTGGATGGCTGGGACAAAGCGCTCGCTGAAGCCGGAGGTCCTTACCCTCCAAGGGGATAAGTCTGCTAGCCTGGGAAAAACCTCAAAAGCTTTGCATCCTAACAGGCGCAAGCGCATTGCTTTGCGATGGGCTTGCGTAGCGATGTCTGAACCACCACCTGGCGCGTAAGGTTGTTTTATCCCTCGCCTGTCAATAGAAATATTCAATTGGCCAGCCGCGCTGCTGCGCATAGCGACGCAGGGCGCGGTCGGGATTCACCACAACAGGATGTCCAACGACATCCAGCAACGGGCGGTCAGTGTATGAGTCGGTATAGAAGGTGCAGGCGCTGAGCGGCACGCCATGCTCGGTTGCGATGCGCTCGGCCCAGATGCGCTTGCCGTCGCCATAGCACGGCTCGCCAACGACGCCGCCGGTGAATTTGCCATCGCAGACCTCCAGCTCGGTGCAGCGAAAGGGGATGCCGAGATGACGGGCGACCGGCTCAACGGCAAACTGAGTAGATGCGGAGAGCAAGACCACGTGGTCGCCGCGCGCCTGATGCGCGCGCAAGCGTTCCAGGGCCTTCGGCGCGATGTAGCCCAGCAGTTCTTCTTCTGCCCAGCGGTCGCATAAAGCTTTTGTCACTGCCGCATCGCCACCTTGGACGCGACGGCTGAGGCGGGCCATCGCTACCGGGAAGTTCAACATGTTCAGCGAGTATTGCGCCGTGACGAGCATCACCTCCAGCATCTCACCGAGGGAGATCAACCGATGACGCCACAGATAGCGCACGTAGAGTGCGCTGCTGCTCTTGCTGAGCAGCGTCTTGTCCATGTCGAAGAAGGCGATTCCCATCGGGCTAATCTCCAAACAAGCCAGTCTCCAGAGGCTCGCCACGGCGATAGCTTGGCAAGGCTCGGCAGAAATATTCCGTGCCTTGGTTGCGGCGAAAGAGGAAGCGCTGAATGCGGCTGCGCCGGCCAAACGACTGTTGGCTGGCATGGCAGTCGGCCGCTTGCTGCTTGATCGCGACGTAGCGGCGCGTGTCAATCCGCGTGGTGATCGGCACGTCCCACGAAGCGATCTGCACCAGGTCAATATCGCCGTTCCGTCCGAACGCGCGCGGATTTTGGCCGAACAGCGGCAGGATGCGCACTGCCCATTTGAGGAGGGTCTTGGGGAGCGTGGCGAAGTATAGCCGCGGCGCGGTCGGCGCATTCTGTCGTGCGCTCACCCAACGTCCATCGGCTTCCAGCGTCCACTCAACCCCATAGCGCAGCTCATAAGCGCGCAGCGTAGCACGATGGAGCTTGATGTGGTCCGGATGGCCGTAGCCGCCGAACGGATCGTGTGTGATGATCACGTCGGGGCGCAGCCGCTCGATATGTTCAATGATCCGACCAGCGACCTCGTCGAGCGGGGCTGCGTGCAGGCTCTCGGGGAGCGAGTTGCTCTCTGTGCCGGCCATTCCAGAGTCGCGGTAGCCCAGAAAATGCACGCCAGCCAGCCGCAACACGCGCGCTGCGCACATCAGCTCGGCAGTGCGCAGCGCCCCGACATCGGGATAGCCGTTCAGTCGCTCCGGATCTACCGTGCCGGCTTCGCCGCGCGTGCCACACACGTAATGAACAGCGACGCCGTTGTAGGCATACTTGGCCAGCGTCCCTCCAGGGCCAAACGATTCATCGTCAGGGTGGGCGAAGATTGCGAGCAGCGTGCGCATATCCAGCAGCTCAGTATAGTGACTGACGTTTAAGAGTCGCGTTAGGCTGGGTGCGCAGCTCTGACGACCGCTATAGGCAGACGCTAATATGCATGGACGTTCACTTGGCCGGCGGGTTCGCGCCAGTCTTGGACGGCATGGGCGATAACTTGTGCGGCGGTCTCCGCCTCGTCACGCGAGACATAGCAATGCGTGACGGCGCGAATGCGGCGAGGACCAACCGGCAACATCTTCACCCCCTCAGCCGCAGCGCGCCGACAGAGCGCCGCGGCGTCGAAGGGCAGGAGAGGGTCAAGGTCGAAGTACACCATGTTGGTGCGCACTTGGGCCAAGTTGACGTGTAATCCCTCGACCCGAGCGATACCCTGTGCCAGCACCTGAGCGTTGGCATGATCCTCGCGCAGCCGATCCACCATCTGCTCAAGGGCCACGATGCCGGCAGCGGCGATCACGCCGGCCTGGCGCAAACCACCGCCGAGCAGCTTGCGCCGGCGGCGGGCCTTCTCAATAAATTGGCGCGGGCCGCACAAGAGCGAGCCGACCGGCGCGCTCAAGCCTTTGCTCAGGCAGAACGTCACGCTATCCGCTGGCTGAGCCAGGGCTTTCACATCCACGCCTTGGGCAACTGCCGCGTTGAAGATGCGCGCGCCGTCTATGTGGAGTTTCAGCCCGTAAGCATGGGCGAGTTCGGCGGCCTTAGACGTGTATTCTGGCGTTAGATAGGCTCCGCCCATGCGATTGTGTGTATTCTCCAAGGCCACAACGCGCGTCACCGGATAGTGCACGTTATTGGGCCGGATCGCTGCCGCGACTTCATCCAGATCCAGCGTGCCGTCTGGCTGATTTGGGAGGACATGTGGCAGGATGCCACCCACAGCGGCAAGGCCGCCGGCTTCATAGACATACACGTGCGCCCAGTCGCCGACGATGACTTCATCGCCGCGCTCGCAGTGCGTCAGCAAGGCGACCAGGTTGCCCATCGTGCCGCTACACACCAGCAACGCTGCTTCATGCCCCATCCGTTCGGCGGCCATTTCCTCGAGCAGGTTGACGGTGGGATCTTCGCCAAACACGTCGTCGCCCACTTCGGCTGCTGCCATCGCTTCGCGCATGGCCGGCGTGGGGATGGTGAGCGTGTCGGAGCGCAGGTCAATGAATCCGTTGAGCGCCATAAGCTAGTCTGCTTCTGGAAATCCACCGCCGACCTGGCTGACGCCTCGCTCAGCGGCGATCTTTTGCTCGTAGCCGCTCTGACGCAGGGCAGCAATAGGATCAGGATGAAGACCCATCTCTTGGCGCACCTGGGCCAGCAATGGTCGCACGTCGGTCTCGAAGGCATCCATTAAGACGCGGTGCGCGCCCAGCACGTCGTGTTCTGCCTGCCGTGTGCCCAGCGCAGCGCGGTCAACGATCAGTGCCTTGGCATAGGCGACTTGGATGTTGATCACGCTCTGCACCATCGCCTCGATCTTCGGCTCGATCACATGGCATTGGTCAATCATGTAAGCCACATCCTTGGCCGCCTCGCCGGCGGCCACCAGCTCATTGAAGATCAGGAATAACTCGAAGGGGTTGATCGTGCCCACGATCAGGTCGTCGTCGCCGTACTTGCGGTTGTTGAAGTGAAACCCACCCAGCCGGCCCTCGTCAAGCAAGGTGGCCACGATGTGCTCGATATTCACGCCGTGGGCATGGTGCCCAAGGTCAACCAGCACTTGGGCGCGTGGACCTAGCTTGAGGCAGACGGCGTATGCCTGGCCCCAGTCGGCCAGGTCGGTGTGATAAAAGGCCGGCTCGTAGAACTTGTACTCGATCAACATGCGCATGGATTCCGGCAGCGCCGCGTACACGCGCTGGAGAAACTCGATCATGCGGTGGCGGCGCGCGACGAATGACTCTTGGCCGGCGTAGTTCGTGCCATCGCCATACCATAGGCTCAGCGTGGTCGAGCCGACCTGTTGGGCGATAGCGATGCACTCCAGATGATGCTCGAACGCGACCTGGCGAATGGCAGGATCAGCGTTGGTGATGCTGCCCCACTTGTAGCGGTCGGCCTGAAACGTGTTGGTGTTCACCGCGCCGATCCGCACCCCTTGCGCGTGGGCATATTCAGCCAAGGCGCGCCAGTCATCCACTTTATCCCAGGGGATGTGGATGGCGACTGATGGACACACGCCAGTGAGCTTATGGACGAAGGCTGCGTCGGCGAGCTTCTCATAGATGTTGCGCGCGGCGCCAGGCCAGGCATAGGTCTTGAAGCGGGTCCCAGTGTTAGCAAAGCCCCAAGAGGGCAGCTCAATGTGCTGAGCCTTGAGTTTGGCTTTGACGAGCTCGACGTCAATGCCTTTAGCGGTCAGTTGTTCAGCAAGCGAGGCATAGCCGGTCATGATGTTGCCTTCCCTTTAGGATGTAGGATGAGCCAATTATCGAACGCTTGCGACTGACATGAGGCGTGGGCCGACGCGCGGTGGTCTGATCACAGAGGACTGCCGAGCTATCCAGAGGTGCAATCCTAGTTCTGTGGGGATGCACAAAGCACCCTCATCGGCAGAACGCAAGCGATAAAGCGACGTCCAGGTCGTCCCTTCCTCTGCCGACGCTCTCACTCGAGGCCGACTCTGCCCTGCGCAGCAAGCTCAAAAACGACGTAAGCGCTTACAAGCGCGCGACCACTTTGATGTTTCGCGCCTCCAGACCATCACCGCGCTGGCTTTTGACGAGGTCGAATTCAAAGATGACGTCGCGGTTGGGGATCTCGCCAGCTTCCACGCGGTCGAGCAGCTGTGAGTCGTGGAAATAGGCTGTCTTGTAGGGCGAATCCTTACGGCGGGTATCCGACATCCACAGATCAGCGTTCACGCGCTCCAGGAAGCGCATGAAGCCGTAGCCTTCTTTGTGATAGTAGCACACGCCGCGCACGCGCGAACCGATCTCACCCCAAGCCGGCGCACCGCGCGGCTGGCCTTTGATCGGCAGCAGGTTGGGGATCAACCAACCCGGGATGAACATATCCACTTCCTGGCGTAGGTCGGCGGAGATGTTGGCGAAGGCGACTAACTCCACGCGGCAGCCACGATTCTGCAGCGCGCGCACCACTTGGACGAAGTCCCCATCACCGGTCAGCATGAGCACACGGTCGAGCTTCTCCGACTGGAGCAGCATGTCCACCGCCATGTCTAGGTCGGAGTTGGCCTTGGTCACCGTGTTGCCCTCTGGGTCAACGAAGCGCCTGACGTTCTTCTGAATAACTTTGTAGCCGAAGTCACGCAGAGAGGAGTGAAAGCTCAGCTGACCTTCGGCGTAATCCTGATCAATTTGGGCGCGTTCCGCGTCGTAGGCCACGTAGGCGTTTAGGCGGACAACCTCTCCGTTATCATGGCACGCAAACTCGCGCAATACATCGAATTGCATGCCATATCCGCCATTCATTGCGATATTCGCTACATCTACATAAATGCCGACAGAAGCTTTATAACAGGACATGAAATACGATCAGTTTAGAGATAACTTGGTGATGGCCGGCCAGCATTTTTGCTGCCGAGCGATCACGATTTACCCAACTGGTTGGACCGCGCTGTCTCCGGTTCGGTGTGAAAGACCTGATCCCAAAGGTTGGTGCTGACGCCAAAGCGGGCATCGGGCGTTTTGAAGTGATGCTCCATGTGATGGCGCTTGAGAAACTTCATCACCGGGCCTTTAACCGGCAGGTGATGGGTCGCGTAGTGGATCATGTCGTAAGCTACATAGCCCAGCACCGTGCCGGCAAAGGTTGGCGCGACCAAAAAGGGCAGCCCCAAGATGACAGCAAGCACCACATGGAACAGCGCGTAGAACAGCAGCGCGCCCGGAATGCTCACTGCTGGCGGCATCACCAAGCGCGTCTTGACGTGCGGCTGATAGTGGTGCACCCCATGAAACAGGAAGATCAATTGCCATTGCGTGCGGTTGCGCGGTCGAAAGTGAAAGACGAAACGATGCACCACATACTCGATAAAGGTCCAGATCAACCCTACGCCGATGAAGAAGGCGACGCCATACCAGAGCAACGAGACGCCCGCCGGCCAATTGAGCGCGCCGATTATCAGGAAGGCAACTACCACCGGCAGCCAAATGCTCAGCACAGTCTGCGGTGTTACATGTGTGAAGCGCTCCAGAAAATCGGACTTCAATAGACGTATAGGCTGTAGGTCGTGATTGACCTCGTCGTGCGAGATGCGATCTACATCCACTGCCATCAGGCGATCTAAGATGCTCATCAGCTCTCCTTCTCCAGTCCTTTTTATTTTACGCCTCTCGCTTGATGACGATTAGCGCTTGATCATCAAAGGGTGGCTCGTCGCCTGTGAAGGCATCCACGGCGGAGAGGACGGATGCGGCAATTTGCCCGGCATCTAGCCCGTGCGCCTCGGAGAGGGCTGCTTTTAGACGGGCAAGGCCAAACGCCTCGCCAGACGCATTCATCGCATCAGTCAGTCCATCAGTGTAGAAGAGCAAGACATCGCCGGATTGCAACGCCAAACAGATCTGCTCCGGGAAGATGCGCTCTAGGACACCCAGCGCAGGACCAGCAAGGCGCACTGTGCTCACACTGCGGTCAGCCCGGCACAACAGCGGCGCCAGGTGGCCGGCGCTGGCCATCCAGATTTGGCCGCTGCGCGGATCCCAAACTGCGCAGAGCACCGTCACGAACAGATCGGCCATCGCATCGGTTTGGATCAGGGTGTTGGCGCGGGCCAACACGTCGGCTGGGCCGGGGCTGCTGGACATGGCCGCGCGAATCAAAGTGCGCGAGAAGATCATGAACAGCGCTGCCGGCACGCCCTTATCCGCCACATCCGCGATCACCACGCCCCAGCGCCCATCTGGCAAGGGGATGAAATCGTAGAAGTCACCCCCCACCTGCTTGGCGGCACGCCAGCGGCCGGCGACGCTCCAGCCCGCCACGTTTGGCACACTGCGCGGCAGGAAGCTGGCCTGAATATCGCGCGCTAGGGCTAGCTCCTGCGCCAGTCGCTGGCGCTCCAGCGACTGCTCATATAGACGAGCATCCTCCACAGCTACCGAGACCTGTTGGGCCAGCAGCTCCAGGTAGTGCGCTTCGCTGGGTCCAAAAGCCTTCGGATCGCTTGCCTGTAAGTGAAGCGCGCCGATGACGCGCTCACCGATGCGAAGCGGCAGGACGACCTCGCTGTAGCGGTTCGGATGCGACTGGCAGACCGCGATCATGCAGTCCTCGGCCACGCAGGCGCCGATCAATCCATCGCCGGGACGAACGCGCTTGCCAAGCATGACCTGCCGGCTGGCCGCACGGCAGACCACATAGCCCAGCTCATCTTTGAGGAAGACGCCGACGAAGAGATAGCCAAACGCGGCGCGAATGGCCTCAACCAAGCGAGGCAACAGATCGGCCAGCGTGAACACAAGGGCGGTTGAGCGCGCGATCGCGCTCACCAGCTCCATCTGCTGGGCACGCATCCGCTCTTGTCGCAGCGCGCGCGCGTTCTGGATGGCCGCTGCGGTCTGATGGGCGAGGATACCTAGCATCCGAGCTTGCGAATCAGCATAGGCATTCGCGCGCTCGCTCTGGACGACCAGCATGCCGATCATCACATCGCGCGCCATCATCGGCACAAACACCGCCGAGCGCAGCACACCGTCGCCGGCATGGTTGACCATTTGGGCGCGAAGATCGCGCACGATCAACGGCCGGCCGTGCGCGCGCACCCAACTCACCATGTCATTGTCAACGCACAGGTCGCCCACTGCACCCACCTGCTCAACGCCATGGCGATAGTGCAGCTTAAGGACGCACCGCTCATCCTCGAACAGCCCAATCTGGAAGTCAGCGACATCAGCGATTTGGACAGCTTGGCGATAGACCAGCCGATATAGCTCATCTTCATCGAGGGTCGCTGAGGCGATGGCGCGAGCAGCGTCGCTGAGCGTGCGTAGCTCAGCCGTGCGCGCCTCTAGCTGGCGCTGGCTCAGCCGCCATTGATAGAGCAGCACGCCGCTCAGCGCAATCGCAGCAAGCAATAACATTATTAGCGCAGCGCTTAGGCCGGTCATGCTGAATGTGCTGAGAGACGCGGAGTGATAGTGATAAGGAGGACAGCGGCGGATGAAACTTGCGAGATAGTGCGCCGGTGTCTCTTTCAATCTCAATCATACAGATAAGTGCTGAGTGTTAGGGGCAAGCCCTTCGCCAGACAAAACGCCCGGAGGGGGAGTGCGAGCGCGTCCGTGCCAAGCCGTCAATAGGCCCGCACGGATGCAGCGCCGCACGGCACAGCTATCACCGATCACTGAGCGGCGTGGCGGTTGTGGCGATCCGGCTCAGGGTCACCGAGTCGCCAGGGACGCTGATCTTGATCAAGATGCGCCCATCGGGGGCGAGATATGCCCCAACGTGCTCGTTCTGAGCTGCGATATTCACCAGGTCAACTGCCACCTGGTCGAACACCCGTGTTTGCCAGTTGAAGAGCTGAATGCCGGCAGTCTGCAGACCCTCCAGCGCGCTGCTGGCGTTGTCGAATTCGATGTTGAGCGCGATCCGCGCGTTGCGACTAACGGTGCGCAGGTCGAACCAGGGTGTGAGCAACAACAGATGTTCGCCGCGCTGCAGGGTCAACCCGTTATTCCAGAGGTCAACGCCACCAGTGGTTGCGACGACGTTCCACGCGAAAATCTCCGCCGGCAGGGGCTGATCAACAGCGGCCAAGTGTTGAGCAACAGGCAGCCGCCACAGGCGCAACGTCTGATCGGTGTAGTCGGCATTGGCGACGCGCAGCCCGCTTACATCATCATCGGCCCAACATCCCAGATATACGCCCGCCCCGATGCTATCCGCGCCGAACACACCCGCGACCAGGCCGAACTGCGCTTCCTGACGCGCAGGTTCATCCCTGAAGCTCTGCCAGTGCACGAGCGCATCACCGATCGGCTGGGCAATTTGCTCGAACGGATAGCGCATATCCCAGGCCGTGGGCGCCGGCCTGGCGGAGGTGCGCTGGGCCACTTTGCCCCGGATCGCCCTTGAGAGGAACAGCGGCCCGCCCGTCAGCCGCTCGCGGGTGTTGTTGATTGCCCGCAGCGGCAGAAGGGAGTGCGGATGGCCCGCGAGCAGGCTCAGGCGGACCTCTGCCGTCTTCCCCGCTGCAAGGTCGCCGATCGCCTGATAATCCCGACCCGCGATCAGGACGCAAGCGCGCAGGTCAGCTCGCGAGGCATTGCGGATTGATCCGGCGATGACGGCCTCTGGGTCCCCGTTCGCCGGAACGAATCGTAGCGCGGTGTCTATTTCTGGCAGGCTAAGCCGCTCACCACCCTGGGCATACAGCGTGCGCACGGTGGTGTTCTCCAGCGGCAAGTTTGTCACCAGGCTGGGGTTGCCGACCACAAACGTAGTCACTGGACCTGGCTCGTCGGCATCTCGCGGCGCAGCGATCATCTGAACGAGCGCACGGCCAGCCTCAGCCTTGATTTGCTGATTGCGCGGCGCGAAGAAACCGAAGATGCTGAAGAGCCGGGCGTGGCTCGTCTGCATATCGCCCAGGGCGACGCTCAGCCGGTGGACGTAGGGCACGTTGCCGCGCGGACGAAAGCCGCTGAGTAAGCCGAGCAACGTGAAGGCCACCACGATGGCCGGCACAGTCAGCCAGGCCCATGACAGCCGTCTGAGCTTACGCAGCACGAAAAAGTTCAAAGGGCCGACCGCGATCACGTAGAGGGCGAAGAACAACAGGACGAGCAGCGGCGAAGGAGGGCCGGCCACCGAGTGCGCAGACGCAGCCCAGATGAACAGTTCTTGGTCGCGCACGACGCCGATGTCGGCGGCCAAGCCAGCCCGCCCACCCAACAGCGCAGTGAATAGCGCCACCCGCCCTGTCCAGTCCCGCAGTGGAGCCAGGGCCGGCTCAAACGCCAGTTGGTCCACGATGCCGCGCCCGATCTCTCGGCGCAAGATCAAGGGGGTTTCAGCGCTGCTGGCCAAACTGCGCGCGTGGCGCGTCGCCGGTTGCAAAGGCGAGACCAGCAAAGTCCCCGGCGGCAGCGTAGGCAACGCGCCGTGCGCGAACGGTTGTGCAAAATCGTAGAGAGGAGCGGGGTCGGCGTTGGTGAGCACAGGTGCTGCACGACCAGGCGCGAGTTCCCCAAGGCCGGCGAGGACGCGCGCGGCGCCCGGCCCGCCAGCCAAGATCAAATGGCCGCCGCCGATTACCCACTGATACAGCGCATCCCGCTGCGCCTGCGTGAGCAGGGCGGTGTCCACGTTTGAGAGCACGATCGCGTCGGCTGACCCAAGCGCAGCGACGCGATCGGGCAATTGCTCCAGCCGAAGCGTGGCCAACGTGCTGCCGGCTCCGCTGGGCGCACGCACATCGCCAATGACGTTATAGGCGTCTGGCGGATCGCTGATGACCAACACCAACCGATCGGTGGCCGTCAGCTGACGAACGGTGGGGGTAGCGCTGGCGAGGACTCGGCCGGCTGACACCAAGCGTACCTCCAGTGAATCGCTGGCCGGCGATACATAGAGGGTCACCTGGCGACGTGCGTTGCGGCCCAGCAGGACGGGCTGTGCAAAGCGTTCGGTGAGCGCCAGTGCCCTGTTGACCACTTCAACCTCCCCTTCCATCAGGTCGCTGGCGTTGGTGAGGCTGATATGCAGCGGGATCCAGGCGTTCTCTTTGACGTAGGCATTAAAGCCGGCCTCAACTGCCAGGCTTACTGCTGCCTCGAGCCGATGCGTCGGCTGTGCGAGGATGGGAGGGGGAGCGATGATGCCAACGTAAAGACACGCGAGCGCGAGTAAAGGCATTAATCGCGCCCTGTTCACCACGGCACGGAGATTATAGGCTCATCACCTCTGGGTGAGCGACGGCAATGCCATCGCCCGCCCAATGCGATGCCCTATCATGAATGCATCCACCGAATACTGTTAGAATTGTCCTCGTCACTATGACCTTTCGCGTTCGTCGTGCGCCCTCAACCGGCGGTGTGTCGGGCAGGTCTCTCCCGGCGTGAGGAGCGCTAAGCAACCCGCGGACGTAGCCCCTGACACACGTGGTGTTGGGGGCTTTTGTTTTTGTCAACCATGATCGTCAACGTGGGCATCTTCGGGGCAACCGGCTACACCGGTGTCGAGCTGGTCAAGCTGCTGGGCCGGCATTCTCACGCACGCATTGCCTTCGCCCATTCAGAGAGCCACGCCGGTGCGCGGTTGAGCGAGGTCTTGGCTTGTCCCTTTGATATCCCTCTCGTCAGCGCGGACGATGCGCCGCTGCATAAGGCAGATGTCGTGTTTAGCTGCCTGCCCCACGGCGCCAGCGCTGCGCTGTGCAAGCGCGCCCTCGACGCCGGCCGGCGGGTGATAGACCTCTCGGCGGATTTTCGGCTGCGCGACGCAGCAACTTATGCCCACTGGTACGGCCACCCGCACCCTTATCCCGACCTCCTACCGCTCGCTGTCTATGGCCTGCCAGAAGTCCATCGGCGTGAGATCGCCCAAGCGCAACTGGTCGCAAACCCCGGCTGCTACCCCACCAGCATCATCCTGGGCCTATTGCCATTGATCGAAGCGGGCGCGCTCGCCGACCCGCTCGTGATCGCCGACAGCAAAAGCGGGGTGAGCGGCGCCGGCCGCAAGCCTTCTTTGACCACCCACTTCGTCGAGGTCAACGAATCGCTGGCGCCCTATAGCATCGGTCGCGCGCATCGCCACCTGCCGGAGATCGAACAGATGCTCAACGCGCTCCGACCAGGCGTCCCTCCCGAACCGATCCGCCTCATCTTCTCGCCGCATCTATTGCCCATCTCGCGCGGCATCCTGAGCATGATTTACCTTAGGATCAACGCGCTGCGCGAAGACGTGCTCACCCTGTTCAATCGTCGCTACGCAGACGAGCCGTTCGTGCGCATCCTGCCCGCTGGTCAAATCGCGACGATCGCTCACGCTGCGCACACCAACTACGCTGTGATCTCGGTCCATCCTGTAGCCGAGCTGCCCGATCGCGTCCAGATCGTTTGCTGCATTGATAACCTGGTGAAGGGCGCAAGCGGACAAGCCATCCAGAATATGAATGTGATGTTCGGCCTGGACGAGACGGAGGGGTTACGGTGATGAGTGACCTTCAAGTGATTAAGGTCGGCGGCAACGAGCTGGACGATTCGAGCTTCATGGCGCAGCTCGTCGCTACCTTGGCCGGCCTGGCCCAGCGCGGGACAAAACTCGTCCTCGTCCACGGCGGCGGCAAGGCGCTGACTGCGCTATTGAGCGCCCTACAGATCGAGACTCGCTTTCAGGATGGGCTGCGGGTGACCGACGCGCGGACGCGCGATGCCGCGCTCATGGCGCTGAGCGGCCTGACCAACAAACAATTGGTGGCCGCCCTGACAATGCACGGTGTGGATGCCATCGGCTTGAGCGGTCTAGATGCCGGTTTAATCCGCGCCGAACGTTTAAACCCGACGCTGGGCTTCGTCGGTAGGCCAACCCACGTACGGGCTGAGCTGCTGCGCGCTTGTCTGGCTCAGGGCTGGCTGCCGGTGATCGCGCCGATGTCGCTGGGCGAGGATGGTGAGATTTACAACGTCAACGCCGACCACGTTGCCGGCGCAGTTGCCGCGGCGATGAACGCGGACCTGCTCACCTTCGTCACCAATGTGCCCGGCGTGCTGGATCGCGGCGGGGAGCTTCTGCCTGAACTTTCTGCCGCCCAAGCCGAGGCGCTGATCGCCGATGGCACGATCTCCGGCGGGATGATCCCCAAGGTGCGCACCGCGCTGGAGGCGCTCAGCGCCGGCGTGGGCCGCGTGCGCATCACGAACCTGGAAGGCATCGCCAATCATGCCGGCACGATATTCGCCCGATGAACGCCGAGATGCGCACGCTGGTCGAGATCGTCCTGCGCGACTTCCCTTCAGCACAGGCCATCTATCTGTTCGGCAGCTATGCACGAGGTGAACAACATACACGGAGCGATATAGACCTGGCGGTGCTGTTGCCGGTGGACATCGCGCGCGCCGCCGGTGACCTGCGCCTGAGCGACACCGCGCTGGCGCTCGCCAAACAGGCGCGCAGAGACGTTGACTTGGTCAACCTGCGGCTCGTCTCCACCGTCTTTCAGAACGAGATCATCCATACAGGCGTGTTGCTCTACTGCAGCGACGAGCCGGCGCGCCAGGAGTTCGAGATGTTGGCCCTGTCGGCATACATTAAGCTGAGCGAGGAGCGCGCGGATATCCTGCGGGCATTCCTTCGGACTAGACAGGCCTACGACGTATCGCGATGAACAACGTCTTCATTATTAACAAGGTGCAGAGCATTCAACGCTATGTGAAGCGCGCCCGTGAGGAGTATAGTCAGAAGGAGTCGGCTAATAAAAAAACACGCCTAGGTGAGCGAGTAATGTTATGTCTAGGATTCTGAGATCCCTTCCTGTTGGCGAGAAGATCGGCATCGCGTTCAGCGGTGGGCTGGACACCAGCGCAGCCGTCACCTGGATGCGCGAGCACGGCGGCATTCCTTATGCCTACACGGCCAACCTCGGCCAGCCCGACGAACCGAACTACGACGAGATCCCCCAGCGTGCGCTCAGACACGGCGCTGAGAAGGCCGTGTTGGTGGATTGTCGCCGGCAACTGGTGGAGGAAGGGTTGGTCGCGCTTCAGTGCGGCGCCTTCCACATCAGCACCGCCGGTAAGTTCTACTTCAACACCACACCGCTGGGCCGCGCCGTGACCGGCACGATGCTGGTCAACGCAATGAAGGAAGACGGCGTGAACATCTGGGGCGATGGGAGCACCTACAAAGGCAACGACATCGAGCGCTTCTATCGCTACGGCTTGCTGGTCAACCCTCATCTGCGCATTTACAAGCCATGGCTGGACGAAGCCTTTGTTCGGGAACTGGGCGGGCGCCGTGAGATGAGCGAGTGGCTGGCCAAGCGAGGCTTCCATTACAAGATGTCTGCCGAGAAAGCATATTCCACCGACGCCAACATCCTGGGCTGCACGCATGAAGCCAAGCACCTGGAGTTCCTGGACACCAGCGCGCATATTGTTGAGCCGATGATGGGCGTGCGCTTCTGGGATCCGGCTGTGCCTATAGAGCCGGAGGTGGTGACGGTGACGTTCTATCAGGGCTTGCCGGTCGAGATCAACGGGCGCGAATATCGCGATCCGGTGGCGCTGATGATGGAAGCGAATCGGATCGGTGGACGGCACGGCTTGGGCTTTAGCGATCAGATTGAGAATCGCATCATCGAAGCAAAGAGCCGCGGCGTATATGAGGCGCCAGGGATGGCGCTGTTGTTCATCGCCTACGAGCGGCTGGTGACGGCCATTCACAACGAGGACACCATAGATAACTACCGAACGCTCGGCCGCCGGCTGGGTCGGCTGCTCTACGCAGGTCGCTGGTTCGACCCCCAGGCGATGATGCTGCGCGACAGCCTCCAGCGCTGGGTGGGTAAAGCCATCACCGGAACGGTCACGTTGGAGCTGCGCCGCGGGGACGATTACACCATCCTCAACACGACCGGCCCACACCTCACCTATCACCCTGAGCGGTTGAGCATGGAGAGCGGCAAAGCTGAGTTTGGCCCGCTCGACCGCATCGGCCAGCTCACCATGCGCAACCTGGACATCGCCGACAGCCGTGAGAAGCTCCAGGTCTATGCCCAAGCTGGCGTGCTCAACATCGAAGGCGGCGAGGCCTTCGGCCTGCTCAAGGGCGATGACCGACCGGGCATCGCCAAAGGCAAGGACGCCGGCGAGGAATTGTTGATAGACCTAGATGGTTGACGATCATTAGCACACATGGTCTCGGTTCGGCCAGCGACCTCGGATGATGTCACCGCGATCGCGGCGCTGATCGCACAGAACGTCCGCAAAGGTGGTCTGTTGCCGCGCGACGAAGCTGACATCCGCGCACATCTGGACGACTTCCTCGTGGCCGAGGATGGCGATGCCGACCAGCCGGGCCGGGTGATCGGCTGCGGCTCGCTGGTGCCGATGAACGCCACGCTGGTCGAGCTACGCTCGTTGGCTGTAGATGAGCACGCGCGGGGCGGTGGGGTTGGGCGGCGGTTGGTGGCTGCGCTTGTCGAGGAAGCGCGTCGCCGCCAGTTCGGCACCATCTTCGCCCTCACGCGAGCGGTCGGCTTCTTTGAGAAATGCGGGTTCTCCGTAGTGCCTAAGGAGTTCTTCCCGGAGAAAGTCTGGAACGACTGCGTGGCTTGTCCGATGCTGGAGAACTGCGATGAGGTGGCTGTGATGATGCCCTTACAACCCGACCGGGCCAGCGAGTTCCAGATCAGACCAGAAGACCGCGAGCGCGTGCTGCGCGCTGTACAGGCTGGCCGCCTCGCCCGTCGTGCAGTCAGCCGCGAGAACCTCATCCCGTTGGAAACTGTCACGCGACTACATCCAGGCGCAACGCCGGCCGCGGGACGCGGCGTGCGTAAGGTGGTGCTGGCCTACAGTGGCGGGTTGGACTCGGCAGTCATCGTCCCGTGGCTGATCGAGACGTATCAGTGTGAGGTCGTCTGCTTTGTCGCCAACATCGGCCAGCGTGAAGACCTCGACGCCGTCTGCCAGCGCGCTCTGCACAGCGGTGCTGCCAAGGTCGTCGTCAAAGACCTGCGCGACGAGTTCGCCAACGAGTTCCTTCTGCCGCTCCTCCAGAGTGGTGCCATCTACGAAGGCGGGGATTTGCTCGGCGCGCCGATCGCTCGGCCACTTATCGCCAAACATCAGGTGATGATCGCCAAACAGGAGGAGGCTGATGCTTTAGCGCACGGCGCCACGGGCAAGGGCAACGATCAAGTCTGCTTCGAGCTGGCCTACATGGCCTTGAACCCCAATCTGCGCGTGATCGCGCCGTGGCGCGAGTGGCAGTTCACCAGTCGGGATGAGCTGCTGGCCTACGCACGTGCACGGCATGTGCCGCTCGACCTGCGCAGTGATGCGGCCTACACCCTAGATGAGAACCTCTGGCACTGCAGTCGGGAGGGTGGGGAGCTCGAGGACTTGGCGTATGAGCCGGCGGAGGCACTGTGGCGCTGGACGAACGCGCTCGAAGAGGCGCCGAACCAGCCTGAACACCTGGAAGTCGAGTTTGTGAATGGCATCCCCAAGCGCTTAAACGGCCTATCGCTGAGCGGTGCTGCGCTCATCGAGCGCGTCAACGAGATCGGGGCGTTGCACGGCGTCGGTCGCTCTGATTTTGTCGTCAATCGGCTGGTTGGGATGAAGTCGCGCCGGCTACAGGAAGCGCCTGCTGCGACGATCCTGCGGGCTGCCCATCAAGCACTGGAGCAACTTGTTCTGGACCGCGAGACGATGCACTTTAAGCAACTGGTCGCCTTGCGCTATGCTGACCTGGTGTATAGCGGTCAGTGGTTTACCCCGCTGCGCGACGCGCTTCAAGCGTTTATCACCGTTACCCAGCGCGACGTGACCGGCAGTGTGCACCTCAAACTCTTCAAGGGGCATGTTCAGGTGGTGCAGCGTCAAGCTGCCTACTCGCTCTATCGCGCCGACTTGGCCACTCTGAACGGCAGCGAACACTACCGACACGATAATGCACAGGGGTTCGTTCAGGTATATGGGCTGCCAACGTGGATCAAAGCTCAGCTCGATCAGCAGCGCGCAGCGCGCCGTTCGCCAACTCGCAAAGGGCAATGGGACTAGAACACCCGCACAGGTCGCTTATAGGTTTCAGGCTGCTGATGGGCGCTCGCCGGTGGCGTCTTGCAAGGCATCGTCCCATCCAACCAGGCTGCCATCTTGGACCAAGACGACGCGCGACTCAGTCGCTAACGCTGATGCGCCCTGAGTGAGCCGTTTGCCGGCTGCGACGGGTATTGCCGGCAGCCCTGCTTTGCGCAGTAACGCCGCACGCGCCGCCGCGCGCATCACATCGTTTTGATCAACCACGTAAGAGACTTCAACAGCCAGCCACAACTCGCCTTCCCCCTGTGGGGGTAACAGCCGGCCGCGCACGATCAAATCTAGAGCGACGATCTGTCGGATTTCCTCCTCATCAAGGCGATCTCTCAGCACATCCCACATGTCGCCGGCGTCCACTACCTTTGGTTTCTTTAGGCGACTGCCGAAGATGGCGCCGACCTTGGCGCGATAGTCCATTTCGAGCAGGGTGCCTTTCAGCTCGCCGATCTGTTCTTCCGTGCGCTGCTGGAACTCGGCCAGCCGTTCATCTGTCCGTCGCTGGGCTTCGGCCAGTTCG
>JAGHYX010000213.1 GCA_017743375.1 Chloroflexota bacterium
TCGCAGCCTGATGTCCATGGCGATGGAGGCGCGCAAACCGATGTTCGCCCTGCGCGCCTCGGATGGCGCAATCGGGGCGCATCAGACCAACGTGCAACAGTGCTACGAGGATTTTGAGAACTTGGTGCGCGCGATCGCGGATCGCATTAAACTTAAACTAGCGTAAATCCAAACTGGCGTTTTACATGGCCGCACAAGGAAGCCTCGCTGGTCTTCCGGCCTGCCCGTTCGTCGCGGGCCCGAAGATCGAAGATCCGCGCCTGTTTGTGGGCAGGCGAGAGGAATTGGACTTTATTCACAGCCGTATGATCGGCGCGCAGCCGATTAGCGTGAATATCTACGGCGAACGGCGCATCGGCAAGTCTTCGCTGCTGTTTCACTTCTTCCAGACGTGTGCCGAGGATACTAAAAGATATGTAATAGCTTATGTTCCGCTTCATGATAGCAAATGCGCTACGCAGGCAGGGTTTTATGCGGCCTGCGCCGAGGCCTTGCTGGCGCGGCCAGCGGTTTCGAGCGATCCAAATCTGGCAGCGCCGCTGCGCGCCCAACCGATGGATGCCGCCGCCTTTGGGAGCGCAGTGCGCGCGTGGAAGCAGCGAGGCGTCTTGCCTGTCCTATGCCTCGACGAGTTCGAGGCGCTGATGGAGCGCGCTGGACAATTTGACGACGATTTCTTCAATCACCTGCGCGCCTTGATGGACGAGAGCGCCTTGATGCTGGTCATCGCCTCGTTCGAGCCGCTACACGTATATCAAAAACGGCATAAGCTCACGTCGCGCTTCTTCAACCTGGGCCATGTGCGGCGTCTTGGCGTCCTGAAGAAGGATGAGGCTGAGGCGCTGGTGCGGCTGCCTGCCAGCACCGTGCCTGGCGCGCAAGCGGCCCTCAACGATGAGGAGCAGCGCCTGGCGCTGCGCTGGGCTGGGCGGCAGCCGTGCTTATTGCAACTGGCATGTAGCACGCTATGCCAAGCGCGGCACGCCAACCGCGATTACGCCTGGGCGAAGCGAGAATTTGACGCCCAAGCAACGCGCATGACCCAGCCGCCCGCCCGTGCACAGCGCTGGCTAGGGCTGCTGCGCTGGCCGCTGCGGCTGTTGTGCTGGCTGCTGGTGGACGTGCCAAAGTGGATCGGCGGGCTGGCCAGATGCATCGGCCTGGTTTGGAGCGATGCCGTTAGCTGGGCAGTGGGCGTCGGCCTCATCGTCCTAGCGTTAGGGGCGCTGGCTGGATTGATTTCGAGTGAGCAATTAAGAGGCCTTGTCCTTTGTCTCTTTGGTCGGTGCGAATGAGCGGACTCAAGACCTACCTGCTCGAGTGCCTGCGCCTGCTGTACTGGGCGTTCTTCAAGCCGTTCACGCTGCGCAGCTACCTGCGGGATATCCACCCTGATCTGAAACCTGACTCGGATCCGTTCAGGCTGTTGCGCCAGAACCCAGACAACGCCCGGCTGCGCCGTTACGCCGACCAGGCCTGGTGGCTCGCGCTGGCCGCGCCATGGGTCGTGGCCGTGATAGCCGGGGTCCTCTTGCCGCTGCTGTTGCCGCAGGCCTTGCCCGTGCGAGGGAGCATCCCGCAGTTCGACTGGCAGGGCTCGTTGCTCTTTCTGGGAGGCTGGACGCTTGGCCTGTTGATCGCGCGTGCCACGTCGCGGCTTGAGTCTCGGGCTAGAAAAAAGTTTCTGCTGCTTATCTTCGTGGCGATCCTTTTGTTGTCTGCTGGATTGCCGCGGCTGGCCTCGGAGTTGACCCGTTCGATCCTGCCCGAACAAGCTTTCGCGGTTAGCGTGGCATCGGGCGTGGCATTTGGCGTGGCGGGTGGCGTGGCATTTGGCGTGGCGATTGGCGTAGTGGGTAGCGTAGCGAGTGTCGTAGCAGTTGGCGTGGTAGGTGACGTAGCGGGTGGCGTGGCGTTTGGCGTGGTAGTTGGCGTGGCGTTTGGCGTAGCGGGTGGCGTGGCGAGTGACGTAGCAGTTGGCGTGGTAGGTGGCGTGGCGATTGGCGTGGTAGTTGGCGTGGCGTTTGGCGTGTTGGACGGCATGGCGTTTAGCGTGGCGTGGGTTCTGGTCGTGCTGCGCGTGTATTTCTGGCTGCCCGAGCTGGCCTGGATGTTGGCCTTGGCTGTAGCAGCGTCGCAGGGGAAGAACGCCGCGCGGATGTTGCCCCTGCTGCCCCCGCGCTTCGACCAGTTGATTATCTTGCCCTTACCGTTTATGGACAAGATCATCGTCAAGGCGCACCGCGAAAACCCGGCTGCGGCGCAGCAGTTCATCCGCTACCTGACCAGCGAGACCAACCAGCAGGCGGTGGCCACGCGGGCCATGCGCGGCATTGCTGAGGATGTGTTGGCGCGCTGCCAAGCGGTGCAGGACATCGTGCACGCGGCCGACCAGTTGGCCTGGTTGCCCACGCCGCTGCCCAAGGGCTTCAGCCCCTTCTTCGCTGAGCTGCTGGACGTGAGCAAGGGCGTCCGCGCCGCGATGCAGGCGACCTCACCGTACCGTCAGAGCCAGGAGTTGGCGCGGCAGATCGGTCTGCTGGAGGGCATTCAGAACCGGCTGGCGGCTGCCGGCCACATGAGCGATGCAACGACGTTTGGCGGAGTCGCCAAGCGCTGGCTGGGGCTGTTGCAGGCCATGCGCCAATCACTAGAAGCTCGGGCGAAAGCAACCGAGGAGATTCCGCAGGTATACCTGCCAGCCAGCGCGCTAGAGCCAGACCTGGCCGGGGGATTGTTCCGCGGGCGCGAGGATATCTTTCGCCAGATTGAAGATGTGGTGCTGGCGAAACAGCCGCAGACGCTGCTGCTGTATGGTGGCCGGCGGGCCGGCAAGACCTCAACCTTGAACTACCTGCCTCGCCGGATCACCCCAGATGTCGTGCCATTAAAGGTGGACCTGCAGGGCGTCGTCACGGCTCAGACGCTGGCAGGCCTAGCCGTGCAACTGGCTACCCATGCGGCGCGCGCCGGTCAACAGCTCGGTGTGATGTTGAACATGCCCAACCCGGCCGACTTTCAGACAGACCCATTCCCAGCCCTGGAACGCTGGATGGACAGCGTCGAGAGGACGGTTGGGCAGAAGCGCATCCTGCTGTGCCTGGATGAATACGAACGGCTGGGCGAGTTCGTCGAGGCGTTCAACAATCGCGCGCCGCTGAACTTTCTGCGCTACGTGATCCAGAACCGTCGCCGCTGGATCATCCTGCTCAGCGGATCGCACCTGCTGGACGAGTTGCCTGGATACTGGAGCGACTATCTGATCAACACTCGTCCGATTCGGGTGAGCTATCTGGAGCGGGAGGCAGCGCGGTCGCTCATCGTCAGCCCCGTGGATGGCTTTCCCGACATCTACACTCCCGAAACCGTAGACGCCATCCTAGAGATGACTCGTTGCCAGCCATACCTGGTGCAGCTCGCCTGTTACGAAATCGTGGAGCGATTGAATCATGCGCGCCGCAAACGGGCATCGCCGGACGACCTGCAAGCGGTTGTGCCGGTCATGTTCGAGCGCGGCAGCGAGTACTTCCGCGAGCTCTGGGAATCCTTGGCCGATGAGGAACGGAGCATTCTGCGACGGCTCGCGCGCAATGACCCCTCACTTCGCCTCGAGACGAGTTTGGTTGAGGACGGCATGGGCACCTATTTGCGGAGGCTGGTGCGCAGAGAGATCATCGAGCAGCACGATGGAATTTATCGTTTTCAAGTACCCTTGATCCAGCAATATGTATTAACAGAAGCCAGATAGGTAGCAACACAAAATAGCGCGGCGCTAAATCCGCGACGCATCAACCAACTGCGTGACTCCTAATCTCAACATGCTCAGGCGTGCGCTCTTCTTAACGCTCGCTGGCGCGCTGTTGGCGCTCTTGATCGCGCGCGCGATTACCGCCCTGGCCGCCCGCGGGCTGATCTACGAGGACCTGGACG
>JAGHYX010000214.1 GCA_017743375.1 Chloroflexota bacterium
GCCGGCCGCTTGAAAAGCAGCCTGCTCGCCCGCATCCCGTGGATCTGCACCACCCTGCGCGCATTCTGTGAGCAAGACGACTTTGTCGTAGAAGGCTCAAAAATAGTCATAGAAGCATCAAAACCATACGGACTCCTTGAGAAGTGCCACCAGCAACAGCTTGCGCTGTGCAGCGCTCAGATCGCCCTATGAAGAAACACTGCTACTCCTGTTCCTTGCATATTTCCTGATCTACTACTACATCCGCAATCACGACGTCGCACGCTTCGTCAGCCGCGATGAAACTCATCCATCGTACTGGGTGCGTTCAGCAAAGCGATGCTGCCAGCGAAGTGAGAAGGTCGGCGAAGGCAGCGCCGTCGCACACCCAAGGTTTTACCCCTGGTTGTGAATGCGCCCATCACACTGCTGAGCCAGCTGGTAAACTGCTCATTCCTCGTCCACGGCGACCTGTGCCGGATGTGCGGCGAGTTCCACGAGCTCATGCTGCTCGCTTTTATCGCCCTGTGCGAGGCAATTACTCGAGCTGTTCTGCCACGTCTACACTTACACGGCCTCACTGAAACAGCTTTTCGCCCGCGCCAGCGAGATGGTGACCATCCTCTCGTCACGCGTTCATCTGCCAGTAGGCTGACAACACGCTTTCCTTGCTAATTAACGTGAGTTCGGATTATCCGCGTCTTCTGCCAATAGGTTGCTCAGCGGAGCGCGCAGGATATTTGCATAGGTCATGACTATTACAGCGGTTAGTAGTAATAAGTTTGCTAAGAACAGTCTGCGCGTCATTCTACTCTGCGTTGCTCGCTAGGCTCGCGTAAATCCGAACTGACGTTTAAATATCTTCTCTTTTGGATCACTCCCCGTTCTACGTGGATGATCTCTGTCTATCTTCCTCACCACCGCCCCCAGCCGGCTGCGACGCGCCGATTTACCTCGAGGCGCTGGCGCCAAACTGGCAGAACAGCTCGTTGAACAGCAGCTACAACTTCGCCGAGATCGCGCCGGTCTACGCTGGCAGCTTCTCAATTAGCGCGATGATCACCAACGCTTATGGCGCGCTGTCGGTGAAGTAGCATTCCTCCCAGCGCGTTTGCGCCCGTGGTCTTCTGGATACACGGCGGAAGCAGCGGCACTCGCCAGCTCCATGTGATTGCGCAAGTTGGCAGCACGTATAACGGCGAGCCGCCCGTGAACGTAAATGCACCATCAAATCAGTGGACGCCAGCTGTTATTCCTCTCAGCGCGCTCGGCAACCCATCCTTCATCACGCAGGTCAGCATTCAAGACCGCATAGGCAATCCTCAGCCGACATTTTACGTGGACAACCTGTGTCTCTCCGCGTCGCTGCTGCCGCCCCCCGCTCCCACCTCCACCAGGGCCGCCGCCTGAGCGCCTCCCCGGCGTGCCCGGCTGCGCCTACACGCTCTACGACGATGCGCTAGCCGACGGCTGGGACGACTGGTCGTGGAACACCAACGTCAACCGCGGCCACCCCTACGCGCTGAGCGGGCGGTCGCTGGCCTGGCAATATCGGGAGGGCTATGCCGGCCTGTCCATGCGCTCGCCTCAGCCTCTCCCCGGCCAGGACTACGATGCCGTCTCGTTCTGGATCAACGGCGGTGAAGACCCCGGCACGCGCCAGATCGTCTTCCTGATCCAGAGCGCCGACGACGGCGGCGAATCGCGCCGCTTCCACATTGACGTGCCCCCCAGGACCTGGGTGCCGATCACCATCCCGCTCGCGGCCCTCGGCAACCCGCCGCTGATCAAGCGGGTGAACTTCCAGGAGCGCACCGGCCAGAAGCAGTTCCCGATCTTCGCCGATAACATCTGCTTCCTGCGCGGCAAAGAAGGGCTGGACCTGAGCGGCCTGCTGGACCTGCAACCGGGCGACTTCCTGCTCTTCGACGAGGCCACCCGCGAGGACGTTGACAACTGGTCCTGGGACTCCGAGGTGAGCTTCGCCAACGCCAGCCCGGCGGTCGGCCTGCGCTCGGTGGCGGTCAAGCACCTGAAGCAGTACGGCGGCTTCTCCCTGCGCCTGCGCGCGCCGCTGGACGCCGGCCAATACGGCGGGATCGTCTTCCGTGCTCATGGCGGCGAGCAGCGCTCACGTCAGATGCAGGTGTGGATCCAAGAGACCGACGACGGCGGCGACTCGAAGAAGGTCGCCTTCGAGCTGCGCGGCGGCGAATGGCAGGAGATCGTCGTGCCGTTGCGCAGCCTGGGCAATCCCAAGGCGATCAAGCGCATCAACATCCAGGACCTGAGCGCCAAGCCACAGACGTTCTATCTCGATAGCCTGTATATCGCGCGCGAAGTGGGCGCGGGCGCTGCGTTGCCGGTCATCCCGGCGAGTGGACAAGCCCAGCCCCAAGCGCGAGCACCAGCAGCAACAGGCGCCTTGCCGGCTGAGTTGACGGTCTATGGGGATGCCCTGGCCGCCGGCTGGGAAAACTGGTCGTGGAACACGCAGGTGAACTTCGCCAACGCCCAGCCGGCGCTGGGCCGCCGCTCGGTCGCTGTGAGCTACGGAGAACCGTTCGCCGGCTTCTCGCTGCGCGCGCCGGCCCCGATTGACGCCCAGCGCTACAGCGGGATCGCCTTCTGGGTGCACGGCGGCGAGTCGGGCGAGCGCGCCCTGCGCTTCTACATCCAACAGAGCGACAGCGGCGGCGAGTCGCGGGTGGCGCAGTTCGAGGCGCCCGCCGGCACGTGGACGCCGATCACGATCGCGCTCAGTTCGCTGGGCAACCTCCAGACCATCAAGCGCCTGACCATCCAGGACAACAGCGGCGAACGCCAACCGACCTTTTACGTGGACAACATCCGCCTGGTGAGCGGCCCGCTGGAGGGCGCGCTGAGCATCCCGCTCACCGGCCCAACCGAGGAGGGCGGCTACATCGTCTATAGCGATGTGCTGGCCGACGGCTGGGAGAACTGGTCGTGGGAGTCGCAGGTGGACTTCGCCAGCCGCGAGCCGGTCTTCGCGGGCCGGCGCGCGATCGCTGTGCAGATGCCCAACGGCAACGGCGGGCTTTCGCTGCGCGCGCCGATCACGCTGGATGGCGAAGCGTATAGCGCGATCCGGCTGCGCCTGCGCGGGGCCAAGCCGGAGCCGCGCCAAATGCAGATCTACTTCCACAGCGCCGACGAGAGCGGCAACGAGGGGCCGGGCTTCGTCTTCCAGTTGGCCGGCAGCCAGTGGATCACGCTGCGCGTGCCGCTGGCCCAGCTCGGCAACCTGAAGACGATCAAGCGCATCAACGTCCAGGACCTGGGCGGCAGCTCGCCGCTGAGCTTCTATGTGGATGAGATCGAGCTCCTGCCGCGCACGCAGACGCAACTGGCGATGATGCGCTCACCGCACTACACCATCTTCGCCAACCTGCTCGCGCGCGAATGGCGCGATGCTTCACAGGGCGCGCAGGTCTCGTTCATCGAGTCGCAGGTCGTCCGCCGAATGTATGCGATCGCCGTCCAGCTCACCCAGCCGGACGGGAAGTTCCGCGTCGAGCCGCGCCAGCCGCTTGATGTAGGCGAGTTCAAGTCGCTGTCCTTCTACGTCCATGGCGGGGAGGCCAGCCCGCGCACGCTGCGCTTGGCGCTCTACGCTGCGCCCGACCGGTCGGCGATCCAGCAGACCTTCCAAGCCGTGCCCGGCGAGTGGACGAAGATAGAAGTGGCGCTGGAGAAGCTCGGTACGTTGGTCGCGCTGGAGATCGCTGCCGAAGATGGGCAGCTGCTGCCGACCTTCTATCTGGAGGATGTAAGGCTGATTAACGTGAGTTCGGATTAGGCAGCCAGATTGAGCTGCAATACGCAATACAATACATTGACCACAAAGTTGACAGGGCTACGGTAGCGCAATCTGCGAGGAGCTGGTCAACGGACGATCACCCGCCTGCGCAGTAACAGC
>JAGHYX010000215.1 GCA_017743375.1 Chloroflexota bacterium
TAAACGAGGCAACTGCTTGGCAATGAAGATAGACCTCAACGGCCAGTGGCCAATCTTGATCGTCGTCCTGTTGTTCCTGCTCATCCCGTTCTCCACGATCCCCGGCCTGTTCGACTTCGTCTTCGTCCTAGCAATCGGTGTGGCGCTGATCATCGCTATGCTGCTGATCGCCACGCTGGTGAGCGCGCTGCGCGCCCGCCGCCAACAGCGCTAGGGACATGGCGGCAGCGAGCGTTCACCCAGAGCGCACGATCGCGGAGTTGCGCGAGCTGGCCGCGCTGACCAGCGACGAACGCGGCGCACAACGGGTGGCCTGGACGCCAACCTGGGCCCAAGCGCGCGCCTGGTTCCGCGCCAAGCTGGATGAGCTTCCCGTCCAGGTCGAGCAGGACGAGGCCGGCAACCTGTGGGCGACGCTGGCTGGCGATGCTCCCCAGGCGTTGGTCATGGGCAGCCATCTGGATAGCGTGCCCGATGGTGGTTGGCTCGATGGCTGCCTGGGCGTGTTGGCCGGCCTGGAGGTGCTGCGGCGCATCAGCGCGCAATATCAAGGCCGCCCACCCGTGACGGTGCGGCTGGTGGACTGGGCGGATGAGGAGGGCGCGCGCTTTGGCCGCAGCCTGTTCGGCAGCAGCGCCGTCGCCGGTCGGCTGAACGTCGCGTGGGTGAGCCGGCTGGTGGACACCAAAGGGGTGCGGCTGGTGGACGCCGTGCGGGAGTTCGGCGTGGCCGTGGAGACCGCGGAACAAGCCACGCGGCAGATCGCCCACGCCCGCGCTTATCTGGAGCTACACATCGAACAAGGGCCAGTGCTGGAGTCGCTGGGGCTGCCGCTGGGCGCGGTGATCGGCTGTTACGGCATCGAGCGCCACCAGGTGATCTTCAACGGGGTGGCCGCCCACGCCGGCGGCTTCCCGATGCACCTGCGCCACGATGCCTTCCTAAGCGCCGCGCGCTTCGCGCTGGCCGTGCGCGAGATCGCCAAGCGACACGGCGGGGTGGGCACCAACGGCCGCGTGCGCAACGCGCCCGACATCCCAACAGCAGTGGCCGGCGAGTGCGCGATCACGCTGGACATGCGCCACATAGACCCACAGCGCCTCCAGACCATGTTGACCGAGGCGCGCGCCGCCAGTGAGCAGATCGCCGGCGAGGAAGGCACAACAGTGAGCTGGCGGACGATCTACCAGTCCCCCCCGCAGCCGTTTGACCCCACCTTGATTGAGATGTGCGACGCGGCCATCCGCGAGGTCAATGTTGGCCGCTCGCACCGCTTGCCCAGCGGCCCCGGCCACGACGCTATCGAGATGGCCTGGGCCGGCGTGCCCACTGCGATGATGTTCGTGCAGAGCGTGCGCGGCCTCTCGCACAACCGCGAGGAAGACACACGCGCGGAGCATCTTGTGCTGGCCGTGCGCGCCTTCGACCGGCTGGCCGAGAAGGTGATCGCCTGGCTCGCCGGCGATCAGCGCGCAGCGGGTGCGGCAACGAGCTGATAAATCGCGCCGCGATGATCGACGAGGTAAAGCTCGCCGACCTCGTCTTCGCCAAAGGAGCTGATGTTCAAACCGGTCTCCAAGAGCACCTCGCCCTGCCAGGCTTCGTCGTCGCCTCGGCGCAGCGCCCAGACCAGGCCGGAGCAGTAATCACCGAAGAGGTAAGCGCCGACCAGGCGAGGCAGCGCCTTGCCGCGATAGACGTAGCCGCCGGTGATCGAGCAGCCCTGGCTGTGGTCATACTGAAAGACGGGGTCGGTGAGCACCAAGCCGCGCGGGTCGCCGGCGAACGGCTCGAACCCTTCGCGGAACCTCCAGCCATAGTTCTGGCCGCCCTGTCCGGCCGGCTGAAAGTTCACCTCCTCAAAGCGGTTTTGGCCGACGTCGGCGATGTAGAGATCGCCGGTCAATCGGTCAAAGCTGAAGCGCCAGGGGTTGCGCAAGCCGATTGCCCAGATCTCCGGCGGGGCATCTGGACCAAAGCTTGGGTTATCGGGAGGCAGCCGGTAGGGTTGCGCCGCCGACGACTGAGATACGTCAATCCGCAGCAGCTTGCCCAGCAGCGAGCGCGGGTTCTGCGCGAAGTTCTGGGGGTCGCCGGCGCTGCCGCCATCCCCCATGCCGATATAGAGCATCCCATCTAGGCCGAAGGCGATCTGTCCGCCGTTGTGGTTGGCATAGGGCTGGGGGATGCGCATCACCCGCCATTCGCTGTCAGGGTCAGCGGTCAGGCCATTGTCGTTGGCCAGGAAGCCAGCGATCACCGTCGCGCCCTGGCGGTCGGTGTAGTTGACGAAGAAGCGGCGCGATTGTGGGAAGTCCGGGCTGAACGCGATGCTCAACAGGCCCTGTTCGTTCGCTCGGCTGCCCACGCGGTCGGTGATGTCCAGAAACGGCTCAGCCAGCAACTGGCCGGCCTGCCAGACGCGCACGCGGCCTGGCTGCTCGGTGATGTAGAGCCGGCCGCTGCCGTCGCCGGCGTGGGTAAGGAAGGTTGGCCGTTGCAGGCCATCGGCGATCTTTTGGAGCGCGGGGACGACATCCACTGGGAGCGCTGTGGGGTCAGATGGCGGGATGGTTGGGAGCTCTGCAGCCGCTGGCGTCTCGACCGCCGCGGTCGCCGACGACCCTGGCTCGGTTGTCGGAGTCGCGGGCGCAGAAACGTTCGGTGCGGTTGGCGCCGGCGCACGCACATCAGACATCGCGACGCCACTACATGCTGAGAGAAACACTACACATAGAACCAAGCTGCCTGCTCGTTTGCCTTTCATCACACGTCGCTCCTCACAGTTCCAACAGCCGCTTATAAAGGGTGTGCATGAGAAACGCACGAGAAGCAAGCTTGACACCGTGGTGCATACCCCGTTTGGTGGAGACTGAGAAAAGGAGTACTATGCGCAGCAAGATGAGCAGGAGCAGAAGACAATACACCATTGAGTTCAAAGCAGAGTCCTCGCAGCTCGGTGAGCGCGGGGACAGGACGGTGCGCAAGTCGCCGGCTCGTCGGAGGAGAGCGCCGGCAACGCAAGATGCGCGGCGGCGCAGCGCGAAGGCGAGGACCGTCGGCCAATCTCTGGCCATAGCGAAAGCTTGGTGGGCAAACAGATAAGATGTCTTGGCAAATCCCCGCGACCTGGCAACGCTTTGCGACGCTCGATCTACACACCGAGGGCGAGCCGCTGCGCATCCTGATAGACGGCCTCGCCCCCATCCCCGGCGCGACGATCCTTGAGAAGCGCCGCTATGCACAGCAACACCTGGACGGCCTGCGCCGGCTGCTGATGCTGGAGCCGCGCGGCCACGCCGACATGTACGGCGCGATCGTCACCCCGCCGGCCTCGCCCGATGGCGACCTGGGCGTGCTCTTCATGCACAACGCCGGCTGGAGCACCATGTGCGGCCACGGCATCATCGCCCTGGTCACCGGCCTGCTGGAGGCGCACCCGCATCCCTCGACCTTCCCCGACCTGGATTGTGAACAGTTAGCGACCAAGAGCGAGCTGCGCATTGACGCGCCGGCCGGCCAGGTGATCGCGCAGGCGACCTTAAGCCCAGACGGTCAACGGGTCACCCGTGTCGCCTTCCGCAACGTGCCATCGTTCGTCTATGCCCTTGACCAAACGGTGGACGTGCCCGGCTGGGGCTGCGTGCGCTACGACCTGGCCTTCGGCGGCGCGTTCTACGCCTATGTTGACGCGGCTGACCTCGGGCTGGCCTTGGACGCCGCCGGCTATCGCCGGCTCATCGAGGCCGGGACGGCCATCAAGCGCGCGATCATGGCCGCGCGCGAGATCCGCCACCCCGTGGAGCCGGACCTGGGCTTCCTATACGGCGTGATCTTCAACGGCCCGCCGCACGACCCGGCCCATCAGGCGCGCAACGTCTGCGTCTTCGC
>JAGHYX010000216.1 GCA_017743375.1 Chloroflexota bacterium
CGGCGCGTGAGCTGCTCTAACTGTCGAGCAATTTCATCCACGCGCAGCGCGAGCTGCTTCATCAGTTGGGCAAGCTCATCTATCTGTTGCTCGCGCTGATCGAGGCGTCTGCCGAATGCCTCCAGCACTTGCTGCGTCCTAGCCTGCGACTCGGCAGTTTCGCGCATCAGGCGCGGCACTTCAAGCAGCTCGCCGGTCAGCACGCGCTGGCGTAGTGCCTCCAGCCACTCCGGACGCTCGTCGAGCAGTCGAAGCAGATCTTCAAAATCCTGGACAGTAAAGGCCATCGCCGGATATTATCTATCAAAACTGCGCAAAGGAATCCCGCTCACGGGACCAGCAGCACCTTGCCAAGCGTGCGCCGAGCCTCCATGTAACGGTGGGCATCTGCTGCCTCGCTCAGGTGGAAGGTGCGATCAATCCGCACGATCAGCTCGCCGGCTGTCATCCAGCGGAAGAGGTCACCCGCACGACCCAGCAGCTCCTCGCGCGTGAGCAGATAGTGGCCCAGCGAAGGGCGGGTGAGGAAGAGCGAGCCTTTCTGATTGAGCAACTGCGGGTCAAACGGTTCAACCGGCCCGCTGGCCTGTCCATAGAGCACCATATAGCCGCGCGGGCGCAGCACGTTTAACCCCTTCAGGAAGGTCTCTTTCCCCACCGAGTCGTAATTCACATGGACGCCGGCGCCGTCGGTCAGGCGCTTGACTTCGGCTTCAAAATCCTGCTCGCGATAGAGGATAACGTGGTCGGCGCCGGCTGCCTTGGCCAACTCCGCCTTCTCCGCTGACCCAACCGTGGCGATCACCGTCGCTCCGCAGCGTTTGGCGATCTGGATGAGCAACTGGCCCACGCCGCCTGCGCCGGCATGCACCAGCGCCACGTCGCCCGGCTTGAGCGGGTACGTACTGGTGGCCAAGTAATGCGCGGTCATCCCTTGCAACATGACCGCGGCAGCCAGCTCAAGCGAAAGCTCCGTCGGCACGGGCACCAACCGCGCCGCCGGCACGATTGCATACTCGGCATACGCGCCCAGGACCATCGCATAAGCCACGCGATCGCCGGGCCTGAACTCGGTCACGCCATCCCCAACGGCATCTACCGTGCCGGCGGCCTCTTGACCCAGAATTAGAGGAAGCGGCGTTTTGTACCAGCCGCGGCGTTGATAAATGTCAATGAAGTTCAAGCCGGCAGCAGCCACCTTCACCCGCACCTCGCCAGGACCAGGTTCGGGCAAAGGCACGTCCTCGTATGTCAAGACATCCGCTTCGCCGTGGCGATGAATCCGCACTGCCTTCATGACGCTCAGTTTAACGCAGCCGTGAGCGATTCGAGCAGGCGCAGGACGTCGCGCTTAGGGTTGCGGTCGGCGTCTGCCTGGGGATCGAGCGATGGGCCTACGCACGATGGACAACCTTGGTCACAGGGACACTCACGGACGCGCTGCGCAGCCATGCGCAACAGGTCGGCGTGTCGTTCGAGCAGCACATCGGCCAGGCCGGTGCCACCCGGCGTCAGCTCGTAGATCGTGATGGTGGGCAAGCGCGTATGCGGGCTGGTCACCTCAAACGTCGCCGCGAGGTCACCTGGGTCGCACATGACAAACAGCGGGGCCAAGTTCGCCAGGAGGTGGCACAACCCACTCAGCGCCCGATTGACCGGCTCGGCAGTTTCGATCTTGGCGTGGCATGAGGGGCATACCGTCATCAGGTTGTCCAGGTCGTTCGCCAACAGATAGTGGTCGTTCTCCCCGCGCACATAGCCGAAGGCCCGAAACGGCCGACGATGATGTACGTGATGCGGTCGGTCGGGCGGCTCCGGCTTGCCGCAGATCACGCAACGGTAGCCATCGCGGGCGCGGGCAGCTTGGCGCTGCTGCTCCCAGTTCGGGCCATAGTCATTTGGCCGGCCCAAGAGGCCGATGCGCTCCAACTGCCGGCAGATCGCCTCGGGAATGGCAAACCAGTAGCCGACCGTCAGCAGCGTCTGCGCAGGCAAGTCCAGCTCCCCCCATCCCATCAGCCGGTGAGTGTTGAACTGGATTTGGCGATAGCGGCTGACGGTCGTGGTCACCTCCAGCTCGCCCATGGCTGCCGGTATTGGGTCTGTGTTGCGCGCGTATTCGCGCAGCACGATGACCTCGGCGACCGCGCTGGCTTGTGTGTAGTAATCAACGCGAACCGGTCGCACGATGGCTTGGCCGGTGGTCCATTCCAGCTTGGTGACCAGGTAAGTCTGTCCCTGATGGAGGTAGATTGCGCCGGGATGCAGGCGCGCCAGCGCAGTGGCGCGCTCTGTCTCGCCGATGAGCTGGCCGCGCTCGTCCAAAATGCTGATGCGCTCGCCGACGCCGCGCAGGCTCACGCGGTCGGCGGGATAACCCTGTCCCACCCAGGCGTAGCGCGCTGCCGGCCTGGGCGCGCCGCCGGCGCGGAAGAGCGGCAGCGGACCAGGGTCACTCACGTGAAGCTCACCCGTCTCAGCCAACGCATCCAACAAATCGTCAACGTCCGCGCTGCCCAGGCGCTCGCCCCGATTGAACGGCAGCTCAAACGCGGCGCAGGCGACATGGGCCGCCAATACACCTAAGTTATCGGGGTCAATGCGCGCGTATTCGGGCGACTGGCGGAAGAGGTACTCCGGATGCGCAGCCAGATATTGATCGAGCGGGTCGGCAGTGGCAACCATGACAGCGACGCTGGCGCTTTGCCGGCGGCCAACGCGCCCCACCTGCTGCCAGAAGCCGGCGATGCTGCCGGGATAGCCGAGCATCACGCAGGCATCCAGCCCACCGATGTCTATCCCCAGCTCCAGCGCGTTGGTCGCCACCACCCCGCGCGTGCGTCCCTGGCGCAGCCCGTGTTCGATGGCGCGGCGCTCTTCCGGCAGGTAGCCGCCCCGATAGCCGGAGATAACCGCTGCTGACTCAGGCAGCGCTTCGCGCAAATAGGTCAATAGCACCTCAACAGCGTTGCGCGAGCGGGCGAAACAAATGGTCTGCAAGCCCTCGCTGATGAGGCGGGCTGCGATGTCACGGGCGACGAAGTCAGCGCTGCGACGCAACCCCAGCGCCGGTTCGACGATCGGCGGGTTGATGATGACGACATGCCGTTCGCCATGCGGACTGCCGTCGTCATCTACGAGCGTTGCGGGTGCTTCAATGAGCTGCTCGGCGTGCGCTTTTGGGTTAGCGATTGTGGCCGAGGCGAGGATGAAGACGGGCGCTGAGCCATAGAACGCGCACAGGCGCCTGAGCCGGCGGAGGACGTTGGCGACGTGGCTGCCGAATATCCCGCGGTAGGCGTGTGCCTCGTCCAGGATCACATAGCGCAGGTTGCGGAAGAACGCTGCCCAGCGCGTATGGTGCGGCAAGATGCCCACATGCAGCATATCGGCATTGGTGATCAACACGCGGGCGCGTCGGCGCACCTCAGCGCGCTGCGCCGGCGGCGTATCGCCGTCATACGTGCAGATCGCACGCTGAACATCGCTGATGGACAGATCCGCAGCCAGCTCGGTGAGCTTGGCAAGCTGGTCTTGGGCCAGCGCTTTGGTGGGGAATAAGCACAAGGCGCATGCGTTCGGATCGTTCAGCAGCGCATTTAAGATGGGCAGGTGAAAGCAGAGGGACTTGCCTCCGGCGGATCTGGCGACGATGACGACGTTTTGACGGTCGAGGACGGCCTCAACGGCCTGGGCCTGGTGGGTATAGAGCTGCTCGATGCCGCGTTGCCCTAGCGCAAGGCGCAGCGGCTCGGCCAGTTCAAGCGGCCAAGGCGCGTAGCGCGCCGGGCGGGCCGGCGCGCGCTGCCAGTCGCACACGTCGCGCATGAACGCGCGGTCGGCGCGCAGATGCGCGAGCACCTCATCCACCAGCATCGCTACAGGCATCC
>JAGHYX010000050.1 GCA_017743375.1 Chloroflexota bacterium
GGCCTGCGCCGCCGCTCCTCGGGCGCGAAGATCGCCCGATAGTCCGGCGATTGACGCAATAATTCCTCGTGCGAACCGCACGCCACGATCTGCCCCTGTTTGAGCACCACGATCAGGTCGGCCCAGCGGATCTGCGAGAGGCGGTGGGTGATGAGGAACGTTGTGCGGCCGCGCGCCACGCGAAACATTGCCTGTTGGATCAAATCCTCGGTGGCGCTGTCTATGGCGCTGGTGGAATCGTCCAGGATCAAGATGCGCGGGTCAGCCAAGAAGGCGCGCGCGATGGCAATGCGCTGGCGCTGGCCGCCGGAGAGCGTCACGCCACGCTCGCCGACGATCGTGTTGTAGCCATCCTTGAAGGCAGTGATGAATTCGTGGGCCTGCGCGGCCTTGGCTGCCGCCTCGATCTCTTCCTGGGTCGCATCGGGGCAGCCGAACTTGATGTTCTCGGCGATGGTGCGCGAGAAGAGAAAGACATCCTGTTCGATGGTCGCGATCTGCCGGCGCAGCGCGTTGAGATCCCAATCGCGCACGTCCACGCCGTCCACGCGCACGCTGCCGGCGTCCACGTCGTAGATGCGGTTGATCAGCTTGGTGAGGGTGGTCTTGCCTGCGCCGGTCTGCCCGACGATCGCCACGGTCTGGCCGGGCTTGACGCGCAGCGAGATGTTGCGCAGGACCGGCTGTTCGCCTTTGTGATAACTGAAGGTGACGTTCTCGAAGACCACCTCACCTCGGATCGGCGCAGCGTAACCGCCCTTGTTCTCGTCCAGCAGCGTGGGCGCGTTCATCAGCTCCAGGATGCGCCGGGCGCTGGCGATGCCGGAGGCGACCTGCGGATAGGCAAACTGGGTGGCGAACGTCGGGAACTGTAGGAACATCAGCACCCCGTTGTAGGCCACGACGTCGCCCAGCGTGATCGTCCCTGCTTGATAGAGCAGCAGGCTGTGTAATAAGCCCAGGGCCATCGTCACGCCGAGCACGAGCGAGGGCAGGTAAAGCGACTCTATGTCTCCTTGTCGGACCAACGCAGCGCGCCAGGCGCTGACCGTGCGTTGAAAGCGTGCGGCTTCGCGGTCCTCCTGCGCTGCGGCCTTCACCGTCTCGATGCCCTCGATGGACTCGGCCAGCGTCGCATTCATCTGACCAAAGGTGCGCCGCACCTGCTCGGCAGCAGGGTTGAGCTTGCGCAAGTAGTAGGCTACGCTCACTGCGTATGCGACCAGGTACAACGCCGGCACGATCGCAAGCTGGGGATGGATGCGCGGCCCGACGATCAACGGGAAGATCAAGAATGCCCCCGACCCAACCACCAAGTTCACCCCGGGGTTCATCAGGAGGTTGATCTCGCGCACGTCGTTGGTGGCGCGGGCCATGATCTCGCCGATGGACTGGCGGTCGTGAAAGGCCATGCTCTTGCCGATCAGGCTGGTGTATAGCTCGTCGCGCGCGTCGCGCTCCAGGCGCTGGCCAATGATCTCTGAGGAGAAATTGCGCCCTAACTGGAGGATGGCGCGAACGACCTGAGAGAAGACGATCAATATTGCGATCTGCCCCAGCGCTGCGAACGCGGGCGGCTGCGCGATCACCGCGTTGAAAGCCTGTCCTACGAGCACCGGCATGACCGCCGCGCCGCCGGCGTTGCCCAGCGCACCGATCAGGATGCCCAAGATGTAGATCTTGTAGCGCCAGATGTGCGAGAACAGCCAGCGAACCGGGCTGCGTTGATCTGAACGCCAAGCGCGCTCGACGGAGAACTCACTGATCGCAGAATGAGCGGGTAACGAAGCCGATGGCTGCACGATGTAAGGGTATTGTAAGGCAGCATGCTTAGGCTTGCCTGATTAGGATGCGTTCACCAAGCGGGGCGACCTTCCACCAAGCCGTGCTGCCGGCGAAGGCAGACCTATTAGAGGGTGAGCGACGGCACGCCTTCGCCTACTGTTTTGCCCGTGTCTATGAATGCCTCCGGACCCGCGCTCGCTCTGCGTTCTCCGCGCTGCCACGCGATCCACTTGTCGCGCAGCATGATTCGGCGTTAGCCCTGCGCGCGAATCGCGCGGCCAACATGGGGAGCGAACTGCTTAAAGTTCTCCTCGAACTTGGCGGCCAGCGCGCGCGCCTTAAGGTCATAGTCGGCCGGATCCGCCCATGTCTCGCGCGGGCGAAGCACCTCCGCCGGCACGCCTGGGCAGCGCTCCGGCACATATACGCCGAACACCGGATCGGGATGAAAGGGCACGCCGCTCAACGAGCCATCCAGGGCTGCCGTCACCATCGCACGGGTGTAGGCGATCTTGATGCGCTGCCCAACCCCATACGGCCCACCGCTCCAGCCGGTGTTGATCAGCCAAACGGTGCACCGATGCCGTCTCAGGCGCTCGGCGAGCATCTCCGCATAGACCGTCGGAAAGTGCACCATGAACGGCGCGCCGAAGCAGGCGCTGAAGGTGGCCTGCGGTTCGCTGACCCCGCGCTCCGTGCCAGCCAGCTTGGCCGTGTAGCCGGTGAGGAAGTAGTAGATCGCCTGCTCCAGCGTGAGCCGGCTGATCGGCGGCAACACGCCGAAGGCATCGGCAGTGAGGAAGAAGATGTTGCGCGGGTGGCCGGCGATGCCCGTGGTGATGGCGTTGGGGATGAAATGAATCGGATAAGCGGCGCGGGTGTTCTCGGTGATCGCCTCGCTGTCCAGGTCAAGCTGGCGAGTATCTGGGTCCATCACCACGTTCTCCAGCACGGTGCCGAATTGGCTCAGCGTGGCGTAGATCTCTGGCTCAGCCTCTGGCGAGAGGCGGATCACCTTGGCGTAGCAGCCGCCCTCAAAGTTGAAGATGCCGCCCTCGCCCCAGCCGTGCTCATCGTCGCCCACCAGGGCGCGGCGATGATCGGCGGAGAGCGTGGTCTTGCCGGTGCCGCTGAGGCCGAAGAACAGCGCGGTATCGCCCGCCGGCCCGACGTTCGCTGCGCAGTGCATGGGGAAGACGCCTTGCAAGGGCAGCAGGTAGTTCATCACTGTGAACACGCTCTTCTTGATCTCGCCGGCGTAACCCGTGCCGGCGATCACCACCAGGCGCCGGCTGAGGTGCAGGGCGATCACCGCGCTCGGCCCGGAGGCTGGCGCGCGCGTCCCGTGCCGCTCCGGATCAGGATGAAACTCCGGCGCGTGCAAGATGGTCAGGCTGGGCGCGAAGTCGGCCAGCTCTGCCGGATAGGGCCGGATGAACTGGTTGTGGGCGAACAGCGTGTGCCAAGCGCTCTCCGAGATCAGCCGCACGTTCAGGCGATGCTCCGGATCCGCGCCGGCGTATACATCGCGGATGAATAACTCTCTGGTGTTTAGGTGCGCTTTGACATCCTGGACCAAGCGCTCGAACTTCTCCGCTTCAAGCGGTTGGTTGACCTTGCCCCACCAGACCTTGTCCTCGCTGAGCGGCTCGCGCACGATGAACTTGTCCTGCGGCGAGCGGCCGGTGAAAGGGGCAGTGATGGCCAGAAAGGCGCCGCCGGCGGTTAATTTGCCCTCGCCTCGGCAGATGGCCAGCTCGATCGTGCGCGCCGGCGAAGGGTTCCACGTTTGTTGAACGCCCCGGAGGCCAAGGTCGTGGAGGCCGTTTTTGCTTTGGGTCATCGCTGCTTCGCCGCCGCGCGTTCATCCAGGATGCAGGGGACAAGCTATATCGAATACGCCGACGGCGGCAAGAGTATATCGCGCGACGGCGCGGGTGCGTTGGGTGCGTTCAGCGATAGAGGCAACCTTCCGCTTTCCTATGGTTCACTCCCACGACTGTAAGCGTGAGTTGCTGACCCTATAATGCTTTATCATGGCAAATGAGGACTCGAAGCTAGTGCTGGTGGTGGACGACGAGCCGAGGATGATCAACTTCATCCGGATGAATCTGGAATTGGAGAACTTTCGGGTGGTCTCGGCGACGAATGGGCTAGAAGCAGTGCGCAAGGTGCGCGAGCTATTGCCAGATTGCGTGTTGCTCGACGTCATGATGCCAGATATAGATGGCTTCGAGACCCTCAGCATGATCCGCGAGGAGAGCAACGTACCGGTGATCATGCTCACCGCGAAGGGTGAGGAAGAGGACAAGGTGCGGGGGCTATCGCTGGGCGCGGACGACTATGTGACGAAGCCGTTTAGTCCGCGCGAGCTGGTCATGCGCGTGAAGGCCGTGATTCGCCGGGCGGAACTGCCTGCGATGGTGGAGAAAGCGCCGATCAAAGTAGATGACCGCCTTTCTATAGACTTCAATCGGCGCGAAGTGATCGTGGAAGGCAAGCCGATCAAACTCCGACCTACGGAATGGCGGCTGCTCTATCACCTTGTGCAGAACGCCGGCTGGGTCGTTCCGCATGAGACATTGCTGAGTAAAGTGTGGGGGTGGGAATACCGAGACGAGACCCAGTATCTCAGGCTTTACATCACCTATCTGCGGCAGAAGATAGAGAAAGATCCTTCACAGCCTCAATACATTCTCACGGAGCGGGGCACAGGATATCGGTTCGTTGACTTTCGCAGGAGAGAGCGAGAGCGCGAGCGTGAGAAGCAGGCTGACTAGTGTGGATTGAGGGCTATTTCGGAAGCGCGGTACGTTTTGCGCAGCGCACACAGCAACGGCTAACGCGGCGCCTTTTAAGAATGTAAAAATCCCTTGCCTGTCTAAGTCTGCACGTGAGGTTGGCGCAGCCTGCGACAAGGTTGCTGCGATGATGGTCGCCACAGGGCAGTGTTGAGCGGCGGGGCAGTGGTGCGCTGATGCGTTGCACATTTGACGATCTCTCGATGGGCCTTGACAGCCTGTGAAACCGTGGTATATTGCGCATCCCTGCTGCAAGGCGGTGTGCGCAGAACAAAGCGCTCCACCCCTTGACAGGTTAGAGCAGAAGTGGTATCTTCTGCGTGCACAGGTGAGCGCACCTTAACAACTAAAGAGTGGCAAAGAGACCTGAGAACGTGCGAGTGTTTGGGTCTACCGAACGATTCCGAGTGACGTAAGTCACAACTGTCTTTACGGAGAGTTTGATCCTGGCTCAGGATGAACGCTGGCGGCGCGCCTAACCCATGCAAGTCGAACGGTCCCGCAAGGGATAGTGGCGAACGGGTGAGTAACACGTAGAAATCTGCCTCGCCGGAGGGAATAACTCCTCGAAAGAGGAGCTAATACCCAAAAGGATCCGCAAGGATCAGAGTCCGCAAGGGCCTGGCGAGAGGAGTCTGCGGCCCATCAGCTAGTTGGTAGGGTAATGGCCTACCAAGGCTACGACGGGTAGGGGGTCTGAGAGGATGTCCCCCCACACTGGAACTGAAACACGGTCCAGACACCTACGGGTGGCAGCAGGGAGGAATCTTGGACAATGGGGGAAACCCTGATCCAGCGACGCCGCGTGAGGGATGAAGGCCTTCGGGCTGTAAACCTCTTTTCAGGGAGAAGAGAAAGGACGGTATCCCTGGAATAAGTCACGGCTAACTACGTGCCAGCAGCCGCGGTAATACGTAGGTGGCGAGCGTTATCCGGATTTACTGGGCGTAAAGCGCTTGTAGGCGGCTTCGTAAGTTGGGCGTGAAAGCTCCGGGCTTAACCCGGAGAGGCCGTCCAATACTGCGGAGCTCGAGGGTGCCAGAGGAAGGTGGAATTCCTGGTGTAGCGGTGAAATGCGTAGATATCAGGAGGAACACCCGTGGCGAAGGCGGCTTTCTGGGGCATTCCTGACGCTGAGAAGCGAAAGCTAGGGGAGCAAACAGGATTAGATACCCTGGTAGTCCTAGCCGTAAACGATGGATGCTAGGTGTTGGCGGACAAAAACCCGTCAGTGCCGAAGCTAACGCGTTAAGCATCCCGCCTGGGGAGTACGGCCGCAAGGCTAAAACTCAAACGGAATTGACGGGGACCCGCACAAGCAGCGGAGCGTGTGGTTTAATTCGATGCTACACGAAGAACCTTACCCAGGCTTGACATGCAGGTAGTAGTGAACCGAAAGGGGAACGACCCGCAAGGGAGCCTGCACAGGTGTTGCATGGCTGTCGTCAGCTCGTGTCGTGAGATGTTGGCTTAAGTGCCCTAACGAGCGCAACCCTTGCTGCCAGTTACACGTGTCTGGCGGGACTGCCGGTCACAAGCCGGAGGAAGGCGGGGACGACGTCAAGTCAGCATGGCCTTTATGCCTGGGGCTACACACACGCTACAATGGGACGGTACAATGGGTAGCCAAGCCGCGAGGCGGAGCCAATCCTCAAAACGTCCCTCAGTTCAGATTGCAGGCTGCAACCCGCCTGCATGAAGTCGGAGTTGCTAGTAACCGCGCGTCAGCCATAGTGCGGTGAATACGTTCCCGGGTCTTGTACACACCGCCCGTCACACTATGGGAGCTGGCTACACCTGAAGCCGGTAGCCTAACCGCAAGGAGGGCGCCGTCAAAGGTGGGGCTGGTGACTGGAGTGAAGTCGTAACAAGGTAGCTGTACGGGAACGTGCGGCTGGATCACCTCCTTTTTAGGGAGTATTCCCTCACAAGCGGTCTACGGTGTGGCCGCGCCCAAACGCGCACGCGATGGTTTCTTTGTCACTCTTTAGTCGTTAAGGCGCGAGTGCGCCAGGAGGGCGATTAGCTCAGCTGGTTAGAGCGTCCCTCTGATAAGGGGAAGGTCTCAAGTTCGAATCTTGAATCGCCCACTGCCTTCGGGAGATTCGAACTGAGTCCCTCGGACACAGCGGGGACTTAGCTCAGTTGGGAGAGCATCCGCTTTGCAAGCGGGGGGTCAGGGGTTCGAATCCCCTAGTCTCCACAAACTCGGAGGCAGCGCCGAGGTTTTGAACAATCTTCAAAGCCTTGGCCCTGCAGCCGAGGGAAGCTGTAGGAGCGGCACTTTAAAAACTGAATAGGACATGGGCGCGAGAAAGCGCAAACGTCGAGGGAGCAATGCGAATTGCTCATCGCGGGAGTTCAATTTCTCGGCCTCATGTGAGCACAAGCTACTAAGGGTGTACGGTGGATGCCTTGGCGCCAAACGCCGATGAAGGACGCGGATCACTGCGATAAGCCTCGAGGAGTCGTGATCAGACGCTATCACTCGGGGATTTCCGAATGGGGAAACCCGCTCAGCGAAGAGCTGAGCACCCCGCGCTGAATCCATAGGCGCGGCGGAGGGAACCACCCGAACTGAAACATCTTAGTAGGGTGAGGAAAAGAGAGTATTCCGAAAGTAGTGGCGAGCGAAATCGGAACAGCCCAAACCAGCCGGCATGCCGGCTGGGGTTGTAGGACCCCAATGTAGGACTGCGTAGCCTAGCCGAACCGTTCTGGAAAGCCGGACCATAGAAGGTGATAGTCCTGTAGGCGAAAGGCCAAACAGCCGAGGGGTATCCTGAGTAGCACCGTGCACGCTAACACGGTGTGAAGCTGCGGAGACCACTCCGCAAGGCTAAATACGTTTGGCGACCGATAGTGGACAAGTACCGTGAGGGAAAGGTGGGAAGCACCCCGATGAGGGGAGTAGCAGAACCTGAAACCGTACACCTACAAGCAGTCGGAGGGCTATGCCGCTTAGCGGAATGCCTGACGGCGTGCCTCTTGGAGAATGAGTCGGCGAGTTAATGTCTGTCGCAAGGTTAAGGCAGTGACAGCCGGAGCCGTAGGGAAACCGAGTCTGAATAGGGCGTCTAGTGGCAGGCATTAGACCCGAAGCGGGATGAGCTACTCATGACCAGGGTGAAGCGAGAGTAACATCTCGTGGAGGCCCGAACTCGTTAGGGCTGCAAAACTATGAGATGAGTTGTGAGTAGGGGTGATATGCCAATCGAATTCCGCGATAGCTGGTTCTCCCCGAAATAACTTTAGGGTTAGCCTTGATCGTTCAGTGACGGAGGTAGAGCACTGAACGGGCTAGGGGCCGTAAGGCTACCAAACCCGATCAAACTCCGAATGCCGTCACTTAAAGGTCAAGAGTCGGGCTACGGGTGATAAGATCCGTTGCCGAGAGGGAAACAACCCAGACCGCCATCTAAGGTCCTCAAGTGCATGCTCAGTGGAAAACGATGTGGGACTGTTTAGACAGCCAGGAGGTTAGCTTAGAAGCAGCTATCCTTTAAAAAGTGCGTAATAGCTTACTGGTCGAACGGTCCTGCGCGGAAAATTTAGCGGGGCTAAGCATGCCACCGAAGATACGGGCTCGAAAGAGCGGTAGGGGAGCGTTCTGCGAGCGCAGAAGCCGTACGGTGACGAGCGGTGGAGCGAGCAGAAGTGAGAATGCCGACATGAGTAGCGTGAATCACGTGAGAACCGTGATCGCCGTAAGCCTAAGGTTTCCGATGCAAGGTCAATCCGCATCGGGTTAGTCGGGCCTAAGCCGAGGCTGAAAAGCGTAGGTGATGGACAATCGGTCAACATTCCGATACCGGCATAGGGTGCGATGGAGTGACGCAGCATGGTAGGTGAGCCAGACCGTTGGTTGTTCTGGTGCGAACGCCGTAGGGAGATGAGGCGGCCAGGCAAATCCGGTCGCTGATCCTGAAAGCGAAGCGGGTCCCCAAGCCTAAGTCACTGAGCCAAGCTGCCAAGAAAACCTTCTAAGCATAACCCTATGTCGCCCGTACCGCAAACCGACACTGGTAGGCGAGGAGAGGATCCTAAGGCGAGCGAGAGAACCCTCGTTAAGGAACTAGGCAAAATGTACCCGTAACTTAGGGAGAAGGGTAGCCTGCGAAGATGACATCAGGTGATGTCGTCTTTGTGGGTCGCAGAAGAGAGGCTCTAGCGACTGGTTAACAAAACCACAGGTCTCTGCTAAGTCGTAAGACGACGTATAGGGGCTGACACCTGCCCAGTGCCGGAAGGTTAAAGGGAGCGGTTAGCGCAAGCGAAGCTGCGAACTGAAGCCCCGGTGAACGGCGGCGGTAACTATAACCGTCCTAAGGTAGCGAAATTCCTTGTCAGGTAAGTTCTGACCCGCACGAATGGTGTAACGACTGGAGCACTGTCTCAACGAGGGACTCGGCGAAATTGAACTAGTGGTGAAGATGCCATTTACCCGCACCAGGACAAAAAGACCCCGTGGAGCTTTACTGTACCCTGGCATTGCGCTAGGACTTCGTCTGTGTAGGATAGGTGGGAGGCTGTGAAGCCGGGGCGCCAGCTTCGGTGGAGCCGACGGTGAAATACCACCCTGACGGAGTTTTGGCCCTAACCCTGATCCGTCATCCGGACAGGAGACAGTGCCAGGCGGGCAGTTTGACTGGGGTGGTCGCCTCCTAAAAGGTAACGGAGGCGCCCAAAGGTTCCCTCAGGCTGAATGGAAACCAGCCGTTGAGTGCAAAGGCATAAGGGAGCTTGACTGCAAGACTGACACGTCGAGCAGGGACGAAAGTCGGGCTTAGTGATCCCACGATGCTGAGTGGAAAGGTCGTGGCAATCGGATAAAAGCTACCCCGGGGATAACAGGCTAGTGAGGCCCAAGCGTCCACAGCGACGGCCTCGCTCGGCACCTCGATGTCGGCTCGGCGCATCCTGGGGCTGAATAAGGTCCCAAGGGTCGGCCTGTTCGGCCGTTAAAGCGTTACGTGAGCTGGGTTCAAACCGTCGTGAGACAGGTTGGTCTCTATCCGGTGTGGGCGTAGGGGATTTGAGGGGAGCTGTCCCTAGTACGAGAGGACCGGGATGGACGCACCGCTGGTGTGCCAGTTGTTCCGCCAGGAGCACCGCTGGGTAGCCATGTGCGGAAGGGATAACCGCTGAAAGCATCTAAGTGGGAAACCCTCCCCAAGATGAGATCCCCCTGAAGGTCACGAGAAGACTACTCGTTTGATAGGCGAGAGGTGTAAGCGCTGTAAGGCGTTTAGCCAACTCGTACTAATGACCGTCCGGCTTGTCTCTCACATGAGGCAGAGAAATTGAATATCGCCCGCTTGAGCACGCGCCGTATGTCCTATTCAGTTTTTAGAGTGCCGCTTTCATCAAGAGTCTTCTGGTGATTGGAGCGACGAGGAAACACCCGGTCCCATTCCGAACCCGGAAGTTAAGCTCGTCAGCGCCGATGGTAGTGCGTGGGCAACCGCGCGCAAGAGTAGGTCATTGCCAGGAGACTCTTTACTCTTGTACCGTAGCGTAAAGCCATGAATGCGGCGCATTCCGTTCGACCCTACCGTTACCTCGATTTAGTCCTCGGCCTGTTTGTGGCCGTTCTGATCATTAGCAACCTCACCTCGTCGGCGAAGATCGTCGTGCTCGGCCCGTTCACCTTCGACGGCGGCACGCTGCTCTTCCCTCTGAGCTATATCTTCGGCGATGTGCTGACCGAGGTCTACGGCTACTCCACGTCGCGGCGGGTGATCTGGATCGGCTTTCTGGCGACCGCGTTGTTCAGCCTGACGGTTTGGCTGGTCGGCCTGTTGCCGGCAGAGGCTGAGTGGGCCGAGCGGGTGGGCATGGAAGCCTATAACGCCATCCTGGGCAGCACACCGCGGATCGTGTTGGCCTCGTTGCTCGCTTACTGGGCCGGCGCATTCTCAAACGCCTTCGTCCTGGCCCGCCTGAAAGTGGCGACACAAGGGCGTTGGCTGTGGACGCGCACGATCAGCTCGACCATCGTCGGCCAGGCCGTGGACACCGGGCTGTTCGTGCTGATCGCCTTTGCGGGGACGATGGGCAGCGATCTACTCTTCAGCATCATCGCTTCTAACTACGTGTTCAAGGTTGGTGTGGAGGTTGTCTTTACCCCAATCACTTATGCTGTCGTGGGCTGGTTGAAACGGGGCGAGGGGGCGGACGTCTTCGACACAGCCACCAACTTCAATCCCTTCCGATTGGCTGTCAACTGATTCAATTGCCCTCTAACCGCACCACCGGGAAGATCCGCCGTTCGCTCAGGAGGGTGGTGGTGACGGCCTTGCTGAAGAGCGGCACGCTCTGTCCGCCGAAGGTGAGATGGGCTTGACTGGGGAGTGGGCCGGCCTGGGCGCTGCTGATGACCAGCGTCAAACTGAGCGTAGCCGAGGGCGCCACGGTTGGAAACGCCCAGCGCACGGTGTTGCCGTCCAGCGTCGCGGACGGTGACGCGCTGATAAAGGTGGCTGCCGCCGGCAGCGTGCTAGAGATGACCACGGTATTGCGGGTGATCGGCAGCGCGTTCGTCACGCTGATCGTCACCGTCAACGGCTCGTGAACCCAAGCGAAGGTCGGCGCAGCGACGACCGGCCAGAGCGTTGCGGCCTTGACCGCAGCGAGGGCGTCCACCAAGCCGTAGCCGTAGGTGTTGTTGGGCACATCTGTGCCCGGCACGCCGCCACAGGTCTGCGTCGTCGTCAGGGGGCGAGCCGTGCGGCGCAGCAGGTCTTCGGTTAGCGCCACCTCGCCGCGCAGGTCAGGGGCAGCCGACCAGACCAAGGCAGCAACGCCGGCCACATGCGGCGTGGCCATGCTGGTGCCGCTGTATGAGCCGTAGCTATTCGTTGACCCGGCGAGCGCGGAGCGCACGCCCACGCCCGGAGCGACGACGTCGGGCTTGAGCCGGCCCGTGAGGGTGGACGGGCCGCGACTGCTGAAGCCGGCGATGACGTCGCTGCTGTTTGTCGCGCCGACAGTGAAGGCTTGATCAAGCGTGGCCGGCGCAAGGCGCACCGTGTCACACGCCGGTCCGCTGTTCCCGGCAGCGGCGATCACCATGATGCCGGCGTCGCGCAGGGCTTGGGTGGCGGTGACCAGCGCCGTCGGCACCTCGCAGCCTACCTCGCCGTAGTTCGGGTCGCAGGCCCAGGAGTTGCTGGTGATGTCGGCGCTGAGGGTAGGATTGGGTGAGTTGCCGTTGACATCGGTGGGGGCGAGCGCGAACTGGAAGCAGGCCACGTAGCGCGCCACGCTGCCAATCCCCGAATACCCGGCCATGTTGCGGCAGGCGATCCATCGCGCGCCGGGCGCGACGCCGATCTGGTTGCCGGCGCCGTCGTCGCCCACCGAAGTGCCGGTAGTGTGCGTGCCGTGCCCGTTCAGATCTTGGGGCACAGTTGAGGGCGGCCCCGAGTCCGGCGCGGCGTCGAACCAGTTGTAGTCGTGGGTGACCGTGATGCCGTTCCAGCCGCGATAGTTCGGTTTCAAGGCGTTGTGATCCCAGCGCACGCCGGTGTCCAAGTTGGCGACGACAATCCCTTGACCGGTGTAGCCCAGCGCCCATACCTGCGGCGCGTTGACGCGCTGGACGCCCCACTCGACCGTAAGTGGCGAATGAGGAATCGGGCGAGGCAGCAGCCCATACTGAACGCCGCGCATCTTCACGTCGAGGTCAACGTAAGCCACATCCTCACGGGCAGCCAGCCAACGCAGCAGAGCGCGGTCGGCGTTGCGCACGGCGATCTGGTTGGTCAGCCAGAGGGGGAAGATCTCCCAGCCACGGGCGCGCAGCGCAGCGCGCAATTGTCCCTGGGCGCGTTCGGCATGGTCAATCAGCGTTTGGGCCACAAAGCGGGTTTTGGCTTCCTTGCCGCGCAGGTTGCGGGCCGGCGAAAGGTCGGGGTAGCCGCGCGCAGTAATAAGGATGTCGGTGCGGCGGCCCTGGGCTGTGGCTTGCCAGGCGCGCGCTGAGACGGATGGCGGTTGGGGTGGATTGGACGGCTGCCACGCTATCGTGAGCAGGGCACAACTGACGAGAAAGCAAAGCAGCCTGCTTTGCATTGGCTAATCCTTCGGCGTCACCCATACTTTAGAGGCCAACTCCAAGCCGATCACGTGCTCATCGTGGAAGCGACCGTTCATCACCCGCACGCGCAATGGGCCGGCAAATGGCGCGCGGGCGACGAGCTGAATCGGCTGGTCGGGAATGAGCTTGAGCGTGCCCAGGTAGCGCAGCAACTCGCCGTCGTGCGAGGCGATGCGGCTGATGACCCCGCGCGCCCCGTCGGCGAGGTCCGGGAGGCGGACTTCGTGGATCACCGGGACGCGCCCGTCGCTGGTGGGGATGGGATCGCCGTGCGGGCAGCGGGTTGGCTTGTCCAAGCGGACGAACATCCGCTCCACCAGCTCGTCATCCAGGTGCGCGCTCACCGAAGCGGCGACCGAGTACACCTGATCCCAGGTGTAGCCGAGGAAGCGCATGAGGAAGACCTCAAAGATGCGTTGTTTGCGGATGAGCTTAAGGGCGATGCGCTCGCCGGCTTCGCTCAGCACCAGGCCACAGGCGCCCTCGCGGCGGAGCAGGCCCTGGCGCACCAGGCGCTGGGCCATGCGGGAGACGGCCGGAGGCGTGACGCCCAACCGCCCGGCCAGCGCGCGCAAAGAGACGCGCCCTGACTCGCTGGCCTCCAGATAAACTTCGCTTAGAAAGCTTTGAACGACAGCGCTGAGGCTGCCGGCCACCAGCTTCCTGGTTGTGTTGTGCGCCATCGAACGGCGAGATTATTCCACAGATTGGTGAGTTTAAGAAGACGTGTTTACGCACAGGGGCGATTGCCTACGGGACCGCTTGATCTACTGCGCCGACGTGTCATGCAAAGCGTATGCGCCCCGCCTCTGAATGCGCACGCTTTGATATAGGGTGCGTTCACAGTTAGGGGCAGGGCTGATCTCACGCGGAGACGCGGAGAATTTTTAGTTGCTGCCTAGAAGGCGCGCTGTGTTTTGCCCCTATTAGTGAGCGCCCCCTTGGATACTTCCCTGAGGGATATAATCCAAGTAGACAACCGAATAGCTCGTTAGGTGAGGCTCCTGGCCGAATATACGCTGCCGCCCGGAAACGTCGAGAGACGCCAATGGGCAGAACAGGCCAAGCCGGCTTAAGGCTTGGCACAGAGCAGCTGATTCCAACCCCAATCACCATCCGTCCATGGAATCTACGTCGGCCAGTGTCAAAACTTGCACGAGGGGCGCTTGGAAGCGCGTGCTTGCTGCCTGAGAGCAGCGACGGCGTGCGCAAACGACGACCAACAGCCCCTCTGTGGGCTGTTTTAGTTTTTCCCGCTGGCTCGGCAATCACGCGCGTCCAACAAGCGGATGGTGGATCACTGACCTTTGTCCGTGGCTTCTGTTGACGCTGACAGGCGATGCTCCGTTGGAGGCGTTGAACGAAAGCAGGGGGCACGGTGAATCCCGCCGGCGAGATTGGCCGAGACGTGGCGCAATCCTAACTGAAACAGGAGGATGGATCATGACCAGATTGACCTTCCCTACACCCGAAGCCGTCCGCCGGCTGCCGTTCACGCCCGCGGATGTCGCGGTGATCGTCGGCGCGCTCGGCCTGATCGCCATCGTCGCCGTCGTAGGCAGCACGGCCCTGGTACCGTTTCAGCCACCGGACGTGCTGCCTGAGCCGATCAGCTTGGACGTGGCCTATCTGCCGTATTACCTGGCGCGCTCGACCCTGCGCATGTTCATCGCTTTGTTCTTCTCGCTGTTGTTCACCCTCAGCTATGGGTATGTGGCCGCCCACAGCCGGCGCGCAGAGCGCGTGCTCATCCCCTTGCTGGACGTGCTGCAGAGCGTGCCCGTGCTTGGCTTTCTATCGGTCACCATCACGTTCTTCATCGCGCTCTTCCGTGGCAGCCTGTTGGGGCTAGAGGCAGCCTCGATCTTCGCTATCTTCACCAGCCAGGTATGGAACATGACCTTCTCGTTCTATCACTCGCTGCGGACGATCCCCCGCGAGCAACAGGAGATGGCGCGCATGTTCCGCTTGTCGCGCTGGCAATACTTCACCAAGGTAGAAGTGCCCAACGCCATGATCGGGCTGACGTGGAACACCATGATGAGCTTCGGCGGCGGTTGGTTCTTCGTCGCCGCCAGCGAGGCCATCAGCGTGCTCAATCAAGACTACCGCCTGCCGGGCATCGGCGCCTACGTGACCGAGGCGATTGAACAGCAGAACTTCGGCGCCATCGTCGCTGCCATCGTCGCTATGGCGCTGATGATCATCGTCGTGGATCAACTGGTGTGGCGGCCGCTCATCGCCTGGTCGCAGAAGTTCCGCAACGAGCAGAGCGAAGCGAGCGAGATGCCGACTTCCTGGGTGCTTGACCTGTGGCGGGCGGCGCGCCTACCGCGGTTGATCGGCGGTGCGCTGCGCCCGGCCGGCGAGTTCGTCAACCGCACCCTCAGCGGCGCCCTGGGATCCACGCCGCAGATGGAGCCAGCGTCCCCTAAGGGGCGGACGTGGGTGGATGCGCTGTACGACGGCCTGCTGGTTGCTCTGCTGGTGGGTGGCGCAATCGCGTTGATTCGCTTCGTCCTCAGCGAAGTCGGCTTGGTGGAGGTGGGCAACACGTTTCTGCTGGGCGTCGTCACCATGCTGCGGGTCGCCGCGCTCACCATCCTCAGCACGCTGATCTGGGCGCCGGTAGGGGTTGCCATCGGCTTCAACCCGCGCCTGGCGCGTCTGATCCAGCCGGTTGCTCAATTCCTGTCGGCGTTTCCAGCCAACTTCCTCTTTCCATTTGTGACGGTGGCACTGATCGCCACCGGCATCAGCCTGAACGTCGGCAGCATCCTGTTGATGTCGTTGGGGGCGCAGTGGTATGTCTTGTTTAACGTCATCGCCGGCGCGCAAAGCATCCCCAGCGACCTGCGCGAGATGGCAGCCAATATGGGGCTGCGCGGCTGGCATCTGTGGCGACGATTGATCATCCCTGGCATCTTCTCGGCCTGGGTGACGGGCGGCATTACTGCGTCCGGCGGGGCGTGGAACGCCAGCATCGTCGCCGAGATAGTCTCGTGGGGAGACACCACCTTAGTGGCGACTGGGCTGGGGGCTTACATCGCTCAAGCCACCGAATCCGGCGACTGGCCGCGCATCGCGCTGGGCGTGAGCGTCATGACGCTGTTTGTCGTGGCGTTCAACCGCCTGCTGTGGCGGCGGTTGTATGCCCTGGCCGAGCGCAGATATTCACTTTGAGGCAGGAGGAATCTACACATGACGATGGTCAACGACAGTGTGAAAGCGGTGCCGATCGCCGACAGCGCGCTCATTCGCGCGAAGCAGGTGAGCAAAAGTTTTGAATTGCCCGACGGCAACGGCGTCTTCACTGTGCTCGATAACGTCAACCTATCGGTCCAGCCTGGTGAGATCGTCGCCCTGCTCGGCCGCAGCGGCAGCGGCAAGAGCACGCTGTTGCGCATCTTAGCCGGCCTGATTCCCGCCACCAGCGGCGAGGTGCTTTCGTCTGGGCGGCGCGTGACCGGACCCAACCCCGATGTCGCCATGGTCTTCCAGTCGTTTGCGTTGTTGCCCTGGCTCACAGTGCAACAAAACGTCGAGCTGGGCCTGGAGGCCATTGGCGTGCCGCCCAAGGAACGCCAGGCGCGCGCGCTGAAGGCGATTGACATGGTTGGGCTGGACGGCTTCGAGAGCGCCTATCCAAAAGAGCTATCGGGCGGCATGCGCCAGCGCGTCGGCTTCGCCCGCGCGTTCGTCAAGCGCCCCAAGGTGTTGTTCATGGATGAACCGTTCAGCGCCCTGGACGTGCTCACTGCCGAGAACTTGCGCGGCGAGATCAGCGATTTGTGGGAATCCGGCAACTTCCCGGCGCAGAGCGTGCTCATCGTCACACACAACATCGAGGAGGCGGTATACCTGGCCGACCGCGTGATCATCCTTGGGGCCAACCCTGGCCGCATACGGGGCGAGGTGAACATTGACCTGCCGCGCCCCCGCGACCGCACGGCCAGACGGTTCAAGGAGCTGGTAGATGGCATCTACATCGCAATGACCAACCCGGACCGCGATGTGAGCGAAGCGATGGTCGGCGTTCCCCTCCGTCGCGAGTCGCCCTATCCACCATTGCCTCATGCCACGGTGGGCGGCATCAGTGGCTTGCTGGAGTTGCTGCACGAGCGGCCTGAGCTGCGCGACTTGCCCGAAATCTCGAACACACTGCAGTTGCCGACTGACGACCTGTTGCCGATTGTGGATGCGGCAGTCATGCTGGGGCTGGCCGAAGTGAGGCAGGGCGACATCGCGCTCACCGATGCTGGCCGCGCATTCGCCACAGCCGATATCCAGAGCAGCAAAGACATCTTTCGCACCCAGCTACTCGACCGCATCCCTACGGTGAAGATGATCTACACCACGCTGAAGGAGAAGCCCAGCGGCTCGATGCGCGCCGGCTTCTTCCTCGACATCCTGGACGAGTATTACCCACATGACGAGGCGCAGCGCCACTTCGAGACGGCCGTGGATTGGGGGCGCTATGCTGAGCTGTTCGAATACGATCGCTCAGAAGATCGCCTGCTATTGCCGACTGAGGTCAGCGAACTCACGGAATGAGTGTGTCTGGTCGGCCAGACAGCAAGGGTTG
>JAGHYX010000051.1 GCA_017743375.1 Chloroflexota bacterium
GGGTGCGCACATCTATCAGCCGCGTGGACGTGCCTAGGCGCGCCATCACTTGGTCGCCGGTGCGCACCCAAGCTGGCTGTGGCCGCGCCGTGAAGGCCGCCGGCGCGATTGTCGGCAGTGCATCGGTGACCGGCCGGCCTTCAGCCACCCACTTGTTCCAACCACCATCTAGCACAGCGACGCGCGTGTGGCCGTAATAGTTCAGCGCCCACCACAGACGCGCCGCGAACATGCTCCCCGCATCGTCGTATGCCACAACAAACGTCTGATCGCTGATGCCACGACGGGCCATTACCTCTGCGAAGCGCGCTGGTGGTGCGATGCGCGCGTGGTGCAGGTCGGTTGGGTCAGTGATCTCATACACCCAGTCCACGAACACCGCGCCAGGGATATGGCTGACCAGGTAGTCCTCATAATGGTTGAAGTAGTGTGGTGGCGGCGCGTTTGGCGGCAGCACGTGGCCGCGAATGTCCACGATGCGCATATTGTCATCGTCGAGATGGTCATGCAGCCATGCAGTGGTGACCAGCGGGCCGGCGGACATGAGGGTATTATCTCTAGCGCGCCGCGCAAGCGTGCACAGCGCGCACTTTGTGTCGCGCAGACGCGTCGCAGCGTGACGCACGACATCACAAGACGCACAAATAGTTGGAGTGAAGGACGATGAAGATAGCCATCCTCGGAGGCACAGGCAAAGAAGGATCGGGATTGGCGCTGCGCTGGGCAAACGCCGGCCATCAGGTCATTATCGGCTCGCGCGACCCGAATAAGGCCCAGCGCGTCGCTGAAGAGCTGAACTTGGCACTCGGCAGCGAGCGCGTGCGCGGCGCAGACAACCTGAGCGCAGCGCAAGAGGCTGAGGTCGTCGTGCTCAGCGTTCCCTACACAGCGCACAAAGAGACGCTCAGCAGCGTCAAGGACGCGCTCAACGGCAAGATACTGATTGACGTGACAGTGCCGGTGAACCCGGCCGATTACACGCGCGTCATGGTACCGCCAGGCGGCTCAGCTTCGAAGGAAGCACAAACGCTGCTGGGCGATCAGGTCAAGGTCGTCACCGCCTTTCAGAATATCTCGGCCACGCACCTTAAAAAGCTCGATGCGCCGATCCATTGCGACGTACTGGTGTGCAGCGACGATGAGTCGGCCAAACAGGTGGGGATGCAGTTGGTTGCCGATGCTGGGATGAAAGCCTGGGACGCTGGCCCACTGGACAATGCTGTTGTCGTCGAGGGCTTGACCGCTATCCTGCTCGGCATCAATAAGCGGCACAAGGTCAAAGGCGCAGGCATTCGGATCGAGACGTAGCGCATCAGGCAGTGGGCGAAGGCAGCTCATCTATCAGTCACACCGCTTGGGTGTGTAGCTCCCTTGCTAGCGCTCAGAATGACACGGTGAGGCAAGGTGCTGGCGACCCTGATGTGCTTGATCCGCAACGATGACATGAGCAATACGCTTGCGGATGCCCCAAATGTGTGCTCAAACGCGCAGCCTTTCATCCCGAATTGGCACACTCTCCCCTATCAGGGTTACGCGCGCCAGGTTAGAATGTCAAACATGCCGATATACGAATACCGCTGTCTGGAGTGTGGGCGCAAGTTCTCTGTCTTTTGGCGTTCGTTGTCGGCTGTGGATGACAAGGCCGTTAGGTGCGAACGATGCGGCAGCCGGCGCGTGGTGCGTCTGGTATCCCGCGTGCGCGTCCTGCGCGGCGGCGACGAACTGGACAGCAGCGGCGACGTGGACGACGCTTTGCTCGACGAGATGAGCAAGCTGGACGAGAACGACCCGCGCGCGCTCGGCCGCTTTATGCGCAAGATGGCCGAGCAGAGCGGTGAGGATCTAGGGCCTGAGTTCGAGGAAGTCGTTGGCCGATTGGAGAGGGGCGAGGATCCAGAAGAGATAGAGAAGCGCATGGGCGACATCTTCGGCGACGATCTGGGTGGCCCCGATGATGACTTCTCCGGCCCAGCCGAGGACCAGGCCGCAAAAGCAGAGAAAGAGGCCGAAGAACAGGACAAGAAGGCCACTGCCAAGCGGCGCACGGTGGCAATGAAGTCCAAGCGCAAGACCACCGCTCCCAAACGCAGCCGGCAACAAAAGACCACCGCCAAAAAGAAGGCTAAGCGCTAGGCAATACGAAATACGGAATACGTAATACGCATACTATACAGCGCATTACGTATTTCGTATTCCGTATTGCGTATTCCGTTGTGTTAAACAGTGCGCTGTGCTACGTGCGCACGTCGAAGAAGAGTAGTCGCAGGCCGTTGAGCACAACGATCACGGTGCTGCCCTCGTGGCCTACCACGCCAAGCGGCAGAGGGAGCTGTAGGCCGAGCGCAACCGCCACCAACACCGCGATCACCGTGATTGCGAAGATCAAGTTTTGGATGACCACCCGGCGCGTCTGCCGGCTGAGGGCAATCGCATAGGCGATCTGGCGCAGGTCGTCAGACATCAGCACTACGTCGGCTGTCTCCAGCGCAACGTCCGTGCCGGCAGCGCCCATGGCGATCCCAAGCGAGGCGCTGGCCAAGGCCGGCGCGTCGTTCACCCCGTCGCCCACCATCGCCACATGGCATGGCCGGCCATCGGCTGTGCGCAGACGCTTGATGATGGCCACTTTGTCCTGTGGCAACAGGTCAGCGTGAAACTCATCCACGCCAGCTTGGCGGGCCACCGCCCGCGCCACCCGCTCGTTGTCGCCGGTCAGCATCACCACGCGCCGAATGCCCAGCCGATGCAAGCGCTCAACCACCTGTGGCGCGCTGGGGCGCAGCACATCAGCGACCGCGATCACGCCGAGGACGACCGCTGAGGTGTTCGCCCGCAACTTGGCCACCAATACGGCGGTCTTGCCCTCATATTGCAATCGCTCCATCTCGCACATCGCCCGCTCCAGCCCATGCAGGCGGACGCCGTCGAAGTAGCGCAGGCTGCCCACCGCGATGTCCATCCCACCCATGAAGGCGACATGGGCGCGCACGCCCTGGCCGGGCGTGCTGGCAAAGTTGGTCGCTGAAGGGATGGTCAGCCCGCGATGGCGAGCGGTCTCTACAATTGCCCGCGCCAATGGATGCTCGGACTTGGACTCGACCGCCGCGGCCAGCGCGAGCAAGATGTTCTCCTGGTCGCGGCGAACGGCGCGCGAGGCAGTCGCATAGGCAAAAGCAGTCAAGGGGATGATCGTGACATCGGTGACTGCCGGCTTGCCCATGGTGAGCGTGCCGGTCTTATCGAAGGCGATCACCTCCAGGCGCGCTGCTTCTTCCAGGTGCGCGCCGCCTTTAAACAGGATGCCGCGCCGTGCGCCGTTGGCGATGGCCGAGAGGATCGCCGCCGGCGTGCTGATGACCAGCGCGCAGGGCGAGGCCACCACCATCACCGTGATCGCCCGATAGGCCGCATCTGCGAATGGGACGCCGAAGAGGAGAGGAGGCATGCCGGCCAGCAACAACGTTAATCCGATCACCCCCATGGCGTATATCTGCTCGAACTTGTCGAGGAAGCGCTCAGTGGGCGCCTTCTCGCTCTGCGCTTCCTCGACCAGCTTGATCAACCTGGCGATCGTTGACTCATGGGCCAGCTTGGTGACCCTTACCTCCAGGCTGCCGGACTGGTTGATCGTGCCGGCGAAGACCGGCGCACCTGCCTTCTTGGCGACCGGCATAGATTCGCCGGTCAGCGTAGATTCATCCACCGTGCTCTCACCCTCGACGACGACGCCATCGAGCGGCACGCGCTCCCCTGGGCGCACCAGGATGTGATCGCCGATCCGCAGTGATTCGATTGGTCTGAGGATCGCGTCCTGGCCGACTTTGAGCAGAGCCTGATCCGGGCGCAGCTTCATCAGTGCTTGGATTGCGCTGCGCGTCCTCCCCAGCGCATAGTCCTGGAGCAAATTAGAGAGCGAGAAGAGGAAGAGCAACATCGCCCCCTCAAACGGTGCTCCTAGGACAGCCGCGCCCAGCGCGGCTAAGACCATCAACAAGTCCACATCCACGCGGCGCTGGCGCAGCGATTCAACGCTGGCCTGAACGCCGAAGATGCCACCGGCGACGTAAGCGATTAGGTAGAAGAGCGAGGGCAGCCACGCTGGGAGCTGCGTCTGGCTGGTGAGCAGGCCGGCGAACATGGCCGCGAAGGTGATGCCGACGCAGATCGCTTGGGCGCGCAATGGCGAGAGCCACTGGCGCAGGCGCGAGGTTCGCGTGACATGGGTGCGCCCGGCGGCGATTGCCACGTTAGCTCACCTCAACGTAGATCAATTTAGCCAGGTTCTGGCCGATCGCCACCAGCCCCTCCGGCGTCTGGATGGTGACCGGCCCATCGTAAGGGGCAATATCTTTGAGGACGATTGACACGCCCGGATACAGGCCCTGTTCGCCCAGGTACTTTAACCAGTCGCTGTTGTCGGTGTCCACGCAGCGGATAACCCCTGCGCTCCCGATCGGCAAGCTAAGGAGGGGGACATCGTTGGCCTCAGGCAGGCTGCCGTCCTTGCGCGGGATAAGGTGGCCGTGCGGGCAGCGGGTGGGATGGCCGAGCATCTCGTCCATGCGATCTTCCAGCGCGTCGGTCAGCGCGGTCTCCAGCGCGTGCGCGTGGTCATCCACCTCGTGCCATGCAAACCCCATCACGCGGTGCAGAAAGAGCTCGACCAACCGATGCCGGCGGATGGTGCGCAGCGCCAGGCGGCGGCCCTGCGGCGTGAGCGTCGCGCCTTTGTAGGGGACAAGCTGGATCAACTTGCGCTCGGCCAGCCGCTTGAGCATCACGCTCGCGCCGGATGGGGTGACGCCGAGTTTCTCTGCGATGTCAGTCGTGTTGGCCATCTCTCCCTGCTGGGTCAGCCGATAGATGACATCCAGGTAGTGCAACGTGGCGTCGTTCACGCCGGCTGGGTCAGTATAGTGAGCCATCTCTATAGGCACGCTTTAAATCTTGATTTAAGCGCGCTCAAATTGTATGCGAACTCTGTTTAAGCGTCAAGCAGGAGAGGAGCAGCCTGTGAGGCGCGCTACCAGCTCATCGCAGCAGGCGCTCTGGCTAGCGTGGCTACTACGTCGCTGGTAGAGTGCATCCAACAACAGGGACAATCGCTCGCCAGCCGCGCGATGGCAATGCCGTTGCACTCCCGGGAGGGTGTGCTCTGGCGCAAAACGCATCCGCCGTGGGTGTCTATAATCTGCACGTCAGACCTTGAAAGGGCCGAAGGCGCTTAGGCATCCCCCCCTTGAATGGTTGATTCCCGCCGGGATCGCCCTCCTTGTCTCTCAGCCGTTGTTTTCTGGCCGGTTGCCTGCCGGGCATGACGCGCTGCTTCACCTTTATCGTCTAACGCAGCTCGAAGACCTTGTCGCGCAGGGCATCTTATTCTCTCGATGGGCGCCAGCGCTTGGCTTTGGATATGGCGCACCGCTCTTTAACTACTATGCGCCGCTGCTGTATTACCTCGCATTGCTATTTCGGCTCGTAGGCGTTGACCCGAGCGGGGCGCTGGGATTGACCATGATTCTTGCTGCGCTCGCTGGCGCAGTGGGCTTATTTGCCTGGCTGCGCGACGGCCTGGGCTGGCGAGGTGCTGCCGTTGCCAGTATTGCCTATTTAAGCGCGCCCTATCTCTCGTTCACCCTGTTCCATCGAGGTGCATTCGCCGAAAGCTTGGCGTTGAGCATTGCGCCGCTCGCGTTTTTCTTCTTGCATCGTTGGGCAAACAACGGGCAATGGGGGTCAGGCGTGGCATACGTCGTCTGCCATGCATTGCTGGTGCTTAGTCATAACATCAGCGCGCTGCTCCTCACGGCGCTGCTCGCGCTCTACCCGCTACTCATCACTCGTCGCCTCGCGGTTTTACTGAAAGGTTGGGGACTGCTCGGACTGGCGCTGGGATTGACGAGTTTCTTTTGGTTGCCGGCACTAGGGGAGCGCGACTTGGTGAAGATCGAGCGCGTCTTTGTGCTGGAAATCTTCGACTATCGTCGGAACTTTATTGCGCCGGCTGAGCTGTTTGCCCCTCCCACGACAGTAGAAAGCGGACTAGCGCTTCAACCGGTGACGCGCAGCATCAGCCTAGTGGCGCTCGGGTTGGCTGTGGTCGGCGTGGTCGGGATTCTGCGCTTGTCCGCACAGCGCGGGTTGGTCATCGGGGCGCTGGCGACAGGGCTACTCAGCATCGCACTCGCGTTGGAGATCTCTCGACCAATCTGGGACACACTGTCGATCCTCCAGTTCGTTCAGACGCCCTGGCGGTTGCTGGGCATAGCGAGCTTGGCTGTTGCCGTGCTCGCCGGCGCCGGCTTTGCCTGCTTAGAAAGGGGGCTGTCGAGCACTGCCATGAAGCGGGTGCTGTTGGTGTTGGGGTTAAGCACACTGGCGTTCTACAGCTTCGCCTGGCAGTTCCCGACATTTATATCTGACATCACACACCCCCAAGCGAGCGATATTCCCAACTTTGAGCGCAGGCGTGGCCTGGTCACGCTTTCAGCGGGGGAATATCTGCCGGCGACAATAGACGAGCTGCCACCGGAGAACGCGCGTGGCAGGCTTGACATCGCTAGCCTACCCAGCTACGTTGATGTGCGCGATTTGGCGTGTCATCCGTTGCGCTGCGAAGTCAGGCTGACGACGGCACAGCCAGCGACCTTGACGTTTAACATATTCAACTTTCCGGGCTGGGAGGCGCTGTTGAACGGCCAGCCTGTGGTCATCGTCACGCGCCCTCCGCATGGCTTGATCAGCGTGTCGGTGCCGCCTGGCGAGCACACCCTTCATCTCGCCTTTGCCTCTACGCCGCTGCGCGACTTAGGCAGCCTCATCTCAATCACTTGTGCAGTTATCTTGGCCATCACACTGGCGAGAAAAGCGTCCAAGCCACGGAATTTCCAAGACAACCAGGTCGCTGCGCTGAGAATAGATGAAGTGCTCATTACACTGACAACTTTAGGGGCGCTGCTGCTTGTGAAATTTGCCCTGGAGCGCATAGATACGCCGCTGCGCTATTCGCGGTTTGATGGTCAACGCTTGGAGCACGTAGACCTGGTAACAGACGTCAACTTCGCGGATCTGTTGATGCTCATGGGCATTGATGCGCCGTTGTATGCCGAATCGGCTGACCAGTGGCGGGCTGTGCTCTACTGGCGCGCAATCCGACCAACCGATCAGAACTATCACGTTGCGGTTCAAGTCTTCGATCAAACAGGTGACCTCGTTGGTCAATCGAACACGGAATATCCCGGTGGAATGCCGTCTTCGTGGTGGCCCAGCGGCACCTACGCACGAGACGTGCATCAGGTTGTCATTCGGCCAGGCACGCCGCCAGGTCAATACCGTATCCAAGTGGTGGTATACGAGGCGGGGAAGCCCTACCAGCGGTTGCCCGTTGTGAGCGCAGCGCTCGACGGCAATTGGCGGATGGGCGACACCGCGATCACGGTCGGCCAACTGACTGTTGACCGGCCACGACATCCAGTGTCTGAGTCGGCTGTTCGCCCGGAGCAGGTGGTGCATGCGCCATCGGTCGGTGGATTGCGGTTGATCGGGCACGATCGGTTGCCCGAACAGCTCCTCCCTGGCGACGCCTTTCGCTATACCCTCTATTGGCGAGCCGACAGTTCACCCTCTATTGCATTGCCCGTGCTCGTGCGCTTGCGCCAGGGGGCTGGTATCGCGCTTGAGCAGCCGATCGAGCCGGTGCCGGGCTACACGCGCGATCGCTGGCGCGTTGGCGACCTCTGGCGGGCTAATCACACCCTGCGCCTGCCGGCGACAGTCAGCGATGGCGAATGGCAATTAGAAGTGGGTGTCGGAGCGACGACCGTTCCCCTTGCTCAGCGCATCCGCGTGTTGCCGTTGAGCCGAAGCTTCACTCCGCCGACGGCAGCGGTGAGTGAGGTGATCACCTTTGCCGGCCTCGCCAGGCTGGTTGGCTATGATGCGCCGAGCAAGCTCGTAGCGGGTCAGCCCTTTAGCGTGACGCTTTACTGGCAGGCTCTAGAAGGGTCAACGGCGCGCTACAAAGCCTTTATCCACTTGCTTGACGAGCGTGGTGAGCGTCGAGTCGGCAACGACAGCACACCAGCCGGCGGGCACAGACCAACGACCAGTTGGATTCCCGGCGAATACATTACCGACATTCACGAGCTGCTTCCCCCAGCAGACCTGCCGCCCGGCATTTATCGGTTGTTGGTGGGGCTGTATGAAGAGTGGAGCATGGTTCGCCTGACCACGACAGAAGGCAAAGATGCAGCGGAGCTTTCGCAACCAATCCGCGTAGAGTGATGGCGTTCAATGCGTGGGCGCGCCGGCTGGCGCTGGGGCTGTGTGGACTAGCTTTTGCCTTGGGGACATTCGCGTTGGACGCGCGAGCGCTCTGGGGCGACGAGGCCTTCTCGGTCTGGGCCAGCAAGCAATCGGCCCTGGCCTTGATCGGCGGGCTGGATGCCCAGCCGCCCCTTTATCACTTGGCGTTGGGGCTGGCCCGTGCGCTGTGGGGCGAGACGGTCTTCGCAGTGCGCTTTCTCTCTGTAATCTGCGCCGTGCTGTTGGTGGCAGTGGGTGCGCGTCTGGGCTGGCGGATCGGTGGGCCGTGCGCAGCCATGCCAGTGGCTGGCCTGCTGGCGCTCTCACCCCTTCTGCTCTATTACGCGCAGGAGGCGCGCATGTATGCGCCCGGAGCGCTATTAGCCGGCGCAGCCATGCTCGTGGTGCGCGAGCGCTTGTTGACTGCCCGTCCCTCCGTCCTGAGCTGGGCAGGCTATGCCGTGCTAGCGCTGAGCGCGCTCCTCACGCACTATTACACCGCCGGTGTGCTGCTGATCAACGGTCTAGCGACCGGCATCGCCGCCCTGCGCCGGCGACGCCTGTGGGCCTGGCTGATCACTCACGCAGCGATCGCGGCGCTCTTCCTCGCCTGGTTTCTCGGCCTGCAATCGCGCTATGTGGCGCGTTCGGCTGCCGGCGCGGGACGCATCGTGCCGTCGGTCGAGGATATCGCTCTGAACTTCGGCGTTGGGATCAATGGCCTGCTCTTCGGCATGCGCGCCTCGGAATCCACAACGCCGATTGCCCTGGGCCTGTTTGGGTTGGCCGTGCTGAGCGCCCTGCGCTATCGGCGGGGCGATGCACTGCTCATCGTCGGCTGGGTGGCTGCTTCGTTGAGCTTGGTCTCACTCACCGCTGCCCGCTCTGGGATTGTCGGTGATTTCAACCCGCGCTACTACCTCTTTGCTTTGCTGCCGCTGACGCTGGCTGCTGCAGGTTGGCTGGGGAGGGGGACGCCCCGCGCCGCATGGCTGCGGGTGGTGGCCGCGTTACCTGGTCTGGCCATGGCCGGCGCGGCTGCGGTTGGCCTCGGCCAGTTGTTTGACCTGAGTTGGCAGAAGAGCCGCTACGACGCGTTGGTTGCGACGATCCGCGCGCGCGCCCAGGCCGGCGATGCCGTAGTCATGGTGAACAGCGACCAGTTCGCTCTGTTGGACTACTATGGCCCCCTTGAGCTGCCGACGTGGATAGTGGGTAATGACCTGCTCAGCAAAGCGCCGGACGAGGTAAAGCAGATGCTCATACGCTTCGCGGCGGACAAAAGGCGAATCTGGCTGGTGAATTACGGATGGGCGATGCTGCTCGGGCCGCGCTCGCCCGTAGAGGAGGCGCTGGCCGCACGCGGCGCGCGGGTAGCGGCAGAGGGGTTTCAAGACGCAGCGCTGGCGCTATACGACCTGCAGGTGGCCGCCGGCGAGGGGCCATTTGAGGCGCACTCGGTGCGCTTTGGTGGACAGATTACGTTGATCGGGCTGCGCAGCCGCGCCCAGCACTACGCTCCCGGCCAGGCGGTGACGCTGGACCTGGTCTGGCGGGCAGAACGCAAGCCGGAAGCCGACTACACGGTGTTCATGCACCTGCGGCGGGCCGACGACGGTGCGCAAATCGCGGCGCTGGATAGCCCACCACAGCATGGCACTGCGCCCACCTCCGGCTGGTCGCCCGGTCAGGTGATTACCGAGACGCGCGCTGTGCCCATCCCGCCCGACGCGCTGGCTGGCGAATATCACGTGGTAATAGGCCTTTATCAGTATCCCAGCTTTGAGCGACTGGCCATTGATGGTCAAGGCACAACCGAGTATCTGGCTGCGCGTGTGCGCGTGACACACCGCCTTGGTTCTCAGGATCGCCCTCGCAGCAACGCACATACGCCATAGAGAATCCAGACCGCTGAGGCGCGGAGGACGTAGAAATGGGCGAAAGGCGTAGCGCGAGCGCCGCTCCGTTCGACGTGTGCGCTCGTCCCTGCATCTCTGCTGCGCAGTCCGCTGGATGTTGTCTCACCGTCTCACGCTGCTAAGATAGCAATTGCCATGCCTAAGATCGCGTTTATCGGCGCCGGCAGCACCATCTTCGCCAAGAACCTGCTGACGGACATCCTGAGCTTCCCCGAGCTAGCCACTGCCCACATCAGCCTTCACGACATAGACGAAGCGCGCCTGCGGACGTCCGAGCGAGTCGCGCACAAGGTCGCCGAGGTACTGGGCGCGCATCCAATTATCGAAGCGACGCTCGAGCGGGCGCGCGCGCTGGAGGGCGCGGACTACGTCATTACCATGTTTCAAATCGGCGGCTATCGGCCCAGCACGGTCATTGACTTCGAGATCCCCAAGAAGTATGGCCTGCGCCAGACAATAGCCGACACCTTGGGCGTGGGCGGGATCATGCGCGCGCTGCGCACCATTCCGGTCCTCCTCGACATGTGTCGCCAGATGGCGTCGCTCTGTCCTGGCGCTGTGCTGCTCCAATATGTGAACCCAATGGCGATGAACTGCTGGGCCATTCAGCGCGCCTCGAACATCAGAGCCGTTGGGCTGTGCCACAGCGTGCAAGGGACGGCAGAGCAGCTCGCCGCGGACATCGGCGTGCCAATCGAGGAGATCAACTATTTGTGCGCCGGCATCAACCACATGGCGTTTTACCTGAAATTCGAGCGAGATGGCGAGGACCTCTATCCGCGCATTCGTCGCGTGCTCGAGGAGGGCCGCCAGCCGGCCTGGAATCGGGTTCGCTATGAGATCTTCAAGCGTTTCGGCTACTTCGTCACCGAATCCAGCGAGCACTTCAGCGAATACGTGCCCTGGTTCATCAAGCGCGATCGTCCAGACCTCATCGCGCGCTACAACATCCCGCTGGATGAATATATGCGCCGCTGCGAAGCGCAGATCGCCGGCTGGGAAGCGCTGCGCGCGCGCCTAGAGGCCGGCGAGGCGCTGGAGGTCAGCCGCAGCCACGAATACGCCGCGCTAATCATCCACAGCATGGAGACCGGCCAGCCCAGGGTGATCTACGGCAACGTGCCAAACGAGGGTCTGATTGACAACCTGCCCCAAGGCTGCTGCGTCGAGGTGCCTATCTTGGTGGATAAAAACGGATTACAGCCTACCCGAATCGGAAAGCTGCCCGTCCAGCTTGCTGCCCTGATGCGCACGAACATCAATGTTCAGGAACTCACCGTAGAGGCCGCGCTGACGGGCAACCGCGAGTACATCTATCAGGCAGCCTATCTGGATCCGCACACGGCCGCCGAGCTAGACCTTGAGCAGATTCAAGCGCTGGTGGACGAGTTGCTCGCTGCCCACGAGAGGACTGGTTTGCTACCTCATTTCGATTGAATCGCGCTGCTGGAAGCGCCGGCATTCCCCTCGGAACATCCATCGGCGAACGCGCTCCTCGTGAGGCGGGCTTGATTTCGAGGTGATTGGACTCGCTGAAACTGCGCGAGACGCGAAGCGCATCTGCCTGCATCTCAAGTATGGGATGAAGCGTGCTCATCGGGTCGGTGTACGCATCTGTGCGTCTTCGCGGTGTGTTCTGCTGGCATCGCCTTCTCACGTCTCAAGTCGCGCACCCTTGCAGCAGGACGATTGCTAGAATGCAACGTCGGTGCAAGCGTTCATGGAAGGGGTCTTGACATCGTTCGACTTTGACTGTCTGTTGGATCGCCGTCGTCCAGGGTGCGTCAAGTGGACGCGCTACCCAAGCGACGTGTTGCCGATGTGGGTGGCCGACATGGACTTTCTTTCCCCACAGCCGGTGCGTCACGCCCTGGCAGAACGGGTTGCGCTGGGCCTCTTCGGTTATGAGTTCCCCACGCCTGCGCTGGCCGAGGCAATTTGTGACTGGTTGGCGCGACGGCATGGCTGGTCGGTACGGCCCGAAGCGATCGTCTTCCTGCCCGGCCTGGTGAGCGGGATGAACCTGGTTGCCCGCGCGTTTGGGCGCGTGGGGGATTCCGCGGTGATGCTGACGCCGATCTACCAGCCGTTCCTCTCCGTGCCAGCCAACCAGGGGATGACAGCGACGACAGTGACGATGCACTGGCGCATCGAAGGTCAACGCATACACGGCGAGGTGGACTACGAGGCATTTGCGCGCGCTATCGGCCCGCGCACCTCGCTATTCCTCTTCTGCCATCCGCATAATCCCACCGGCCACGAGTGGACGCGCGATGAGCTCCAGCGCCTGGCCGAGATCTGCCTTTCGCACAACGTGCTGATATGCTCCGACGAGATTTGGAGCGACCTCACCCTAGAGGGCACGCAACACACGCCGCTGGCCAGCTTGGCTCCGGAGATCGGCCGGCAGTGCATCACGCTGATGTCGCCCAGCAAGACCTTCAACATCCCTAGCCTCGGCTTTGGCTTTGCGGTGATCGAGAATGAAGCCCTGCGCCGGCGCTTCATCGCCGCGAATAACGGCGTGTTGCCATATCCAAACGCCATGGGCCTGGCTGCGGCAGAAGCCGCCTATCGCTGCTGCGATCAGTGGCTGGACGCGCTCCGTCACTACTTGACGGAAAATCGGGATGTCTTGCTGGACTACGTAGGGCGCCACTTCCCTGCCGTGCGGACCACGCTCCCGAATGCCACCTATTTGGCCTGGCTGGACTTTCGCGCCATCAACCTCGATGACCCACATCGTTTCTTTCTGGAGAAAGCGCGCGTCGCGCTGAACGACGGCGCTATGTTTGGACCTGGGGGACAAGGGTTCGTGCGTTTTAATTTCGGCTGTCCGCGCGCGCAGATGCTCGAGGCGCTGGAGCGGATGCGCGCTGCGCTGACCGAGATCGGCTAAGCCGGCATGTCGTTGCGCTTGACTGTCGTGCTGGGCTGTTTGACCGGCAAATAGACGTCAAAAGTGGTGCCGACGCCCTCTTTGCTATGCACGACGATCCGGCCGTGATGCGCTTGGACGATCGAGTAGGCGATGGAGAGGCCGAGGCCGGAGCCGCCGAGGGCGCGCGAGCGCGACTTGTCCACTCGATAGAAGCGCTCGAAGATATGCGGCAGGTCTTTCTCCGGGATGCCTGGCCCGTTGTCGCTCACCGAGATGCGCACATGGTCGCTATAGCCGGCGCTGGCCTCGATCTTCACTTGACCTCCCTCGTGGGAATATTTAATCGCGTTCTCAACTAGGTTGAGCAGCACCTGCTTGAGTTGATCGAGGTCGGCTTCGATAACCAAATCGGGTTCAGCAGTGGCCGAGACCTGTACGCGGCCGGCGCTGATCACCTGCGCACTGCGCAGAATGGTGCTCAGCAACTCCCTGAGGTTCACTTGCTGGAGGCGCAATTGCAACACACCGGCGTCCATTTGGGAGAGGAGCGAGAGATTCTTCACCATGCGCGCCATGCGATCGCTTTCGTCCGTGATGGCGTCCAGCAACTCCTTATCGCAACACGCCCCGCTCATGCGCAAGAGGTCCACGTTGCCTCGGATCACGGTGAGCGGCGTGCGCAGCTCATGCGACACATCGGCGATCAGGCGCTGCTGAGCGCGAAAAAGCTGAGACAATCGCTCCAGCATCTCGTTAAATGCGCGCGAAAGGCGGCTCACTTCGTCGTTGGTCTTCGGCACGACCACGCGCTGCTCCAGATTCTCGGCCCGATAGATGGCCATCGCTGTCTTGGTTAGCTCATCCACAGGGCGCAGCGCCCTGCGCGCCATCCAGGCGCCTACGATGGCGGAGAAGAAAATCCCGCTCCCGCCCATAACCGCGAGCGCGAACAGCAGATTATTCTGCGCAGTCTTCAGCTCTTCCAGCGAGCTCGCCACCTGAAGGTAACCAACGAGATTGCCGTTGTTGGCGATGAGCGCCTTTGTAAAGACGCGGATGGGCGGCGAACCGCGATGCTGAGACTCGCTGAATATGGGCGACTTGTCTGCAGAACGGATTAGCTCGTTGAGCGCTCGCGGATCGAGCGGCAGCCGCAAGAATTCATCCGCGACATTGGGGGATGTTGCAAGGATCAGGCCGCTGCGGCCGATGATTTGGACATAAATCTGCGACGCGCGCAGCGAGTCGAGGCCTTGTAATCTCAATATCTGCCGTCCGTCGCGCTGTTCGAGCACCGGCCGTCGCGCAAGCGAGAGGTTCAGCGCCGCCTCAGCGGCCTGCACTAGACGAGAATCCAGGTTCTGAATAGTTTGCCAGGTGACGTAAAAATAAACCCCTACGCCGAACAGGAAGAGGATAACGGTTAGGATCGCCGTGTACCAGATGGTGAGGCGGGTGCGAATGGACATGCCTTTTGCTGCGGGCGAAGCATATCGTAACCGGCTGAGAGCACAATAATCGCGCCGACGCGCTCACTCGACTGCCTGGGCGAGCGCGATCATGCGTGGGCTGCCTTCTCCATAGGGGTTCATCTCATAGTCCCCATACCAAGCCGGCTCAGCGAATCCGGACATCATCAGCAGCAGCTCCATCTCGTGCCTGAAGACATGGCGCAAGCGCAGGGTGACCAGTTGCTCGCTGAGCAATTCGCCGCCGGCGTGCCTTTCCTCAATTCGATAGGTCAGCTCCTGCTCTTGAGTGGCCCAGAAAATCCGGCTGGCCACGTATTTATGTATCTCGCTGCGCGTTTGAGGGTCTATGAGCGTCGCCTCAAGCTGGAAGGTGCCATCGTCAGGCTGATGCGCCATCTCGTCGTTGGGTGGCAGGTCAACAATCAACAGGCCTCCTACGCGCAGGTGTCGGCGGGCGGCGCGCAAGGTGGCCAGTTGATCTTCGCGGCAGAGATTATGCAAGAAGGTATTGAGCGCGATAAACGCCAGGTCAAAGTTCCTTTGGTCGTCCAAGCGCAGGCCGCGCATATCGGCGTGGATCAGCGTCCATCGCTCGGCAGGGATATGTTGGCTGGCGCGCAGTTTACGCTCGGCGATTCGCAACATCTCGGTGGATTCGTCCACGCCAACCACGCGGTAGCCCGATTCAGCCAACGGCAGCAACAGACGGCCGCTGCCGCAGCCTAACTCGAGAATTGTCGCCTCTGGCGCGATGGCGCGAGCCAGCCGCAGATATAACGCCAGGTCGTCGAGGAAGTAAGCGTGCTGGAGTTCGTATACGCGCGCCAGGACGTCGTAAGGCAGCATGGAATGGTGAACGCCCTATAATCTTAAACGAACGCAAGAGTGAATAACTACCCGCAGAATGGTTTAGGGAGCAGCGCGCCCGCGGGTCTGATAGACAGCAGCTCATCCTCGCGCTATGTGCTGGTCGGCGTCGGCGTGGTGATGGGTCTCGTGGTGCTGTGCGCGCTCACCTTCTTTGTATTATCTCAAGCGCTGGGCAGACAAGAGGTCTTGCCCACGCGCGCGCCGGGCAGCACGGCGCGTGTGGAGCCGAACGGCCCGCTCATCGCCGGCGCCGCGTTTAGCGTGCGCGGCCTGGGCTTTCAACCCGGCGAGGCAGTCGAGATCCTTGCCGCGCCCGCGGTCGGCTTCTCCAGCAGCGCGCTCCAGAAATTGGGCCAGACGTTTGCCGGCCCAGATGGCAGCTTCCAAAAGGACGACTTGATCGCCCCAGGCGCAGGCGGGCAATACTACCTTACAGCGCGCGGCAGCAGCAGCGGATTCGCCCGCCTGACGCCGGTCACGGTGAGCGAGCAGTCAGCATCCCTGCCCACTCCCTCCCCAACGCCCGAAGAGCCGTTGCCCGACTTGGTAGTCGAAGGCGTGACCATCGAGCTGGAGAGCGGATCCAGTTGCGCCTACGTCTCCACCCAGCTCGGCATCCGCGTCGTCGTCAGGAACATCGGCCCTGCGCCAGCTGGCCCGTTCCTCATTCAGGTGAATAACCAGCAACAGCTTGTCCCAAATGGGTTGCTACCGGGCGAGGTGGTAGTGAAATGGTTCGCCGGCTATGCCTCTGGCCCAAACTTGGTGATTGCTGATCCCACTGGCCTGGTCAAGGACCGCCAGCGCGACAACAATCAGTTCAACGCGCCGCTCCCGATCCCCACCTTGCCGGCCACCTGCACGCCACCCCCGCCGTCCAACACGCCGGCACCTACATCCACCCCCAACCCGAATCCGAGCCGCGGGTGGTATGTGCAGTACTTCGGCAATCCCGACCTCGTGCCGCCCGTGCTGCTCGATCAAAATTTGGCCGGGCCGTTCTTAAACGTGAACTGGGGGACGAGCGCGCCTGGGCCAGGCGTGCCGCGCAACAACTGGTCGGCCATCTTTAACGCCGAGGTCCTCTTTCCCTCGACTGACAACTACCAGTTCATCTTAACCGTGGATGGCGGGGTGCGCGTGTTTGTGGATGAGCAACTGATCATCAATCAGTGGTTCAGTTCTGGGCTGCGCACCGTCACAGCAGATGTGGCGCTCACTGCCGGCCAGCACAATGTGCGGCTCGAGTATTACAAGGCCAGCCCCGCAGCGCGTTTGGCGTTGAGCTGGCGGGTGAACTATAGCGGCTGGGAAGCGCGGTACTACAACACGCCGAACCTCACCGGCCCGGTCATCGTGAAGCGTGATGACCCGCCATCGCCGCCCAACCCGCCCGGCTTTTTAAATACGGCAGCGTTTGCGAGCTGGCCGCCGCCAGAGGTCAACCCATTTAACTTCTCCGTGGACTGGCGACGCCGGGTGGATTTCGCCGTGGCCGGCAGCTACATCTTCACGATGACGGTGGACGACGGAGCGCGCCTGCTCATAGACGGTCAGATCGTGCCCGGCATGGACGACTTCTCGGTCGGCCCCAAGACGTTGGTGGGCGCGCGCGCGCTCAGCGCTGGCCCGCATTCCTTTCAGGTGCAATACGCCAACTACACCGGCCCGGCCAGCTTGAATTTGGTCTGGGAGCTCGTCACGCCGCCCGCTACGCCCACATTGACGCCCACCCCGGTCACGCCCACACCGACCTCAACAG
>JAGHYX010000052.1 GCA_017743375.1 Chloroflexota bacterium
CGTCGGGGTCAATGCCGGCGGCGCGCAGCTTGGCCGCCAGGCGCTCGGCGCGTGCGCGCTCGGCCTCGGCACGCGCGCGCTCAGCTTCAGCGCGCTCCTCGCCGGTCAGGATGACCGCGCCGTCGCGGTCGCACCAGCGCAGCCAGGTGTCCTCGCAGCCCTGATACGGCCCGCGCCACAGCGTCACGCCCAGGCCGATGTCGTCGAACCATGTCTCATCCGTGCGCACCAGCCGGCCACGCTCGAGCGCATAGACGCGCAGCGGCTCGCCCCCCGTCTGCTGCCCTGGGTCATACACCACGTAGTGCGCCACTTTTATCCGCCCGTAGATGCCCAGCTTGCCGTCCGGTTCTTCCTCCCCGCCCTCGGTGTTGGAGACGATCTCAACCACAACGTCCGGCGTTATTCCCAGATGAAATACGACCGACTCGTCTTCTTCCACAGGTCGGCCGGCGGGGTCACGTCCAGGCTGAGGAACATGTCGGGGACGACCGGCGGTTGGTGAAAGGCATAGAACACGCCGACGTTGCCTGTAGCGATGAAGCGGCGGCCAAACCTGGGATGTTGCCAGGAGGCGTAGAGCGAATCAATGAGCAGGTGCGCCTGTTTGGCGGAGAAGAGGTTGTCCACTGGCCGGTCGTCCTCCGTGACGAGGGTCTGCATGAAGCGCTCGTAGGCGTCGAGGTAGGCCTGGCTGAGGCGGGGGAGGCCGTCCGGGCCGATGACGACCTCAGGTTCTGATGCGGCGATGTCAGGCGAACCCATGCGCAGGATTCTAGCACTGGGCTGGTATGAGGGGTGTGTTCACGCGCTAGGCTGAAAGGCGCTGCGGAGTGGCACAAGCGGCTTCGCCCTTGTCATTCTGAGCTCAGCGAAGAATCTAAACTCGCGCCCGACCAAAGCGCCAACGGGCCGGCACGGCCCCGGTCAATGCAGCCGCTTAGATGCTCCGCTGCCGCGAAGCATAACGACGGTAAGGTGCCGAGTGGGTGGCTTCGCAAAGGCTTCGGTCCGGCGGGCGTTCGGATTGCCCCGCGTGGGGGCGTAGCGTCGCTCCATCCCTAACGCGACAGACCGGTGTGGCAAGCGGCCCATACGCTCCTGCCGATGAATACACCCAACGCATCTGAACCACAGGCAGCCCATATAATTGGTCTGACGAGGGTGCGGTGGTGCCCTCCATAAACCCCTAAAGGAGAACCGAGATGAAACAGAAAGTGACGGCCTTGCTGCTGGCGTGGGCGATGACGGTGACGCTGGGGTGCGGCCTGATTGATGCGCTCTTCGGCAGCGGCAACGCGCAACGGCCGGCTACGATGTGGGCTGATGTGCCACAAATGGAGGGCATGACACAGGAGAACCTGGACCTGCCCCTGCCGCTGCGGCTGATCTTGCAAGGCTTGGTCCAATCGGCCGGCGCCAGCGAGGGCATTCGCGTGGACAACTTCCAACTCCTGGCCTTCACCTCATCCAGCAAGTCGCCCGCCGACGTGAAGGCGTTCTACACCCTGGAGCGCATGCGGAGCGCCGGCTGGGACTCGCCCGAACAGATCGGCTGCATCGAAGGCGCGGATCAGGCGACGAGCAATGACGTGTTCTGCCTGTTCAGCAAAGGGGCAACCAGCGGCAGCGGGTCGCTGCTGGTGGTGATCGGCACGCAGGAGCAAAACCAGGCGACCACGAACATTTACTTCGTGCGCTTCGACGGCGCGCTGTCGCCTACGCCTGGCTCGAATTAAGCGCCTCGCGTGGGGATGGATGCACCCATCCATGGCCTCGACGACGCGCCTGAGCTGATCGCTATCGTCGGCCCGACGGCGGTCGGCAAATCCGCCTACGCGCTGTCCCTCGCACCGCAGGTCAATGGCGAGATCGTCTCCGCCGACTCTCGCCATGTCTATCGGCGCATGGACATCGGGACGAACAAGCCGACGCCGGCGGAGCGGCAGCGGGTCCCGCATCATCTCCTCGACCTGCGCGAGCCGGACGAGCCGTTCTCGCTGGCGGAGTATCTTGAGCTGGCCTGGGCGGCCATCGCAGACATTCGCCGGCGGGGGAAGATGCCCTTGCTGGTGGGCGGCACCGGACAGTACGTCCGCGCGATCCTGCGCGGCTGGCAGGTGCCGCCCGTGCCACCCAACCCTGCGCTGCGCGATTACTGGACGCGCTACGCGCAGACGCATGGCCATGAAGCGTTGTTCGCCGAGCTGTGCCGGCGCGATCCGGACGCAGGGCGCATGATCGACCCGCGCAACGTGCGCCGCGTGGTGCGCGCGCTGGAGGTGATCGAGAGCACCGGCCAGCGCTGGAGCGCACTCCGGCGCAGCAACCAACCGGCGCTGCGCACCAAGGTCATCTACCTCAACTTGCCGCGCGAAACGCTCTACGCCCGCGCCGATGCGCGCATCTTGGATATGATCAAGGCCGGCTGGTTGGATGAGACCGCGGCGCTGTTGGACTTCTTTGCGCAGCGCGGCATGGACGCCGACGCTGCGCTGCGCCTGCCGGCGATGTCTGCGCTTGGCTATCGGGAGATGGCGATGGTCGTGTTGGGCCGCCTGGAGCTGGATCAAGCGATCGAGGCGATCAAGCGCGCCACACGGCGTTTTATCCGCGCGCAGGACGTTTGGTTTCGCCGCGATGCCGGCTCGCCCGCGTCATTCCCAAGCCCACCAGCCACCGAACACCGTCTATGAGCGATTTTCTGATCCTCAACACGCGGCCGGAGCACGCCGAGGCGTGTGCGGCCCTCCAGGGCCTATGCTATCCAACGCTGGCCAAAGAGGAGCACCTCACCACTGAGCAATATCTCAGCCACATCCGCATCTTCCCAGAAGGCCAGTTCGTGGCCATTGACCGCGCCACCGGTCGCGTTGCGGGCAGCACGGCTGGCCTGCTCGTGTGGTACGACAGCATAGACCCGGAGCACTTTCGCGGACATACCTATCTGGGCGCCATCGGCGGCGGCTGGTTCACCAATCACGATCCGCTGGGCAACTACTACTACGGCGCGGATCTCTGCGTGCATCCGGACTACCGCGGACGGGGGATCGCGCGCCTGCTCTACGACGCGCGCAAGGACTTGTGCCGCCGGCTGAACCTAAGAGGACAGGTGATCGGCGGGATGATCCCCGGCTTTGCCCAATACAAACATGAGCTTTCAGCCGAGGAATACGTGCAGCGCGTGCAAGCCGGCCTCATTTACGACCCCACGCTCACCACGCAATTGCGCAACGGCTTCGAGGTGCGCGGGCTGTTGCCGAACTACCTGAATGACCCGCCCAGCGATGGCTGGAGCGTGTTGCTGGAATGGCCCAACCCAGACTACCGGCCCGGCCCAGACCTGTGAGCAGGGCGAGCTGCCAATGGGACGATTGACGATCAAACCCTCTTTTGACGACGTGCGCGCGTTGAGCGCGCGCGGCAACCTCATCCCCATATACGCCGAGCTGCCGTCGGACCTCGACACGCCGGTGTCGCTGTTCCTGCGCCTGGCAGGCGAAGACCCCGCCTTTCTGCTGGAGAGCGTGACTGGCGGCGAACAAGTGGCGCGCTATTCCTTCCTCGGCGTGCATTTGCGCCGGGCGTTTGTCTTTCGGGACGGCCAGCTTTGGCGGCACGAGCTGGGCGCGCATGGCCTGCGCGCTGAGGCGATCCCCGCCGGCTCAGGCGACCTGCTCGACCACCTGCGGCGCGAGATGGCGCAATACCGCTTCGTGCCCTCGCCGGAGCTGCCGCGCTTCTGCGGTGGATTGGTGGGCTACACCGGCTACGATGTGGTGAGGCAATTCGAGCGGCTGCCGAACACCGCCAGGGATGTCCTCGGTCTGCCGGATGCGGTGTATCTGTTCGCCGACACGCTGGTGGCGTTCGACCACGCGCGCCATCGCCTCCTCCTGATCGCAAACGCTTACTTGGATGGCGCGCCGACGCTGGCCGACGCCTACGAAGATGCCGTGGCGCGCCTCAAGACGATTCACGCGCGCCTGAATGCGCCGCTGGCCACCCTGCGCGCCAACCCAGAGGCCATCTGCACGCCCCCGCGCGCTAACAAGACGCAGGCAGAATTCGAGGAGATGGTGCGGGTGGCCAAGGAGCACATCAAGGCCGGCGATATCTTCCAGGTCGTGCTCTCGCGGCGCATCGAGCGGCGCACCACCGCGCACCCCTTCGCCATCTATCGCACGCTGCGCATGTTGAACCCTTCCCCTTGGATGTTCTACTTCAACTTCAGCGGGCTGCTGGACGAGCAGCTCAGGTTGATCGGCGCATCGCCGGAGATGCACGCCCGCTTTGAGGATGGCGTCGCCAGCGTGCGACCGATCGCCGGCACGCGCCGGCGCGGGCTGACCGAACACGAAGACGCTGCCCTGGCTGCCGAGCTGCTGAACGACCCCAAGGAGCGCGCCGAGCACGTGATGTTGGTGGACCTGGGGCGCAATGACATCGGCCGCGTGGCGCGTTATGGCACCGTGCGCGTGCCGGAGCTGATGGTGATTGAGCGTTATTCGCACGTCATGCACATCGTCAGCCTGGTCGAAGGGCAAGTGCGCGACGGGTTGGACGCCTTCGACGTGTTGCGCGCCACCTTCCCGGCCGGCACGCTGACCGGCGCGCCGAAGGTGCGCGCCATGGAGATCATCGAAGCGCTGGAGGGCGAACGACGAGGCATCTACGGCGGTTGTGTGGGCTACTTCTCCTTTAACGGCCAGATGGATACCTGCATCGGCATCCGCACCATCGTCATGCGCGACGACACGTGCTACATCCAGGCCGGTGCGGGCATCGTGGCCGATAGCGACCCAACGGCCGAGTTTCACGAGACACACAACAAAGCCCGCGCGCTGATGGTCGCCATTGATGAGAGTGAGCTTCAGGATGGTTAGGCCATGATCGTCGTCATTGACAACTACGATTCATTTACCTATAACCTGGTCCAGTATCTGGGGGAGCTGGGGGCTGACCCACGGGTCTTTCGCAACGACCAGGTGACGATAGAGGCCCTGCGCGCGCTCAAGCCGCGCGCGTTCGTCATCTCGCCAGGGCCGGGCACGCCGGAGAAAGACAGCGGCATCAGCAACGACGTGCTGCGCGCCTTCAGCGGGGAAGTGCCCATCCTCGGCGTCTGCTTGGGCCAGCAGTGCATGGGCTATATCTTCGGCGGCCAGGTGGTGCGCGCGCCGCGCCTGATGCACGGCAAGACCTCGCTCATACATCACAACGGGCGCGACCTCTTTCGCGGCCTGCCCAACCCCTTCGAGGCCACGCGCTATCACTCCCTCATCGTTGCGGAGCCGCTGCCGCCGAGCCTGGAGGTGACCGCCTTCACCACCGAGGGCGAGGTGATGGGCTTGCGCCATCGCCAGCATCCCACCTTTGGGGTGCAATTTCATCCTGAGAGCATCCTGACCCAGGGCGGCAAACAGATCATCGCCAACTTTCTGGCGATGGTGAGCTAGCTGAGCGCAGCCAGCGCGATCGCCGGCGTAGTCCTGCGCAAGCGGGCCAAGGTGGACCGCAGCGCGCGGCGGCGGTTGCGCCGTGCGAGCGCCATACTAATGATGTTGCTGATCGCCTCGGCATAGGTATAGCCGGCGGCATAACACGCGCCGGCGAACCCCCCATCGGGACAAATGTCCGGGTTGGGATTGACGTCCACGACGTAAACCCGCTCGGCCTCGTCAATCCGCAGGTCCACGCGCGCGTAGTCCCGACAGCCGAAGGCCCGATAGGTGGCGAGCGCGACGTGCTCAATGCGCGCGCGCAGCGCTTCGGAAACCTTTGGCGCGGTGATCACCGGCATGCTGTTCCAATCGGGACTGGTCGGCACCCATTTGCTGTCCCAGGTGAGCAAGCGATGGAGGGGGTTAGCGATCTGGGAGAAGTCAATCTCACGCAGCGGCAGCAAGCGAGGGCGGCCATTGCCCCAGATGCCGATGTTGATCTCGCGCCCGACGATGAACTTCTCGGCCAGAGCCGGCTCTTTCACCGTCTCGATCACATAGGCCACCCGCTCGCGCAGCGACGCCAAATCGCACACCACTGCCTCGCGCGTGACCGCCACCGAGCAATGAGCGCTCACCGGCTTGACGATGGCCGGGAAGTTCGCCTCGTCCCAGGTCTGTTCCGTCACCTGGTCCGGATGCTGAAACTCGCGCCCAGGCGCGGTGGGGATGCCCCATCGCTGCAACACCTGCTTGGCGCGCCCTTTTTGGACTGAGAGGCGCAGCGCGTGCGGCGGGTTGCCGGTGTAGGTGAACCCCATCGCCTCCATCTCGGCGCACACGCGCGCATCGCCACCGATTTCGTCCTCCACGCCCTCACACCAGTTGAAGACGATCCACTCGTCTGGGTCAAACGGTTGAAGCGCCGGCCGCACGTCCTTCCAGAACTCGGCCACGGCGACGCGATGGCCCAACGCGCGCAGCCCTTCTGCCATGAACTGGGTCAGGCGCTCCGACTCGGCGCGGTCTTCGGGCGACCAGCTTTGATAGACGTTATAAAGGATGATCACTGGTGGACGCGCTCTCACCCTGGCCATGGTCATAGTCGCTTCCAGTAGATGTGCAGATGATCGCCATTGGCGTAGTAATCGGGCACGGTGGCGACGCAGATGAACCCGCAGCGCTCATAGAGCCGGCGCGCCGGCGCGTAGGCAGGCGTCGAGGCGGTGTAGATCACCATCAGGCGCCCCCCTTCCTGTCGGGCGCGCTGCTCAGCCTGGGTCAACAAGGCGTGGCCGACCCCTCGACCGCGCGCCTCGGGCGCGACGCAAATCCAAAACAAATCCCAGGTGTTCTGCGCCAGCGATTCCGGACCGTAGCAAGCGAAGCCGAGTGGCTGGTCGTGGCGCCAGGCGATCAGCCAGCAGTAGTTATCAGGTCGTGGCGTGGTCCAGGTCTCGCAGAACATCTCGTCCACGCAGCGCTGTTCTGCTGGGCCGAAGATGTCGCAGCGTTGCATCAGCTTGCCAACCGCCCAGCGGTCGGCTTGTTCAGCGCTGCGGATGGTCAGCACGTTAGTCGTCAGTTGCGCAACGTCCATCAGGCGTTTACCCTCTCCGGAGCGGCCGGCTCTGCCAGCGCTGGCATCCGACGCATGGCCATGTGGATGATGCGCTCCAGCATCTCTGCGTAGCTCAGGCCGGCTGCGCGGGCGGCGCTGGCAAACCCTCCCTCCGGGCTGACATCGCAGTTGGCGTTGACGTCCAGGACCATTGGCTGGCCATGCTTCAGGCGCAGGTCTATGCGGCCGTAATCGCGGCAGCCCGTGGCGCGATAGGCAGCAATCGCTGTGCGCTCGATCTGCGCCTTGAGTTCGGCGCAGAGCGGCGCAGGGCAGATGGCGGGAATGCGCTGATAAGCCGGCGATTCCGGCACCCATTTGGCCTCGAAGGTGCATAACCGATCGCGGATGTCCTCGAAGGCGTCGTAGGTCATGGTGCTCACCCCCAGCACGGCGATCTCTTCGCCGTTGCCCCATAGCGACACGTTGTACTCGGGGCTATCCAGGAACTCCTCGATCAGCGCGGGCTGGTCGAATTCAGCGATTATCTGTTGCGCCCTTGCCCGCGCCTCCCGCAAGTTGAACACCACCGACTCGCGCGTGATCCCATAGGAACAGTGCTCAGCAGCCGGCTTGACGATGGCCGGGAAGGTGTCGAAGAAGAGTTGGTCGGCGCGCTCGCACACGGCCCAGCGCGGGGTGGGCACGCCTTCCTGTTCCAGCCGGGTTTTCATCCGCCACTTAAACTGCGTCTCGTCCAGCGTCCAGGCATCCGAGCCGGTGAACGCATAGCCCAGCTCCGACAGGATGCGGGGGGCGCGCGCGTAGTAGAACGCCTGGCCTGGCTCGCCTTCACACAGGTTAAAGACCAACCACTCGTCAGGGCGGAAGGGTTTTAGCGGCAGCACCAGGTCATGCGTCACTTGGAGCGGCAACAGCCGCCAGCCGCGAGCGAGCAGCGCCTCGCTGACCGCCCTGACCAGGGCTATCGTCGAGGTGATCTCAAAATCCCGACTGCGTTCATCGATGCCGTAGAGGAGGAGCAAAGGTGGAGCCATCGAACGCCTATCCCGCCGATTCATCGAGCATGCCGTATCGCTTGAGCGCCGCGTTCAACACGGCGCGCACCAGATCGCCGTGCGTCCAGCCCTCTGCCTGGGCCATCAGCGTGAGGTCGCTTGTGGGGGTGATGCCAGGGAGGGCGTTGATCTCCAGGATGAAGAGCCGGCCTTGCTCGTCCAGGCGAAAGTCCACCCGCGCGAAGTCGCGGCAGCCCGTGACCTTGAAGGTCTGATGCGTCAGCCGTTGCACCTTGCGGGCCAATTGCTCGCTCAGCGGTGCAGGGCACTTATTGCGATACAGAGAGCCAAGTTCGATCTTTTGCACAAAGCCGTAGATCGGCCACAGCTCCGGCGGATAGCCGCTGAAGTCCACCTCGTTGATGGGGAAGAAGTGCACATCATCGCCGTTGCCGACCAGCCCGCAGGTGAGCTCGCGCCCAGCGATATACGCCTCAACCAGCACGGGTTGCTGATAGGCCTCTATCGTCCATGCGACGCGGTCGCGCAGTTGGCGTTCGTTGAACACGATGCTTTCGTTGTGTATGCCCATCCCAGTGCCTTCGTGGGCCGGCTTGACGAACAAGGGGAAGCGCAACGACGGCTTCAGCGCGTCGTCCGGCGTGTGGAACACTTGGAAGGGCGGCGTAGGTAGGCCGTAGTAGCGCAAGATGCGCTTGGTGGTGGGCTTATCTTGGGTGATCGCTGCAGCAAGCGGGGTGGGGCCACTGTAGCGCACCCCCATCATCTCCAAGAGCGCCGGCACCTGCGCCTCGCGGCTCTCCCCGCCGAAGCCCTCGCAGGTGTTAAAACACAAGTCAGGGCGGACTTCGTCCAGCCATGGGCCCAGATAGGCGTTGCCTTCGTGCATGAACACCTGGTGGCCGGCCTCGCGCAGGGCCTCGGCGTATGCCTCGGCGGTCTTCGCCGAATCCAGTTCAGCCCAGATGTCCGGCGGGACAATCCGCCGATGCACAGGCGGCGCATTTTCGGCCAGGTTGACCAAGAGAGCGATCCGATAGGTCTTCTCGGCACGAGCTGCCCGCCGGCGCACAGGCGCAGAAGGCACAACTGCAGCGCTTGCTGCGACGAGCTCAGATGATGTCAGCTTTGTTTGATGCGCCACGAACAGACCCTCACTGGCCTATTTGCTTGGCGCGATTCTATGGATTGCTTCTGGCTTGTCAATAGCAATCAGCGCTTTCTTGGGCTTAAAAGTGGGTTTTAACATTCTTAAGAGGGTTGAAGGGTTTTAAGGTTGCCTTGCTTGCCTGCGCTGTTGTGCTTGCCATTCCTCTTGGCTGGTGAATTCGCCGCCGGTGATGCGACGGCTGATCTCCCGATAGCTGCCGTCGAAGCGCAGCTCGATCTCCACCTTGCCATAGCACTGGTTATCCACCACCACCTTGCGCACGAAGAAGGTGTCATCGTCGTCGCGGCTCAGCTCGCTACGAGGATCAATGCGCACGCGGGTGATGGCGTTGCACTTGTATCCCTTCACGTAGTAGATCAGCGCGTCGTCGTGAGCGCTGCGTCCGCCGGCAAACAGCCTCTTCAGCAGGTCTAGCATCTTTGCTCCTGATTGACCGCTTACGCTGCCGAGTAAGCTCGATTCAACATACAGTTTTATACTTCAGCCGCCGATGCTCAGCTTGATCCGCGCCCTCAGTGATTGGGGGATTCGCAGCCCAGCGGTGGCCTGGGGAGCCTTTCTGGCCTGCGCATTTGCCTTCGTCTTCGGCACGGCCGGCTGGTACGGCCGCTTTTTTGACGAGGTACAAGCCCCGCTGTGGGCGTATCCCTTCATCCCCGATTGCCCCCTGGCTGCCCTCCTATTTGGCGTGGCGGTGTTGCTCATGCACCTGGGACGGCGCAGCAACCTGCTCAACCAGCTTGCGGCGGTCTTCTGTGTGAAATACGGCGTGTGGACGATGACGTTCTGGGCGCTGTATTGGGCGATCACCGGCGACGTGGAACTCAGCAGCCTCTTCAGCGGACCGGTGATGTTCGTCACTCATTTTGGGCTGACGATCATGGGGCTGCTGCTGTTGCAATACGTGCAACCCCACGTGCGCGATTCGGCGCTCGTGCTGGCTTGGTTTGTGCTGAGCGACATCGTGGACTATGCGCCGATCGCTGTTGGCCGGCTAGGGGGATATGGCTATTACCCCCCGCTGCCGTGGATTAACGGCGACCCAGCCGCGTTGGTGCCGGCGATGATGGTCAACGCGGTGATGATGACCTGGCTCGTCGGTGGTGGGTTGCTGTTGCGCGCTGCCGTGTGGCGCGCGGCCAAGGTGCGACCGACGATCGCCTAACGGCGCACGATGTCTGCGCCGAGGGCGCGCAGCTTCTCCTCGAAGCGCTCGTAGCCGCGGTCAATCTGCCCGACGTTCTGGATGACGCTCTCGCCCTCGGCGCAGAGCGCGGCGATCACCAGCGCCACGCCGGCCCGGATATCCGGGCTTTGCACGCGATCGCCCCGCAGGCGGCTGGGGCCTTGCACCACGCAGCGATGCGGATCGCAGAGCACGATCCGCGCGCCCATGCCGATCAGCTTGTCCACCCAATACAGCCGGCTCTCGAACATCTTCTCGTGGAACAGCACGCTGCCCTCTGCCTGGGTGGCCGCGACGATCGCCAGGCTGATCGCGTCGGCGGGGAAGGCCGGCCAGGGGTTGTCGTCTATCTTCGGCATGTAGCCGTCGAACTCCGGCTGAACGACCAACCGCTGGTTGCCCGGCACGAAGACGTCGCTGCCATGGATCTCGAAGTGGATCCCCAGCCGGCGCAACACCAGGCGCGTCATGCCCAGATGCTCAGGGCCGGCGTTGCGGATCCACAGCCCGCGCTCGCCGCCACATAGCGCGCCGATCACGATAAAGCTGGTCACCTCGATATTGTCCGCCCCCAGGGTGAACTCTGCCCCGCCCAGGCGTTCGCGGCCGTGGATCACCAAGGTGTTCGAGCCGACATTCTCAATAGAGGCGCCCATCTGAATCAGGCAGCGGCAGAGGTCTTGGACGTGAGGTTCGCTGGCCGCGTTGCGCAACACAGTCGTGCCGCTGGCTAGGGCAGCCGCCATCACCGCGTTCTCAGTGGCGGTAACGCTGGCCTCGTCCAGCAGGATGTCCGCTCCCCTTAAGCCATCAGCGACAAGGTCGAACTGGCCATTGACTGAGACGCGCGCCCCCAGGGAGCGCAACGCCAGGAAGTGCGTGTCCAAGCGGCGTCGGCCAATCACGTCCCCGCCAGGGGGATGCAGGTGCACCTCGCCGAAACGGCCGAGCATCGGGCCGGCGAGCAGGATGCTGGCTCGGATCTCGCTACACAGCGCTTTGTCGAGCTGCCGCACGGCCGCCTTCGCGGCGCATAACCGCACGCTGTTTGGCCCGATCCAGGTCGCCGCGACGCCCAGCGACTGGATGAGGCGCAGCATGGTCTCCACGTCCCGAATGCGCGGCACGTTATGCAACACGAGTGGCTCATCGGTCAGCAGGCTGGCCGCCAGCAAAGGCAGTGCGGCGTTTTTGTTGCCAGAGGCGATGACCTCACCCTCCAGCTTTCTGCCCCCGCGAATGACGAACTCGTTGCCCATATACGGAGCGCTGAGATTGTACAGGGGGCGGGAAGATGGGGTGCATTCATGGATAGGGGCGAAACGCCGGGTGGGCGATGGCAACTCCCTACACGCCGCTCGCAAAGCTCACAGCATAGGGCGCACTGGCGCCCCTGCCGGCGTTCACGGGCGCTTTCGACAGGGTGGCGCTCCTGGCATCTCAGGCTGGGGAAAGGACCGAGCAGGCCAACGCGTTGCCTTGGCCCAGCCTCTCGTTCCATCTCTTATGCAAAATGCGACCTAAACCTAAGACTAGTCTCAGTTTCACTCGGGAAGATTCGGGCAAATTGACTCGCTTTCAGAGGTAGATATCAAGTGAAGTTCCCGAGTGTGACTGTCACCGGTTTGATCACGGCGCCTTGCGAGGAGCTGTTCGCCATCGTCAGCGATCCGACTCGCCATCCGGAGCTGGCCGGCAGTGGTGAGGTGATGGACGTGAAGTGGATCACGCCGCCGCCAGTGAGGGTTGGCTCGGCGTTCCAATCGCGCCAGTGCATCGGCTGGTATCAATATCCCACGCGCTCTTACATTCAGGTCTATAACCCACCCTATCAGTTCATCTGGCTCTCTGGGCCCGGTTTCAAAAAGCCGCCCTTTGGCCAGTTGTGGGGATTTGACCTGGAGCCGCTTGATGCCCGTACCACGTTGGTTTCAAACCTGATGCGCTGGCCATTGTTCCCTGTGCCTGACATCCCGCCCTTCTCTTGGCTGAAGAAGCGCGGGCTCGATCATGAAGTGAAGAACATGAAGCCCACGCTCTATAAGCTGGCCAAGCTGGCGAACGCTGTGGTGATCGGCGAGCTGCAAGTGATCTATGACTGGTGTGAGCAAACATCGCCTTGCGCGGAGCGACGCCGGCTGATGGTGAGCGTGTAGCGCGGATATAGGGTGCATTTATGCATGGGAATACAGGTGGCTCACTCGGTGTGTCGTGCTGTGCGCGACGGAGCATCTTACAGGTTCATCTGCCCCACACGATGAATGCACTCCGAATACCACTGTCGTATAATCTTCGCACAGCGGGGAATGGCGCAGCCTGGTAGCGCGCTGCGTTCGGGTCGCAGAGGTCCAGGGTTCAAATCCCTGTTCCCCGATTCTCAAGTCGAGATGTTGTTCGCCCATCATCTCGACGCATGTTTTACTGCGTGAGCATGCGCTCAGGCTACCTCCCTCCTTACACCCGCTTGCGAGAGCTATCCGCAACGGAGTGGGATGCCCTTGTCGCACGACATCCGCACGGTCATCTGCTGCAAACCCACGCCTGGGGAAGGCTGAAGGCAGCGCACGGCTGGCATGCAAACTGGTCGGCGATCTTCACCAATCGCGAGCAGCCGATCGGCATGGTGATGATGTTGATGCGCGCGCTGCCCTACGGGTTAGGCCGCATTGGCTACGTGCCGCATGGGCCGGTGGTGGACTGGGACGACGAAGCGAGCGCCGCCGCAGCGCTCCACGCTGTGCGCAGCCTGGGCTGTAGGCTGAGGGTGTTCGCCACTGTGGTCGAACCGGATCTGCTGGATACGCCCTCTGATCAGCGCCTGCTGGCGCGCCTGGGGCTGAAGCCGGCGCACTTTAGCGTGCAGCCGCGCCGCACGATCTGGGTGAACTTGGACGTGGACGAGGACGTGGACATGCTGGCGGCGATGAAGCCGAAGACGCGCTATAACATCGGCCTGGCCCGCCGCCGAGGCGTGACGGTGCGCGCAGGCGGTGTGGAGGATGCTCCCCTCTTCTATCGCTTGCTGCGCACGACCGCCGAACGCGACCAATTCTCCATCCATACGCTTGACTACTACCGGGACTTCCTGCGCCTCTTCGCCCAAGGCGAGGACGCGCCGGCGCGTCTGCTGATCGCGGAGTATCAGCAACAGCCGCTCGCCGCGCTGGTCGTGGCCGCGGTTGGCGAGCGCGCCATCTACCTATATGGCGCGAGCAGCGACCAGCAGCGCGAACTGATGCCCACCTATCTTCTACAGTGGGAGGCGATGCTCTGGGCGCGCCGGCGCGGCTGCAAGACATACGACCTGTGGGGGATACCCGACGAAGACGAGGCCACGTTGGAGGCAAACTTTGAGCGGCGCAGCGACGGCCTGTGGGGGGTGTATCGCTTCAAGCGTGGCTTCGGCGGGCAGGTCGTGCGCTATATCGGCGCCTGGGTGGACGTGCGTTCTCCGCTGCGCTGGTGGTTGTTCCAACAAGCCTGCCGGTGGCGCAAGACCACCGGCCTGGCCGCGTAAAGCGGCCAAAACCTCGCTATCATTCTCTGTCGCATCGCGTATGTCCAGGCCCACGTTTGCTTTGTACTTTCCCCGCGATTTCAAATGGGGCACGGCCACCGCTGCGCATCAGGTTGAGGGCAACAACACCAATAACCAATGGTGGCGCTGGGAGCAATCCCATGCCCGCATCATGAACGGCGATAGCTCCGGCCTGGCCTGTAATTGGTGGAACGACGCGGAAGCCGACTTTGACCGCATGGTGACGCTGGGGCTGAACGCGCATCGCCTTTCGGTGGAATGGAGCCGCATCGAGCCGCGCGAGGGCCGCTTCGATAGCGCAGCGCTGGACCGCTATCGCGCCATGCTGCTCGCCCTGCGCCAGCGCGGTATCGAGCCGATGGTCACGCTCCACCACTTCACCAACCCCTGGTGGCTGGAGGAGCGGGGCGGCTGGGAGGATGCCGACCTGGTGGTGCCGCGCTTCTGCCGCTTTGTCGAGACGGTGGTCCGTGCCCTGGGCGACCTGTGCGACCTATGGTGCACCATCAACGAGCCGAACGTCTATGCTGTGATGGGTTACCTCTCCGGCGGCAGGATGCCGCCAGGCGTGCAAGATGTCTCTCGCACGGCGAACGTGATGCGCAATATGTTGATCGCGCATGCGGCGGCTTATCAGGTGCTTCATCAAAACCAGCGCCTGGCGCGCGTGGGCATCGCGCATCACATGCGCTACTTCGAGCCGATGCGCCCCGGCCATCCGTTGGACGCGCTCGTCGCCCGCGCCCTGAACAGCATGTTCAATCAAAGCGTGCTCGACGCGCTGATCCACGGGAAGTGGCACCTGGTGCTCAGGCGCGGCGCGCCGGCCAGCGCGCGCAAGCTGCGCGGCACGCTGGACTGGATCGGCCTGAACTATTACACGCGCCACCGCGTCGCGTTCGACCACACCAAGCGCGAGACGTTCTTCAGCGAACTGTTGATCTACCCGCAGGACGTGATGATGACCGACTTCAACTTTGGGGAGATCTACCCCCAGGGCATCCTGCGCTTCGTCCGACATCTGGCGCGCTACAGGCTGCCGATCTACATTACCGAGAACGGCTTGCCCGATCACGACGACGACCTGCGGCCGGCGTTTCTCATCCAGCATCTGCACGCCACATGGCAGGCCATCCAGTCCTGCTACGATGTGCGCGGCTATTACCACTGGAGCTTTGTGGACAACTTCGAGTGGGGGGAGGGATGGCGAATGAAGTTTGGGTTGGTGGCGATGGACCCGAAGACGCAAGCGCGCGAATTCCGGCGCAGCGCATGGCTTTACCGCGACATCATCCGGTCAGGCGGCATCACCAGCGAGATCGTCGAGGCATACGCGCCGGCGCTGTTTCAGACGCTCTACCAATGATGAGCCTGGATCACGCTGCCTCTGGCCTGCCGAAGGCGGTCTGCGCCAGCGTCTGGGCCGAGGTGCGGCTGTCGTAGTATTCGCGCCAGCGCCAGAACTTGCCATCCTGCAACACGCCGATGTTTAAGTCCTCGTCCCCCGCGCGGACGCCCGTCTTGCGGTTGGTGCAGGTCCAGGTTTGGTGGATGGCCAGATATTCCCCGCTGTATACAACGCGGTGGACGGTGATGACCGTGTCGGCGTAGTTCTCGTGATAAGCCAGCACGGCCCTGCGGAGCTGATCATGGCCGCAGACGACCTCGAAGGTGGTGTGGATCACGCTTTCCGGCGCGTGGCAGCTCACCACGGTCTCGGCGTCCCCGCGCGCCCAACCCTGGGTGGTATGGCGCAGGTGCACGGCCAGGATCTCTTCGTGGGTCATAACCCGCGCCGGCGCGGGGATGGCCGGCGGCCATGGCTCCGCGCGCAGCGGCGCATCCGCCGTCACCTCGCGGACGCTGCGCTGGTCGCTGTGGAGGCGCAAATAGGCAATTTGATCGCCCCGGAGCTGGAGCAAGACGCCTTGTTCTATCTCGCGCCAACGCTGCCCATCCGGTGAGCTGCGCATCACCCACTCGCCGGCCCACCATTCGGGTTCACGCAGGTCACAAAACGCGCGCCGGACGTAGATGCGCACCGAGTCGGGTGAATCGCCGAGCGCGCGCAGGCACGCCGCGATGGCCGCGCGCCCTGCGTGGGTCTGGCCGTCCACGATCCACGCAGCATCCGGCGCGCATAACCTCGCTACGCCTTCCGGTCCATCGGTGCGCCACGCGCTAGCGATCGCGTCCAGGGGGCTTGCCATCCCGGCCGGCTAGGAAGGCATGAACATGCGCTGGAAGCGCATCATCAGGCCGAGGTCGCCAGCGATGCGCAGCTTGCCGCTCATAAAGGCCTTAGTCGGGTCCAGCCGGCCAGCGATGATGTCCACCCAGTCTTGCGCTGCCACGTTGATGGTGACCGTTGGCTGGTCGGCGACGCCCTCGGTGACCTCCAGCTTGCCATCGGCGATGGACAACGCATAGCTACCGCCGCCATCACCTGTCGCGTTAAGCTGGATCACCGCATTGATCCCCTTGGCCAGCGCGGGGTTGAAGTTCGCCACCATGGCCTGGATGCTCTCAGCAAGCGTCATCGTGCGCTCCGTATGTGTTTTGAGGTGTCTGTTCGCGAACACCGGGAGTATACCGCGCGACATAGGAGCAGCGCGGGCAGGGGAGCAGCCGGAGCTAATCACCGCTCCAACTCTGTGGTATGAGCGAGGAGGCAGTCATCAACAAAAGGCGCTGAGCGTGTATCCTGGAGACATACCCGACCCTCGTCGTCGGCAAGGACGGATAGATCCGCTCACTCACGATGCTCATCCTGGCTGCCGTGAACGGCGAGAGCTCACTCCCAGGGAATCGCTGAACAACACCGGGAACACATCCGCGATGGAATCAGCGGGCAGAGAAGCCACCGCAGCATGGAACGCCGATGGCTCGTCCCGACAGGAGGGAGAAGCGGTCCTCAAAAGATAGCCCCGCGGAGGCAATAAGCGCCGCGGGAGT
>JAGHYX010000218.1 GCA_017743375.1 Chloroflexota bacterium
ATCTCGCCGCCCAGCGGCAGGTCTCCGGTCCACAGATCCTTTAGCAGCAGCAACAACAGACCGATTTCATGGTCTTTCGGGTCGAGCAGGCGCAGGCGGATGGTGAGGCGCGTGTCCGGCTTGCCGAAGGCCGGCTGCTCACTGAACAGCCCGCCTTCTACCACCCCACCGGTAAAGCGGTCAATGCGGATGCGGTTCTGCACCAGCTCGGTCACCGCGTTGACGACCTCACACTCCTCGACAATGACGCGGCTGGCCTTGGGCGTCACCTTGCCTTTCATCTCCGGCCCGAACATCTCGGCAATGATTTGCTGGGTTTTGTTCGGGTTAAGCGTGTTGAGGATGCGCGTCGCCCTGGCGCGCAGCGCGCCGGCCAGCGACGTGCCAGAGACGATTGGCTTCAACCGGCCGTCACGCCTCGAGTGCAAGTGCACCATGTCCGGTCCGAGGTCGTCGCGGCCGGTGCTCCCACGGATGAGCAACGAAGATTCGAGGCCGAACTCGGCGGTCAAGAGGAAGACGTGTTCCCGGTTGGCGATCGGCTGAGCAGCAGAGCCAAACGCCTTCAGCAACGCACGCATTAGCGCGTCGTCGGGCAGTGGTCTGCCGTTGCCGTCCACTGCATCCACGCTCTGTGTTTTATTGTTAGCCGCAAGCCTATCGTTGCCGTTGCGCAGCCAGTCAAGCAGGTCGTCAACGTTTTCGGCGAGGTTAAACCGGCGCACTAGCCATCTCGCTACGCGCGCCTGACCGTAGCCGCGCCGCTTGCGCGCGCCCAGGGTGATGCTGCCGTTGCTCAGGCCAGTGAGCGCCGCGGCCAGGGCTTGCATGGCCGCTTCTGGTTGACCCTTTCTGCCAAGCACGACCAGCTCCAGGCGCAGGGGGAAGGTCGTGCCCGCTGCCCAGGTCTCGACGTTGAACAGCGCGCCTTCCGCAGCGGTGCGCGTGGTTGGGTCGAGTTTCACACCGTCGCGCAGCTCGACGCCGGCGGCCTGACCGAGCGCGTCGTCCACGATCAAAGGGCTTTGCTCGCCCGCATCCGAAGGGCTTTGCTCGCCCGCATCGTCGCCTTTTGCTCCGCCGAAGAGCGCTTGGTCGAGCGAAGTGTTGTTGCCGCTAAAGCGGCGCAAATAGGCGCGCAGCGCGCCGGCCAGCGATGCGCCGGTCAACAGCGGGCGGGTTGGGTCGAGCGAATCTGTGAGCAATGGCATATCCGTCGCGTCGCTGCCATCGCCGTTGCCAAAGTGGGCGGGGGTGAGCAAGACTAGCTCGCCTTCAACCACGATGCGGGCTTTGATGCCGCGCGAGCGTTCGCCGGTCCAGAAAGCATTACTAAAAGCAGTAGCACCCATTCTGTATCACCTTTGCTGCTTGGCCGCGCGCTTTAGCACCTCGGCAATCAAGCGCAAGCTGAATTCACGTCGCATCATTGCAGTTAGCTCAGCAGATACATCATCACCTACCTTAACCTTTGGAACTTCCTCATCCTTTAGACCAATAGCCTCTCGCCACTTATCAGCGTTATTAACGTCAGCGTCATACACTTCTTTTATCCACTTAATCAGCGGTTTGCCATCTGACTCGATGCGCGCACGCATCCAGGCGTCGCGTGTCACCTGCCGTTTAAGAATGTCCTCCAGAAACCACTGAATGCGGCTTTTCGTTTCCTGACCGCGTGTGATCTGGGTTGGCTTGGGTTGGCGTAGTTCATCTAATACGATGTTGCGCAGACGAGAAAGCTGCGTCCTTCCAGGCGAACGCTCAATGTGGATTCTGCCAGCTTGGGCCATGAGCTGCGCTTCCATTCGCGCCCTCAGTATCCTTTCGGCCATGCGCTGCGCAACTTCTTTGCTCAGCGCATCCCCACCAATACTCTTCGGGGCTGGCTCGCTTCGCACAGGTGCTTCTATAGAGAGTTGCTCACAATACTGCCAGTTAAATACCAAACGGCCGAAGCCATCTACGCGGCGCTCGCCGATGCCGCTCTCCTCAAGAGCGCGCAATTGGTCGGCGCTCACCGGCTGAGCCAGCTTGAGCACAAGCACGCTGCCCATCTCGAAGGCCAGGGCTTGAGGCAGAGGCAGCCCCCATTTGCGATTGAATCCACCGACAGGATGCGCGCTTACGAATGCCTGTTCAAGCGGTGCCTCAACCCCAAGACGTTCGGCAATGTGTCGAGCCAGCAGCTCAGCATCTGCGACATATTGGCCATAGGCATTGCGCAGCAGCACGTCGCTGGCGAGCGTGACGATCAGCTCGTGGGCGGAGTCCTCGATTTGGCCCGGCGCTTCGCGCCATGCGTCTGCGCACTCCGCATTCTCGATACGCACCCGGCCGTAACCAGCCGTGCGCGCGCCGCCGAGCGAATATTCACCCCTCAACAGTCGCTCAAATAGCTTAGCATCGGCATCGTCACATAGGATCGCAGCCGCGAAGACCTGCCCAGCAGCGAGTGATTCATAGCGATATACTGCCCCATCATTCTTCAGCGCGCGACCGTAATTGCGCCTTCCATCCTGGCTGGCGCGCTGGGTATGAATCATCACTTGCCGTTCCGGCGAGACTAAGCGCGCAACACTGCCCCGATAATCCACGAAGCAAAAAGCACCCTCTGCACGTTGGTATTGCTCGTTATCACGCTGCTCAATGGCGAAGTCGTAAATTGGCACTTTGTGCTTTTCATCGTCGCGGGTGTTTGCGCGGGCTGATTTGCTTTGCCGCCAGGATAATGGCTTGGGCAAGGTGCGGTTGTTGAGGCGGTCAACTGGATAGGCGTTAAGAAAGCGCGCGTGCCCGAAGAACAGGCGCGCTGCGTCTGCTTTGGTTCGCTCGTCTTCCAACACATCCTTCACCGCCACGTTGTTGTCACTCGCAAAGCGTCCGAGCAGCGCCGCGCGCAGCACGCTGCCTGGTAAATAGTCGTACGAAATATTGCTGTTTGGGTCACCGTCTAGCTTAGTCACCAGCACCGGCTCCAACAATCTGATCTGATAAGTCAACACTGCCATTGCCTTATCCTTGCTGTCCCTTCACTAAAGTGGCGAACTTATCAAACGCCTTCTGCGTAATCTCTGTCTCACCTTCGGTGATCAAGAGGTCATGCAACTGCATCTTGCCGAGGCGACCGCGCCCGCGGTTGCGCCCGATGCCGGCGCGACGTAAGCCAAGCGCGCAGGCAACCAGCAGAGCACGATGGTGATCACTTATTGGCGCCTCGGAGGTCAAGTCAGCTTGTAGCGGCAGGTCGCGTAACAGCACGCGCATGGCGCGTAGGCTCTCTCGCTCCGGAGCGCCACTGTCGTCAATCGCCGTTTGACGTCGAATAGCAGTGAGCGATTCAAGTATGTCGTTCGCGCTCAAGCGCCCAGCTTCGACGTCCGTTGCAATGGCATCGCGCAGCGTCTGTGGCAACTGCGCATGGCCAATGTGCAGCAAGCCGTCGTCATCTAATGTGCTGCCAGGGTTGCCAAACAGATCGCGCGCGGCTTGTTGAAGTAAATTGTAAGCAGGATTGCCGCGCAGGACATACAAGATGTTGGCGCACTCCTCAACCAGTAGCCCTTTGAGCGTGCGGCCGCGTAAATACGGCAAGCCAGTAAAGGTGTCATGCTCAATTTCTTCGTCCACCAGGCCGGCCACGCCATCGCCCCGTCCAAATGTAGCGTCGCTTAACAAAGTAAAGCGCAACTGCAGATGCGTGGCAGTCATGCGACCTCCTCGTGGGCCTCGGATTGTGCAGTCGGATGCTGAACAAGCGGCATATAAACATCGGCCAGCTCTATTGCGTCGAAGTA
>JAGHYX010000053.1 GCA_017743375.1 Chloroflexota bacterium
GCGGGCGCACTGGACTGACACGTGCCGCCCGGCACAGCGAACTGGGCAAAGACGAACGCCTGGCGACCATTGTAGTTGATCCGATACCAAGCACCGTCAGCAGTCTTGGCATCGGCCATCACCTTCTGTCCACAGGTCAGCCGACCGATGATCGCGTTGCCCGTGCTGGGCCCTTCCCGCACGTTGAGGAAGGGCGTGGTCACCGTCAGCTCCACACCTCCCTGGGCACGCACGGCCTGCATGCCGAACGAAACAACGATCAACATCGCAGCGATTAACAGTGATAGGTGTCTCTTCATAGGCAGTAACCAAATCTTAGATTTGTATGACTTAAAGATACTTCTCCACCGCCCAGCCGCCTGCTTGCATCGGCGTGACAGCCGGCATGTCAGCAGCCGGTGCGTATAGAAGTTTACTATTTCCGAGCAGCGCATCGAGCACATCGCCCATGCAGTCGGCCAGCGCGACCGTCTTTTTTAGCGCCCGGGCGATGTCCGCTGGCGACACATCGTCGAGCGCAACGCCGTCGGGATGATCGAACATCAGGCGCGGCAGAATGACCAAATCGCCGCACAGATCGGCGTTGCGCAGTTGACAGATGACGTCCTGGCCGCAGAGCAGGCCGGCGACGGTGATCGTCTCGCCCAGCTGTTCGTTGACGATGGGGAAGACGCGCAGCGGGATGCCGGTTAAGCGGCTAAACGCATGCGCTGCGCTCGTCAGGGTGGGGGCGAAGAGCGTGCCGGTGACCAGGCTGGCCGCTTGAAACAGCGCGTGTGCGCGACGAATCATCGGCAGCTCGTTGCGCTTAACCCGTCGCCACTCGTCCAGGAAGTCGCGCACCATGCCCAGGCCATTGGCCTGCAGCGCCAAGCCGTCGTACGCTCGCTTGGCCGGCACGGGGCGACCGGCGAGCAAATACCATTCGTCCGTGGCGTATACGAAGCCGACGCCGAAGGTTCGGCGGTACTCCGCTTGCCAAGCCTCAACCCGTTCGAGGGTGGCCAGTGCTTCCGCCGGCGTATGTGGACGGTAGCCATACTTATGGTGGCGGGTGAGGCCGACCGGCACAACGCTCACCGACATCACGTGAGGATAAAGCGTTGCCAGTTGGCGGACGCTCTCCTCCATCCGTGGGCCATCGTTTAGCCCAGGCGTGATCACCAACTGAGTGTGGGTGGTGATGCCGTGGTCGGCCAACCAGCGCAGTTGGGCCATGATGTCGGGCGCGTGGGGGTTGCGCAAACAGCGCCGGCGCGTCTCCAGATCTGTGGCATGCACGCTGACGTAAAGCGGCGACAGGCGCTGTTCCGCGATGCGCGCCCAGTCCTCCTCGCTCAGGTTGGTGAGCGTGACGAAATGGCCAAACAGAAAGGAGTAGCGATAGTCATCATCCTTGATGTAGAGCGTGCGGCGCATGCGCGGCGCGTTCTGCAGCACAAAACAGAACGGGCACAAGTTATTACAGCGCCGAATATCTATGTCGAAGGTGGGATGGGCGAACTGGATGCCCAACGCCTGGCCGAAGGCCCGCCGAACGGTGACATCGTGCGTCACGCCGGCGCGAACGAAGCGCAGGGTGAGCACCTCGTCGGCAGCGTAGAACTGCGCGTCTATGACGTCGCGCAGCGTATGGCCATTGATGGCGATCAAATCGTCCCCTGGGCGCAGGCCAGCCTGATCGGCCAGGCTGCCGGGGTCAACGGACTGTATGAGCCCCATCGCTCAGGCATACACGCCGCGCATGTGCGGCGGGAGAACGGCAGCCAGCCGGCGCATGGCGAAATCGGTCAGCGCCAGCAGCTGCTCGCGCGAAGGTGGGTTGTCCTCAGCGGTCAACTTGAACGGCGCGCCCAGCGTGATCGTCACCTCGGCGCGCCGCAGCCGAAGGAGGGACGGCAGGATGTCGGGCGTGCCGACGATGCCCGCCGGCACCACCCACGCGCCGGTGCGCACGGCCAAGAACGCCAACCCTTCCTGACCTTGGATCAGCCCGCCTGTCTTGCTGCGCGTGCCCTCCGGCGAGATCAACACGACCCCACCCGCGTTGAGCACCTCGGTCGCGGCCTTGATCGCTTGCACGTCCACCGCCCCGCGGTGAACGGGGATCGCGCCGTAAGGGGCGACCAGCCAGCGCACGCGCCAGTCCTCGAAGGCCTCCACTTTGGCCATCGGTGTGATCGGCCGGCCCAGCGCCGCCAACACCACGAACGGATCTGCCCAGTTCACGTGGTTGATCATCACGATCGTCCCGCCCGTCGGCGGCATGTGTTCGGGGTGAACGACGCGGTGGCGCATGCCCAGGCGATACCATGCCCGCAGCCAGGCGTTGTAGAACACGCGCAGCGGCGCGCGCTTGTTCCACCTCCAACGCCGGCTGAAGGCCGACCGCTTGCCGGGGGTGCGAGCAAGTGAGCGCGTCATGGCGCAGACTGATGGGGCGCGAGGGCAGCGTTGCGCGCCTCGACCAGCGCGAGCGCCTGTGCCAGCGTTTCCTCCGCGCTCAGCTCCGTGCTATCCAGGATGACCGCATCGTGCGCCGGGCGCAGCGGCGAGTCGGCGCGCGAGGAGTCCAACCGATCGCGCTGACGCAGGCCCTCCAGCACATCGCTGTAACGGCTGGCGACGTTGCGCTGGGTTAACTCGAGGTGTCGCCGCGCAGCGCGCGCTTCCAGCGAGGCATCTAGGTAGATCTTTAAGTCGGCGTCTGGCATCACCACCGTGCCGATGTCCCGCCCAACTACCACGGCCTGCCGGCCGCTGGCGATGCGCCGTTGTTGGGCCACCATCGCCCGCCGGACGCGCGGAAACGCCGCCACGATGGACACCACGGCGTCCACCTCTGGACTGCGCAATGCGTGGGTCACATCCTGGCCATCCAAGTGAACCAAATATGGCAGATCATCGTCTGGTCGTGGCGGCAACACCTCGATGTGCAATCCCTCGGCAAGCGCAGAGACAGCCGCCTCGTCTTCGGGCGCGATCCCGCGCCGTAAGACGGCCAGCGCCACCGCGCGATAGGTCACTCCAGTATCGAAGTAGAGGAACCCTAGGTGGCGAGCCAGACCCAGGCCCAGCGTGCTCTTGCCCGCGCCCGCCGGGCCGTCAATGGCGATCGTGCGCACAGGATGCTTGTGGGACATCACCATTCCTCCCTTGCATCAGCGCAGCCACCTCGGCTTGAGTGAGCCTGCGCCACTGACCTGATTTTAGTTGACCCAACGTCACGCAGCCAAACCGGACGCGCATCAGGCGCAGGACAGGATGGCCAAGCAGCTTGGCCACGCGCCGGATTTGGCGCTTGCGCCCCTCGCGCATCACGATCCGCAGCCAGGTCGCCGCCATTCGGTCATCGGGCAAAGGCGGCTGAGGATGGATCACGGAGACGTCAGCAGGCGCGGTGGGACGCTGCTCGCCGGCCAGCCATACCCCGCTGCGCCAGCGCGCCAGCGTCGCTTCGGTGGGATAGCCGGCCACCAGGGCGTGATATTCCTTCTCATGCTCAAAACGGGGATGGGCCAGGCGATGGGCAAACGCGCCGTCGTTGGTCAGCAAGATCAGGCCGCTGGTGTCCTTATCTAACCGGCCTACAGCGAACAGCCGCTGCGGCAGGTGAACCAGGTCGAACACCGTCTTTGCGCCGGCCACGCTGCGGTCGGAGAGGTAGCCAACTGGCTTATGCAGCGCGATATAGACCTTCTCCTCCGGCGGCGCAAGCAGCCGGCCATCTACGCGCACCTCATCGTGCGGCGAGACGACGGTGCCGAGCACGGCCACCTGGCCGTTGACCGTCACGCGGCCGGCTGCGATCAGCGCCTCGCACTTGCGCCGCGCGCCCAGTCCTGCTTGCGCCAGCAGCTTTTGCAAGCGCATGGCTAACGGGGCTCGCCATCCGCGGGCGCGTCGCCTCCCGCAGGAGGTTGCGCTGCGGTGGGGAGCTGGTCGAGGTTCTCAACCGGCGGCAGCTCATGCACGCCGCGCAAGCCAAAATGGCTGAGGAAGTCGAACGAGACCCCATAGCGCATGGGATGTCCCACTGTCTCAGCCCGCCCCAGCTCCTGGATCAGGTTGCGCGCCAGTAGGGTGTTGATCACGCCGTCGCAATTCACGCCGCGGATCATCTCGATCTGCGGCTTGGTGATCGGCTGGTTATAGGCGATGATGGCCAGCGTCTCCAGCGCTGCCGGCGAGAGGCGCGTGCTTTCCTCCAGGCCGAGGAAACGCTGGATGCGCTCGGCAAGCTCCGGGGCGGTGACCAGGCGGACGCGATTGCCGAGGCGCTGTAGCCGGATGCCGCGCGACTGGTAGTGATCGGCCAGCGACTCGAGCGCAGCTTCGACCTCGTTCAGCGTCGCGCCCAGCGCTGCCGCCAGCGCATTAACCGTCGCCGGCTCACCCGAAGCAAACAACAAGGCCTCTACCTGAGCAGCCAGCGAGAGCGCAGGAGGCGCGTCGTTGGTCAGTGCGGGCAAATCGTCCATTGTGGACTCACGCAGGGCGTTCGTCGCCGGCAGTGGGTTGCTCGGTTGAGACAACGGGTTGATCGGCGAATGATGGCGCCGGCGAGGATGCAGGCTCGACGACGGGCGTCGCCGCTGGTCGGGCGGGAGCGGGCGCGATAGGGGACTTGCCGGCCTTGGCCCGGATTGACACCTGCGGCTTACCTGCCAGCCGCAACCCAAGCTGGTCTTGGGCCACCTGGCGCGCGACCAGCGCCACCTCCTCGGCTTTGGCCACCAGATCCAAGTCCCTTGTCACCGTCACGTCCAGCTTCAGCTCCACGGCGCGATCACGGCCGATCACGTGTACTTTCGAGCCAACCACGCCAGGAATGGCATCCACTTGGGCCTTGACGCGCTCGCGCACGTCTTCGGTGCTGATGCGGATGGTGCTCTCGCCGGCATGATGGACGATCTCGATGTCGCGCGAGCTGCCCTGGCGCAGCTCCAGCCAGATCAAGAAGCCGATCAACGCCGCCCACACAATGGCCATGAGCACGCGCGCCAGCACGCGACCGGTGTCCGAATAAGCGACGAAGACGGTGCTGCGAAACCAGTCGGCAATTGATTGCATCAGGCTCAGCCAGGCAGCCGGCGCGATCAGCACAAACGCGCCCAGCACCAGCAGCAGGCTCAACATGACGAGGACGAAGATTCGGTTGAAGGTATGCACGTTCCACCTGCCAGTTCGGGAATTGTACTTTGTGGGGAGTGGCACGATGGAAAGGATATTTATCGACACGTGCCCGTTCACGAATCACTCGCTGTGCCAGCCTGTCGTGCTCAGAGGTGCAGCGCCGCTGCGCCCCACACGCAAAGCATCTAAATCCTGCTCAGCTAGCCTCTCATGAGTTCATCCATGTTGCTGCGCCGCAAAGCTAGTGACGCCGCAGTAATTCGATTGGGGTGCGAGTCTAGACTCTTCGCTTGCGCTAGAAAGACAGGGTGAGGCAGGATAGTGGTGACCCTGATGCGCTGAATACGCTAAGCATCGCCGACCCGCTCGATGCTTCGCTGCGATGACGTGAGCGATGCGCTTGTGATGACCAAAACATGTGCCCAACGATGTAGCCTTTCATTCCAAATTGAAACACTCCCTTTAGCAAGTGCGGCTGCTTGGCATGATATAGGGTCAGGCATGCGTAGCTGCGTGGCTACGATGTTAGCTCTGGAATATGCTCCTGTCTGTCTAGAGCCGCCAAAGATACAATAGCGGCTGCATGCGCACCTTCCAAGACCTCATCCTCACCTTGCAGTCGTTTTGGGCTGAGCGGGGGTGTTTGATATGGCAACCCTATAACCAAGTCGTCGGCGCGGGCACGATGAACCCCGCCACCTTCCTGCGCGTGCTCGGCCCAGAGCCATGGAACGTGGCCTATGTCGAACCTTCGGTGCGGCCCGATGACGGCCGCTTCGGCCAAAACCCCAACCGGCTTTACACCCATACCCAGTTCCAAGTGATCCTCAAGCCGCCGCCGGAGCGGTCGCAGGAGATCTATCTAGATAGCCTGCGCGCGCTGGGCATTGACCTGGCGCGCCACGACATCCGCTTCGTCGAGGATAACTGGGCGCAGCCGACGATCGGTGCGTGGGGGCTGGGCTGGGAGGTGTGGCTGGATGGCTTGGAGATCACGCAATACACCTACTTCCAGCAGGTCGGCGGGCAGACGCTCGATCCGGTGTGCCTGGAGATCACCTATGGCCTGGAACGCATCGCCATGGCGATGCAGGGCGTGCGCAGCGTTTTTGACCTGCGCTGGAGCGAGGACCGCACGTATGGCGACGTGCGGTTGATCGAAGAACAAGAGCGCAGCGCGTATGCCTTTGAGCAGGCGGATGTCGGCGCGCTCCAGATGCTGTTTGACACGTATGAGCGAGAGAGTCGGCGCGCGCTGGAGGCCGGCTTGGTGCTGCCGGCCTACGACTACATCCTACAGTGCTCTCACGCCTTCAACCTACTGGACACGCGCGGGGCGATCGGCGTGACCGAGCGCCAACGCTTCATCGGGCGCATGCGCGACCTGGCCCGCGAGGTGGCCGCGCGATACACGGAACAGCGCAAGAAGCTCGGATTTCCATGGGGCGTGCCGGCAGCGCAAGCGCCCGAGACATCGCCGCCTGAATTGCCAGTCGCCGGCGATCGGCCCCAGACGTTGCTCATCGAGCTGGGCACTGAGGAACTACCGGCGGACGACGTGCCCGCCTGCCAGGAGCAACTGGGCCGCTTTGTGATCGAAGCGCTCGACGCGGCCCGCGTTGACCACGGCGACGTGACGTTGATCGGCACCCCACGGCGCACGGCCGTGCTGGTGAGGGACGTGGCTGCGCGCCAGCGCGACGTGGATGAGCTGGTGAAAGGCCCGCCGGCCAAGGCCGCGTTCGACAGCGCGGGCCGCCCCACCCAGGCTGCGATCGGCTTCGCCAAACGCTTCCAGCTTGAGCCAACCGATTTGATCGTCAAAGAGGACGCCGGCGGCGCCTATGTCTATGCCCGCAGGCGCGAATCGGGCCGGCCCACCCTCGAGGTGCTCGCCGCCGCCCTGCCGCAGGCGATCGGGAAGATCACCTTCGAGAAGACGATGCGTTGGAACCTCACCAACGTCGCGTTCGCCCGGCCGATCAACTGGATCGTTGCGCTGCTGGGCGAGCACGTCATCCCGTTTGCCTTTGCCGGCGTGCCATCGGGGCGGGTGAGCTATGGGCCGCGAGGGGAAGGCTCACCGGCCTTCACGCTGGCCAGCGCCGAGGATTACCTGGCCCAGCTTGAGGCGCATCACATCCTGGGCGAGATGCGCGCGCGCCGCGCCGAGATTCAGCGCCAGGTGAACGCCGCCGCGTCTGCCGTTGGCGGGTATGTCGCGCCCGACGACGCCTTGCTCGACGAAGTGACCAACCTGGTTGAGCAACCTACGGCGATCTTGTGCCAATTCGACGAGGCGTTTTTGGAGCTGCCGGCGGAGGTGCTCACCGCGGTGATGCGCAAGAAGCAGCGCTACTTCACCGTCATGCGCCCGGATGGCCAGGCGTTGCTGCCTTACTTCGTCACCGTGCGCAATGGCGGCAGCGCACATGCCGATGAGGTGCGCAAGGGCAACGAAGACGTGGTGCGCGCCCGCTTCGCCGACGCGGCGTATTTCTTCCGCCAAGACCTCAGTAAGCCGCTGGAGGCCTACTTGCCCCGCCTCGCCACGATCACTTTCCAGGCCAAGCTCGGCTCGATGCTGGATAAGGTGCGGCGGATCGAAGCCCTTGTTGAACCGATCGCACAGCAGCTCGGCATCAGCGGCCGGGCGCTCGACGTGGCGCGCAAAGCCGCGCGGCTGTGCAAGGCTGACCTGGCCACCAGCATGGTGGTGGAGATCACCGCGCTGCAGGGCGTGATGGGGCGGGAGTATCACCGGCGCACCAGCGAAGATCCGGATCGCGAGGCGGTCGCCGAGGCGATCTTCGAGCACTATCTGCCGCGCTTCGCCGGCGACGCCGCGCCAAAGACCGAAGCCGGCCTGATCGTCTCGCTGGCCGACAAGCTCGATAGCATCGCTGGCCTCTTCGCAGTCGGCCTGGCGCCGAAGGGCAGCGCCGATCCCTTTGCCCTGCGTCGCGCCGCCATCGGCATCGTGCAAAATCTGCTGGCCAGCGGGCGGACGTTCTCGCTGCGAGATGGGCTGGCGAAGGCCCTCAGCGGCCTGCCCGTCCCCGCCGGCGAGGACGTTTTACGCGCCGCCCACCACTTCATCCTGGAGCGCGAGCGGCAGCATTTCCTTGATGAGGGGTATCGCCACGATGTGGTGGATGCCGTGGTGGACGAGGCCGGCGATGACCCGGCGCGCGCGCTGCGTCATTTGGTGCAGTTGCGCGAGGCCGTCGCCGCTGCGGATTGGTCAGCGACGTTGGCTGCCTACGCGCGCTGCGCGCGCATCGTGCGGTCCCAGCCGGCCGATAGCGCGTCGCCGGGTGCAGATGACGAGCCGGCCAGCCGTGCCCTCGCCCAGGCGGTTGAGGCTTTGCCTGTGCCCCACGATGTGTATGGCTTGGTCGCTAACCTGCGCGCGCTCACGCCGCTAATCAATCGTTTCTTTGATGAGGTTTTGGTGATGGCCGATGATTTGGCCCTGCGCGCGGCGCGTTTGGCCCTGTTGCGCCGGATCGTCGCACAGGCCGATGGCATCGCTAACCTCAGCAGGCTTGAGGGGTTTTAGATCTCGATGCGCTCTTCCTCCGACGATCCCGAGCAAGCCCGACTGGATGCCTGGCTGCGCGAGCGCCACGAGAAGCAGTTTCGCGATAGCCTGACCCAAGGCACACAACTGCTCAGCCAACGCAGGCCGGATGATGCGCTGCCCTTTCTGGAGCGCGCACATAAACTGAAACCAGACCATCCGGATGCTGCGCTCAATTTGGGCGGTGCCTATATCATGGCCGGCAAATACGCGCTGGCGGTCAGCGTGCTGGAGGTCGCTGTCGAGCGCCATCCGGATTACGCCCAACTTTGGATCAACCTAGGGGCGGCCTATCTGGGCAACCCAGCCACTGCGACCGATGACCGGCAGCGTCGCGCGCTGGCGGCATTTCAGCGCGCGCTGGACATCGACCCATTGGCCCACAACGTGGCCTACAACATGGGCCTGATCTACCGCGACCGCGGTGAGATCGCACAAGCGATCGCGGCCTTTCGGCAGGCCGTGCTTGCTGACCCAAATGACCGAGATGCCTGGCGCTTGTTAGAGCGGTTGAGCGCGACTTTTGATCGTCCTCTTGGCTGAACGCCTCTGTACTGCCCCGAAGGGCAGCGCGTTCCGGCTTGGCTGCCTTTGCTACTGGCGCGCCGGCGGGTGCTCGGTCTCCACAAAGTGGGCGGTCATTTGACCTACCGACTTGCTATGAACCCGCCGCACGCGCGCGCCGGTGGTGTTGGCTGAGGTGGTGAGGTGCGCTTGCATCCACGTCCCGACCGGCACGGCCAAGAGCGCGCCGATCATCGCGCTGAGCATGGCGTTCGGCAGTTGCACATACCACGGCGTGTTCCGACCGGAGAGTGCGATGCTGAGCAAGGCCAACGCGCCGCTCAGCGCGCCTGTGGCGACCACATTTGTGCCGCAGCGGGGGTGGATCGCCAGCTCGCGCTGGCCGGCTTGCAAGCGCTGAATGGCTTCCTCGGCGGCCGCCTGTACCGTTGCGCCGTCTGGCAGATCGCCGTAGAGGTAGAAGCCATGCGCCGTCGCCCGTCCACCTGCGCGCAGGCTGGGGCGTCGTGATTCCAAGAGGCGCAGCGTGGCGTGCTCGAGCGCATGGTTGCGCCGAATGCGCTCGATGAGCTCGCTGAACATACGAATTCAGTATAACATCTGACACTGTATGAAACTTCAAGGTAAGGTGGCGCTGGTGACGGGGGCGGCGCATCGCGTGGGCAAGGTGATCGCCATGATGTTGGCTCGCGAAGGTGCTGACATTGTGGTGCACTATGGCCGGAGCGTCGAGGCCGCTCAACAAACTGCGCAGGAGATCGCGGCGCTGGGTCGGCGCGTCCTCTTGCATCAGGCCGATATGGGGAGTTGGCAACAGGCAGCCGAGCTGGGCGAGCGCGCGTTGGCACACTTCGGCCACGTGGACATCCTAATCAACAGCGCGTCTAGTTTTGTGCCCAACGACTATTTCTCCACCACCGAGGCGGATTTCGATCAGGCGTTCGACGTCAACGTGAAAGGGCCGTTCGTGCTCAGCCAGGTGATCGCCAGGGCGATGATGGCCAGCCAGACGGAGGGCATCTGTGGCAACATCATCAACATCGTGGATGAGGGTGCCTTCATCCCCGGGCGGAAGTATGTCGCGCATGGCCTGTCTAAGGCTGCCCTGTTGGCGCTGACCCGCGCCCAAGCGTTGAACTTCGGGCCGAAGGTGCGGGTGAACGCGATCTGCCCAGGGCCGATCCTCAAACCGCCTGATTACTCGGACGAGCAATGGGAGGCCTTGCGCGCAACTAACCCGCTGCGTGCCCTGGGCAGCGCCGAGCAGGTCGGTGAGATCGTGTTGTTCTTGCTCACTGGCCCACAGTTCATCAACGGTGATTGCATCATGCTGGACGGCGGGCGCATGTGGCAGCATCAGTAAGCGAGGTGCAATGACCAAATGGACCTGTTACAACTCACCAAGCTGGTTCAATTCATTGACGAAGAGCGACGCAAAGATCGCGTCCTGATCGCCCAATTGCAGGAGCAGGTGGCCAGCCTGATGCAGGAGGCCGAGGCGCGCACGCGCTACGCGCAATCGCTGGAGACGGCGCTGAACGAGCTGAAGCTACAGGTGATGCGCGCGCTTGGCTGGACTTCGGCCAACGAGCAATTGCGCCAGGAGTTCACCCAGGTCATCGAGCGAATCGAAGATCAGCGCGCCAAGGCCGAGCGCGAGCTGATGCGCACCCGCCAGATCGAGATCGAGTCCCTCACCCGCCAGTTGAACGAGCTGCGCAAAGAGGTCAAGCCCTATGCCGGCTACGCTGAGCAGATCGAGGCGCGCAAGGCCGAGGAGGGCCGGCTGGCCGAGCTGATCGGCCGCTTGCAACTGCAAGTGATGGATCTGGATCGGCGGTTCAGCCAACCCATCACTCAGATCGCCTTTCTCGAAGAACAGCGCCGGCAGGATGCTAAGCGCGTCAGCGCGCTTGAACAAGAAATTGCAGAGCTAAAGAAGAAAATTGAACAGCTCCCTCCCAAACTGCTGCTCCTGGATGAGGCGATCCGCCGCAAGCAAACCGAGATCGAAGAGGCGGCGAAGCTGCTGGAGGCGCAGAGCCAGTTGATCGAAACGCAACGAATGGCCGACGTGCGTCGCGAGCGGCAGTTCGCCGAATACGCTGAGCTCATCGAGAAGCTGAAATTGCGCGCAGAGGAGGTCTCCCAACAGGTGATCGGCTACGTTCAGCTCCGCGAGGAGGTCAAGCGCGAGCTGGCCGCGCTGCCCGACTTTAAGGAGCGCCTGGAGGTGCGGATCAACGAGCTGTTCGAGCTGCAGCGCGAGGCCGAGGAACGCGCCAAGCGCGCCGCCGACGCCTTTCGCGAGCAGATCGAGAAGGAGTGGCGGCTGTTCGCCATCGCCCAGGATGAGAAGTGGTTCGACCGCGACCGGCGCTACAGCGAGCTGGAGCCGCGGATCGCTGAGCTGGAGGAAGAGCTGCCCAGGCTTCAGCCGCAGATCAGCGCGCTCATTGAGCTGCTCGAGGCGTTCGCCAAGGCATACGCCGAAGCCGGCCGCGAGTGGCTGGCGGAGTCCAATCGGCTGATTGACCAGATCAAAGCGCTCGTGCCCAGCGAGGTCAAGCCATCCCGCCGCCAGCGCAAGAAGCGCCAGGCGCAGGCCGCCCCTCAGCCGGAGACCAGCGATGGCGTTGACCTCTCCGCTGACCTGATCGAGTAAACCATGCGCGTCGTCGCCACCGCCGGCCATGTGGATCACGGCAAATCCACCTTGGTGCGCGCGCTCACCGGCATCAACCCCGACCGCCTGCGCGAAGAGCAGCAGCGCGGCATGACCATTGACCTGGGCTTTGCCTGGCTGACCTTGCCCAATGGCGAGTCGGTGGGGATAGTGGACGTGCCGGGCCATGCTGACTTCATCGAGAACATGTTGGCCGGCGTCGGCGGCATAGACGCAGCGCTGCTGGTGGTGGCCGCCGATGAAGGGCCGATGCCTCAGACGCTTGAGCACCTGGCCATCCTCTCCCTGCTAGGCGTCCAAGCTGGTCTGGTCGCACTGACCAAAGTTGACCTAGTGACGGATGCGACGTGGCTGGCGCTCATCACCGAGGATCTACAGCGCGCGCTGGCCGGTGTGCTGCTCGCCGAAGCGCCGATCGTGCCCGTGAGCGCGAAGACCGGACAGGGGCTGGATGACCTGAGGGCAGCCCTTGCCGACGTGCTGGCCCGCGCGCCGGCCAGGCCCGACCTCGGACGTCCCCGTTTGCCCGTCGATCGCGTCTTCGTCTTGCCTGGATTCGGAACGGTGATCACAGGGACGTTGCGCGATGGCGTCTTTGCGGTGGGGGACGAGGTTGAGGTCCACACCCAGCGCGGCCAGGTGCTCGCTGCGCGCATTCGAGGGCTGCAAACGCACAAACAGAAGATCCTCCGCGCCCAAGTCGGCAGCCGGCTGGCCATGAACCTGGCCGGCGTTGACGCTGCGCATCTTGCGCGTGGCAGCGTAGTGACTCGGCCCGGCGCCTATGCGCTGACGACCCTGGCCGATGTGCATCTGCAGGTCCTGGGCGAGGCACAGCAGCGCGCCTTCGGCCTGCGTCGGGCCATGCCACTGCGCCATCGGGCTGTGCTCAAGGTCTTCAGCGGCACCGCGCATAGCATGGCGAGCGTGCGCCTGCTGGAAGGCGATGCCTTGATGCCCGGGACGGCGGGTTGGGCTCAGTTACAGCTCACCACGCCGATGCTCTTGGCTGCGGGTGACCGGTTTATCCTGCGGTGGCCGTCGCCTGCCGCGACGATAGCCGGCGGCCTCGTCGTAGATCCACATCCGCCTCGCCCGCATCGGCGGCGTGGGGGGAGTGCCGATCCTGCCGTGTTGTCGCGCTTAGCCACGCTGAAGGATGGCGCGCCGGTGGATAAGTTGGCCCAAGCGATCAAGACGCTTCAGGTTGCGACACTGGATGAGCTGCGGGCCAACGCGCAACTCGACGATGCTGCCCTGCGCGCTGCGTTGGATGCGTCCTCGGCTCAAGGGACGGTGCTCGTCACGCCCGATCTCAGAGGCACGGCAAGCGTCGTGTGGAGCGCCGAGGCGTTGCGCGATGCGCACCGTCGCGCGGTTGCGATCTTGCAAGCGTTTCATCAGGCCCAGCCGCTGGCCGAGGGGATGCCCCGCGAGGCGTTGCGCAGCCGGCTGGCGCTGTCGTCTCCCGCGTTCGAGGCGTTGCTGAAGCATTGCGCTGACCCCCACGCTGCCGATGGTTTGGTGGATGCCGGCGGCGTGGTGCGCCTGGTATCGCACACAGTGCAGTTGACCCCACAACAGGAAGAAATGGTCAACGCGCTGCTCGACCGTTGTCGGGCACACCCCTGGGCGACGCCCTCGGTCAAGGAAGCGCGCGCAGCCCTCGGTGACCAAATCTATGAGCTACTCGTCCGTCGAGGCTCGATCGTGCAGTTGAATGCCGAAGTCATGCTCTTGGCGGAGACCTATGAACAGGCGGTGCGAGATGTGTGCGCGCTCATCGCGCGTCGAGGACAGGTTACCGTCGCAGAGGTGCGCGATTACTTCGCCACAACGCGCAAGTATGTGCTCGCCCTCTTGGAACACCTCGACGCTTTGGGGATCACCCAGCGCGTCGGCGATGTACGTTTGCTCAGGGCGACGGATGGGAAAAACAAAGAAGCCGGTGCGTAGCCCCGGCCCCCAGGGGCAGTGCAGCGCTCATCTGCACTGCCCCTTCCGCTGTGTATCGCCGCGCGGCTTCACTTGACCGCGATCTTGATTTGCTTCGGCTTGACGACCTCCGCCTTCGGAATGGTCAGCGTGAGCACGCCGTTCTCGAACTCAGCCTTGGCCTTCTCGGCCTCGACCTCGGTCGGCAGTTGGATGCTCCGCTCAAACGAGCTGTAGCGGATCTCCCTGCGCAGCCAGCGGCTCTTGTCGTCCTTGCTCTCTTCCTCCTCCTTCCATTCGCCGCGCAGCGTGAGCACGCCGTTCTCCACCGTGACCTCCACGTCCTCTGGCTTCCAGCCAGGCAACGCAGCCTTCACGGTGAAGCCTTCGGGCGTCTCCATCACGTCCACCGCCGGCATGTTGAACCCATCGTCAAACCACCGCGCAGTGCTGACGAACGCATTGCGCATCAGTTGATCCATTGCCTCGCTCAGCGCCAGCATCTCACCAGCCGGATTCCACGTCCTGCGAACCAAGTTTGCCATGTCAGATCCCTCCTTTTGTTAGTCTGCTTGCTTAATTCTGCCCACAAGGTAGGGAAGGGATGTTAGAGAGGAATAGACGAGATGCTAAAGATGTATAAGCGCGCTCGGCATGCGTTGAACGGCCCTCGGCGAAATCCCACACGCCGTGTGGGATAACGTGTGGGATATTTAGCGCATATCACCACGGCCTCACGCAGCTGTCAAAACACCCTGCCTCAGCGCCCCGCAGCGCAGCACATGTTTAGGCTCTGCGCCGCACACGCAGGGTAGGGCAGGGTACCGGTGACGCCGGCGTGCTCAATTCGCAACGATATGTGCTAGCGCGCGTACGCAGCGGCCACGCCGCCATCCACGGTGAGCATCCCGCCGGTGGTCTTGGCCGAGCGGTCGGAGGCGAAGAACAGCGCTGCCTCCGCAATGTCCTCTGGAAAGACGTTCACCTTCAGCGTTGTCCGCGCGGCGTAATAGGCCTCCAGCTCGTCGGGGCGGATGCCGTAATTCTTGGCGCGCGCCTCGCGCCATTGGCTGTTCCAAATGCTGCTGCCCTGGAGCACGGCGTCGGGCAGGATGCTGTTCACGCGGATGCCGAACGGGCCGCCTTCCTCGGCCAGGCAGCGCGCCAGGTGAAGCTCGGCTGCTTTGGCCGCGCTGTAGGCTGCGGCGTTCTTGCCGGCGGCCACGCTGTTCTTGCTACAAATAAAGATGAGCGCGCCGCCCCGCCCCTGCTGCTTGAGCACCCGGAAGGCTTCGCGGGCCACCAGGAAGTAGCCGGTGGCCAGCACGTCCATGTTGCGCTGCCACTCGGCCAACGTGGTCTCTTCGACCGGCGCGCTGCTGGCGATGCCGGCGTTGTTCACCACGATGTCCACCCCGCCATACGCTCGGCAGGCCAGGGCGAAGGCGGCCTGGACGGCCTCTTCGTGGGTCACGTCGCACGCGACGGCCACCGCGCGCTTGAAGCCATATGCCCGCGTGATGTCCTCGGCCACAGCCTGCGCGCCGTCGGCGTTGATGTCGGCGATGACGATGTGCGCGCCCTCTTGCGCCAGCCGGTGGGCGATCGCGCGCCCGATGCCGCTGGCCGCGCCGGTGATGAACGCCACGCGGCCGGCCAGCTCGCGGTCCGGCGGGCGCAGCGTGAGCTTATACAGCTCCAGCGGCCAATACTCCACGTCGAACGTCTCCTGCTCGTCCAGCGAGGTGAACCGATCAATCTGGCTGCACAGCGTCATCACGGCGATGGCGCGGTGATAGAGCTGGCGCGAGACGTCGGCCTGGGCTGCATCGCGCCCGACGGTGAACATCCCCAAGCCCGGCACCAGCACGACGCGCGGCGCGGGATCGGCCATCTTCACGCTCGGGTCGCGGTTCAGGCGCGTGAAATAGTCCGTGTATTGCGCGATGTAGCGCGCTACGCCCTCCGCCAACGCGCGCTTCAGCGCCTCAATGTCGCCCCCATCCCACGGCACGAACAACGGCAGGCGCTTGGTGTGAACCAGGTGGTCGGGACAGGCCGCGCCGACTTGGGAGAGGGCCTCGGCATCGGGCCGGGCCAGAAAGCGCAACACGTCCTCGCTGTCGTCGAATAGGACGATTGACCTGGGCTGCGCGCTCACCGCGCCGCGCAGGGTCGGCATCACTGCCGCGGCGATTGCCTTGCGCGTTTGATCGGCCAGGCTGAAAGCGAGCTGCTCCGGCGTTTGGTTGACCTGGTGGGCGAGCGCGAAGATGCGCCGCTCTGCTTCGCGCAGCGCGTCCTCGGCCTGCTGGATACAGGCGAGCGTGCTCAAGTAACACTGCTTGGCGTCTTCGCCCCAGGTGATCAGCCCGTGCTTGCCCATGATCACGCAGCTTGCCTGGGGATGCTGGCGTAGCAGCAGCGCGATGCGCTTGCTGAGGGCAAAGCCCGGACGCAGGTAAGGCACCCACACCATCGCGTCACCGAACACCTCGCGCGCGGCTGCCTCGCCCCGCGCCGCGCAAGCCAGCGCGATGATCGCGTCGGGGTGGGTGTGGTCAACGTGAGGGTGGGGCGTGAAGGCATGTAGCAGGGTCTCGATGGACTGGCGCGGGCGGTTTGGCTCGAACTGGCAGCGGGTCAGGTAGGCCACCATCTCTTCGTCGCTCATCTCCTCGCGCGCGATCAGCGGCAGCACTTCGTCTAGCTTTAAGCCGGCGAAGTCTTTCGTGGTGCACGTCGCCATGTCGGCCCCGCTGCCCTTCACCCAGAGCACGTTCACGGGCCGGCCCAGATGGTCGGTCTCGACGGCCTTCGCCGAGGTGTTGCCGCCGAAGATGTTCACCACGCTGCGGTCGGCGGCCAGCAGCCGGGAGCGGTAGGCGAGGATCTCCAGCGCGCTCAGTCCGCGCGCGTCTTCGTCGTTCCAGAGGTTCTGTGGCATGTCACT
>JAGHYX010000219.1 GCA_017743375.1 Chloroflexota bacterium
TTTCGGTCGCCATGTCATGCATATAGTGTAAACTAGTCTCAGTTTATCTCAGTAAAAACAAATCAGGCCGGCTACTCGCCGGCCTGATTTGTAGGCGCTCAGGACTTCGGCATCAGGCGTTGCACGAACTGCCTGTAGCTTGTCACGCCGTAGGGCGTGAAGCCCTCAACCGCGGCGATCCGCCAACGGCCCTCCTCGTAGATCACGGTGTAGGGGATTGAGATCCACGCCGGCGGCTTGCCCGCCATGTCGCTCTCAGTGGCCACGTACTCGTAGACCAGCTTGCCGTCCTTGTGGCTGTAGGCGCGGCACTTGAACGGCGAGGTGTCCGGGGTGGTCATGAAGAACCAGACTTGGAAGACCGTGCCGGTGTCGGTGGCGCGCTGGTCGACGACCTGGTCTTTGGAGAGGTCGACCAAGAGGTAAACCGGCTTGTCGCAGACGAAGTAGCGCCAGTTCTGCCAGCGCTGGGCGACGGACGGTCCTATGTGCTTGCTGTTGCTCCACGAGACGCCGTTCCTGAAGGCCGGGTCATTGCGCTGCACCAGCGGGCGGACGACCTTCTGGTAGGTCTCGGCGTCCCAGCCGTTGGGGAAGAACCACAGGGCCGGGGCGATGTCGTCGATCAGGTTCTGGATCACGCATGGGTTGTCCACCACGCGGATGGCGGGGTCTTCTCCCTCCCCGGCGGCGCGGGTGCCCCAGCGCGTCACGCGCGGGCAGGGCTTGCCGGTGATCATGGTCGGCGAGTAGTTCATCAGCGGCATGTTGCCAAAGCCGACCGGCCGGCCCGCCTTGTCGCGGGGGACTTTCGACCAGTCGATCTTCAGGTGGCCCTCGAAGCCGTCGATGCCCTTGGGCAGGACGAGCGGCGCGGGGGTTGGCGCGGGCTTGGCCTGGCGCGGGATGGGCGTCGGCTTCTGGGCGACGGCGGGCGCGCTGAGCAGCATCAGCGCGGTGGCGACGGCGAGTGTGCGCTTCGCGTTCATCTCAAACCTCCTCGCCATTCATTGTAGCGGAACGTAGTCCGCCACGAAATACTCGAAGTCGCCGTCCGTCGGCTGGAGCTTTCCCTTGCTCCCCGGGTCGGCGACCCGGTACGCTAACTTGCAGACCAAAAGCGTCGTCGGCCCGTCCAGCCGCGTCTGCTCGCGGCTGATCGGGATCGGCGCTCCGGAGATGCGCTCAATGTGTTGAGCGGTCTCCGGGTAGCCGATGTAGCTCACCAGCTCGCCGCGCTGGTGCGCCTTGGCGACCAGATGGGCAAATAAGGCACGGCTGATCCGCCGAAGGGTGTACGTACCCTCGGCGGGCATCATTGCGGAGTTCATTAATACGATCATCGCTTACCTCCTCTCCTGCTTAGTATACCACGTTAGTGAAGTATAATTCCTGCTGATGGACAGCAAGTGGACGCGCGCGCTTGACGCGCTTGTGAAAGACACCTTGCTCATCACCCCGCGCGCTCTTGCCGCCGCTGAGCGCGGGGGCGGTGAGGTCACCGAGCACGACGTCTCGCTGGCCAGCATCCATCTCAGTTGGCTGGCGAGCCAAGGGAAGCTGGTGCGCCTTGAGAAGGGCTGGTATGCCCTACCCGACCGCCTCGCCGAGCATGAGGCCCTGGGCGATGCGGTCGTGGCGCGGCTGAAGGCGGCGGGCTGGCAGGGGATGGTGGACGTGTGGCGGGCATATCTGCTGATGCACGCCTCGCCGGATGTGCGGGAGCGACTTTGGCGCGACCCGCGGCGTGGCCTGCTGATCCAGAAGATGCCCGACTACTCGCCCCGCGCGCGCGAGGCGCTGGTGCTCGCCCTCTGGCAGGCAGCGCGTAAGGGCGCGCTGACTCGCCTACGCAAGGGCATCTATGCCCTACCGGGGCAGCTCGAACCTGTGCCAGACCCCTTTGCCCTCAGCCTCAAGATGCGCGACCCGCTGATCACTCCGTCGCGCGCCCACCTGCTCATCGCGCACTGGCTTGGCCTGCTGGACGATGACCAGGTGGCGGAGTTGTGGGATGAGGACAGCGCGCATGTGTGTGGCGCGCTCAGGATGGTCAGGTTCCGCGTCAAAAACGCGCTGCACCACGCGCGCCGCTCCGGTTTGCTGGTCAGGGTGGCGCGGGGGCAGTACATCCACCACTCAGCCAGCGGAGGGCGTGTGCGACGCGCTCTTCCGCGCGCCAGCGCCTGGCGGCGCGCGCTCAAGCGCGTCCTATCGAACTCCGACGTGGTCACCGCCGAGGCCCTCGCCCGCGCCTACCTCGACCTGAGCAATACGGGCGAGGCGAATTTCTCCCGTGCGCGCATGGTGGCTCGTGCCTTCCTTGGGCGCATGCTGCGCAACGGCGACCTCGTCCGCGTGGGTTGGGGGCAATACATGCCACCGGAGCGCGCCCCCTCGCCTGCTCCGACTATCTGCCGGGACAACTGGCGCGGCGCCGAGGCATTGATGGCGGAGCTCGAGCGCTTCGGATGGCGGGGGGCGATTGAATCCAGCCGGGCTTATCTGCTGCTTTACGCGCCGCCGGACGCTCGCGCGGCGCTGTGGCGGCGCCCGGATCGCGAGCTGGCAATTCGCCACCTGGACGGCTATTCGCCCTTGCACCTTCAGTACGCGCGCAATGCGCTGAGCCAGGCTGCGCGGCTGGGCTGGCTCGTCCGCCTGCGTAAGGGAGTGTATGCCCTGCCTGGGACGATCCAGCCTGAGCCGGACATGGCCGCGCTCAGCCTGCGGATGCCCGATCCGCTGGTCACGCCGCAGCGGGCGAGGCTGCTGTACGCCTATTGGCTCGGCCTGTTGGACGAGGACCAGGTGGCGGAGCTGTGGGATGCGGGCGAAGGACAGATAAGCGCGCTGCTTGGCAGTCTCAGGGCTGAACGCTATCGCTACCTCGAGCGCGCATTGGCGCGCGGCTGCTTGGTTAAGCTGGGCCGCGGTCGCTACGCGCATCCCAGGAGCGGCATCGCCCGCGCGTGATCGAGGTCGCCTTCTGGTGCAGCAGATACATGATACGCACCTTCAACCGTGGGGCGCGTTAGCGACCGGCACAGCCGATCTGGGGCGCCTGCATACTCCAACATGAGATAAGCCATGACGCCAGATGAACGCGCCGCCCTGGACTCATACGCCGCGCAATACGGCATGGACAGCGCGGACGTGGACGCGGCCTTGTCCCGCCTGAACAACCCGACGCCCGCGCTGGCGCGCGCGGCCATCGCAGCCTACGCGCTGCGCCGGGACATCGCGGCGGGGCGCGCGGCGCGCGAATTGCTGCCGGCTGCCCGGGCGGCGGTGGCAGCCTGGCGCGCCGGAGATCAAGACGCGCTGAACAGCGCGCTGGCCGATCTGGAAAGCGCGCTGCTGCTGGACATTGACGCCATCCGCGAGGAGTGAATGACTTGCGGATGGCAATATGTCGTCTGGGTGTGCGTAATGACGCTCACAGCCGAATTAAGGTTATGCGCGAGCACGCCCGGCGCGCCGATCCGCCGGTTGACACGTGCGATCGCAAGCGCGATTTGGCTCGACGGCGGTGCGACTGGTGCACTAGCGCGCCGGCGCGCGGAAGCCGTTGGCCTCCGCCTCGGCGGGGGTGCAGAACCAGCGGTCGCCCTCCTCCGGGCGGACGGAGGTTCGGTCGTAGTATGTGCTGCCCGGGACGTGGTAGATGCGCTCGCCGCGCGCGTTGACGTTGCCCTTGATGGCACATCCCGGTCGCTGCTCGACGCATCCGGTTGGGCATCCGCCTGCTGCGGGGGGCGCGCTTGGCTGAGAG
>JAGHYX010000054.1 GCA_017743375.1 Chloroflexota bacterium
TCTAGTAATTAAACCTCTTCTGATTGGTTCACTCCCTGCGTTCACCAGCTGGGGGCAGAACCCTGAGTGGGCGACGGCACTGCCGTTGCCCACCCGCTATCAACAACTTTTGCCGGTATCAACCCGCGCGCGGTCGTCCCTGTTCGTGAACGCGCTCGCGTGTCGATCTCACGCGGAGGACGCGAAGCATTTGAAGGCACAGCATCCTTGGTCGCTGCCTAGAAGTCGCGCTGCGTCGGCCCCCCTCGGTAAATGCCCCCGTGCGTTTCACCGGTGGGGCGCAGCCCGCCGTAGGCTGCTGACCGGCAAGGGCGAGCCTATAGAGTGGCCGAAGGCGTAGTCCTCATCCACTGAGCGCTCTGCCTCCGCTATGCGCACCGGCTCGTCGTTCGCCATGCGTCGGCGGATGATGACTTGCAAACTGCCGACGTTGAGATAAACTAACCTCGTAAACAGCGCGCTGCTGCGGCAGGCCGAGGGCTGAAAAGCCCCTGGTTGTTCTGGGAGACTAACGCAGGACACTCCCATCGGTCACAGAGCAAGGGCCTGGCTCGAATCAGCAGCGCGCTGTTTTATGGCGCGATGACCGTGCCGGCGCCGTTCATCGCCCGTTGAATGGGCTGCGCGATGCGCGCGTCGCCGAAGATCACCTGATCCACGCCGCCGGCGATCGCCTCGGCAGCGCCGAGCACCTTCTTCTTCATCCGCCCCTCAGCGAACGAGAGCGCTTGTTCCAGTTCGGCATATCGAATGTGAGGGATGAGCGTGCGCTCGTCCGGGAAGTTGCGCAGCAAGCCGGGCACATTCGAGAGGATGATCAATTGCGCCGCCCCCAGTGCTGCGGCGATCATCGCGGCAGCCCGATCGCCGTCCACGTTGATCGCCTCGCCCTCGTTGCTGCACGCCGGCGGTGAGATGACCGGGGTATAGCCGTGATCGAGCAGCAGGTTGAGCAGCGCGGCGTTCACGCGGGTGACCTTGCCGGTGTAATCGTCGTGCACCAGCACCTGCCGTCCGTCGATGATCGCGCGCACGCTGGCCTTGCGTGGGCCTTCTAGCAAGCGGCCATCCAGCCCGCTCAGGCCCACTGCATTGACCCCGCGCTTTTGCAGGCGCTCGACGATGCGCGTGTTCATCTTGCCGGCGTAAACCATGGCGAAGATGTCCAGCGTCTCGGCATCGGTGTAGCGCGAGGTGTAGCCTTGGGGCGAGGTGAGGAAGCGCGGCGGCTTGCCCAGCCGCTTGCTAAGCAGGTTGGTCTCGTGCGAGCCGCCATGCACCAGCACCATGCGCCGGCCTGCCTTGACCAGCGCAGCGACGTCGTCACAGACCAGGTCGTAGTTGATGCCGGCAGAACCGCCGACCTTGACCACCAGCGGGCGATTGTTGTTCATGGGTGTTCGTTTTCTGTTTATGGATGCAAACCGACGAACTCGAGTCCGGCGCGCTCGTCCCAGCCCATCATCACGTTCAGGCATTGCACGGCGCTGCCTGCAGCGCCCTTCATCAGATTGTCAATTGCGCACAGCAGCGTCACCTTCTGGCCGTCTGCGTCGAGCGCAAAGCCGACATCGGCCCAGTTGCTGCCGGCCAGCAGCTTTGGCTCGGGCAGGCGAAAGATGCCGACGTTGGACTTGACGATCCGCACGAAGGGTTCGCCTTGGTAGCAGGCCCGAAAGGCCTTCCATAGGTCTTTCTCCTGGGCCGGCTGGCGAAGGAAGGCGTGGACCGTGGCCAGCACGCCGCGCACCATCTCGATGGAGGTGACCGTCATGTGCACACGGGGCGTCGCGTGCGGCTGGATCATGCGGATCATCTGCTCGACCTCGGCGGCGTGGCGGTGGCCGGCCGGCGCATACGAGCGCACCGCGCCGCTGCGCTCGGGATGGTGCGAAGCAGGGCTGCTTTCCGCGCCGCCTTCGCTGCTGCCCACTTTGACGTCGGCGATCAGCGGCTGGTGAGGGTCGAGCAGGTCGGCGCGCACCAGCGGCAGCAGCGCGAGGATGGTCGCCGTCGCGTTGCATCCCACACCGCTGGCATAGCGCGCCGTGCGCAGGTCTTGGCGGGTAAGTTCAGGCAGGCCATAGACGAAGCGCGAGAGCCAGTCCGGGGCAGGGTGGGGGCTGCCATACCACTTCTCATAGCTCGCTGTGTCGCGCAGCCGGAAGTCGGCGCTCAGGTCAATGACGACCTCGGCCAGGCTGGCCCAGCGCGCGATCTGCGCGCTCGCTTCGCCATGGGGCAAGCAGAGGAAGGCCACGTCAGCCGGCTGAGCGTCCTCTGGGCGGATGAACTGCAAGTTGCCGGCTGGCGTGCCGCGCAGGTTGGGGTGGGGCACATGGGCGTATTCGCCCACCCGCGTCCGCGAGGTGATCTGGGCCGGCTCAGCGTGGGGATGGCTGTTGAGGATGCGCAGCAGCTCACCGCCGGTGTAGCCGCTCGCGCCGACGATGAGGCAACGCAGCTTCGAGGATGCTGGCATGGCTGCGCGATTATAGCGACCGCCCGTAGGCTGAGCAGCAGGGGGTGATTCATGGATAGGGGGCAGAACACCGTGCTGTTTGCGACGCTGTGCCCCAAGCAGCCGGCAGCAAGCCTGTCCTGATCAGTTGGTGAGGTCTGCCCCGGCGCCCTCAGGCGTTCTCCTCCACGCCGTAGATCGCCTCTGGGTCAACCGGCGTCAGCCGAGGGATGAAGCGCGGCACGGCTTTTAGGTACTGCTCATACTGCGCCCCAAAGCGCTGTCGCAATTCACGCTCCTCCAGGCGCACTTGCATCCCAACCTGGGCGATGTAAATCAACAGCGTCGCCACCAGAAACCAGTTTTGGGTGAGCAGCGCTGCGCTGCCGATCAGCGTCATGTCGGTGAGGTAGAGCGGGTTGCGCACGTAGCGGTAAGGGCCGGCGACCACTAACCGCTGCGGCACGTCGTAACGCTGCGCCATCTCGCCCGGCGGGAACAGCGCCGGCACGAAGAGCAGCCGCTTCCAGCCCATTTGCCCTGCTGCCCACACGCCGATCAGCACCGAGATGGCCACGCCGATGCCCCCCAGCACCTGTAGCCAGAGCGGGCCGGCCCACGTCCAGTTCAGCCAGGCCGGCGCAAAGGCGATCAGTACCGCACTCGTGCCCAGCCACATCAGCCCGACCTCTACGAGGTACCAGCCGCGCAGGCCGTGCCGGCGCACCCAGGCGCGCCAGTGCTCCAGCATCGGATAGGTGAAGAGATCTATCACCACCATGCCCAGGTAAAACGCGGCGACGTAGATGGGCAGGATCGTCCAACGCCCGATCAGCCAGTCGGCGACGGCGCAGGCGATGAACGAGAGCAGCCACAGCCAGGATGGGCCGTGATGCCACTGCTGGCGCGAAGTGGCCGTTGAGCCGAAAGCGTTTTGTGTGGTCATGTGCTGGATTATCCCTGCTGAAGCGCGCGCTTCAATTCGTCGTAGATGGGCAGCGGCTCGAGCGAGGGGGTGACGAAGGTGAAGTGGTCGCGATAGCCGTAGGCCGGCGCGGGCAGCTTGAACACCCAGAACGCCACGCAGCGCACCCAGGGCCAGTGCGTCCGCGCGTAGTCGAGCGCGCGCAGCGTGTAATGAATGCGCTCGGCGGGCGTGACCCCGTTCACCCAGCTTATGTCGTCGTTCCAGCCGGCCTCCGTGATGTATATCGGCGATTCGTCGCCGTGTGCTTCCATGATCGCGCGCAGAAGCTCCACGCGGCGGAAGTTGATCGCGCCCGGATCGGGCGGCGCTTCGGGCGGCATGGTCGCGCCGTAGGCATGGACGGCCAGGCCATCCCACAGCAGCCCCGTGATAGCGGGTTGGCGGCGCAGCGCCTGGTACATCTCCTCTAGATACTCCAGGTCGCTCAACGCCACATCGCGGTTGCGCTCGATGGTCGGCGCGAGCGCGCCGGCCAGCACGACGGCCCCGGGATGCGCCTGCTTAATGGCCGGATAGACGGCGCGCAGCATCGCCACATAGCCGGCTGGGTCCACCCGCCGCATGCCCCACTCGTTCTGTAGATTCGGCTCGTTCCAAACGATGAAATGATTCACCCGACCCCTGAAGTGGGCGGCGAAGGCGGCGGCGAAGTCGGCGAAATCGGCGTAGCGTTCGGGGTCGAGGTAGGTGAAAGTCGTCTCGCTCGGTCGCGCCCAGGCCGGCACAAAACCCAGCCGAGCGATGACGGTGAGTCCCTGGCGCTCGGCGTGGGCGATGATGCGCTCGGCGGCGGCGAAGTCGCGTTGACCTTTGGCCTTCTCGTAATACGCCCAGGGGAAGAACTCGACGATCCACGGCGCGCCCATCTCGCGGATCATCTCCATGCCGCGCTTGATCTTCCAGGTTTCTACTTCTTCCACGAAGCGGGTGTGCACGCCGGCCAGCGGGTTGCGCGTGGCGACGCGCTGCGGCGGCCCCAGCGTGACCAACAGGTGCGGCGGACGGATTTGCCCGATCAGCGCGATCAGGATCGCCAACGCCAGCCAATGTGGCGTGAAGCGCTTCCGGTATTTGTCGAACAGCGTCCGCACTTAAAACGCCAGGCCGATGATGTAGTGCCACCAATTATTGAGCCGGCCGGTTGGCGTCGTGCCTTCGACGTGGGGAAAGCGCTTCATCCACCAGAGGTGATGCAATCGGATGTCGCCGTTGCCCCAATCTGCGCAGCTCATCCAGCGCCGCTGGCCGGTGAAGTGCGGGTAGTTCAACCAGTCGTCGGCGTCGCTCAGCACCGGCCGCGGGTTGCCCCAATCGTAGTCGGCGGTGCTGTTCGGCGCGAAGTGTACGTTGCCGCAACTGGCTGCGCCGGGATGGGTGCGCTCGTGGCGGATGAAGTGCGCCCACAGGTTCCCGTTCAGGTCAACTGTTGCCGGCGCAGGTCGCGCTCGCCCGATGCCCAGCGCACCCAACAGGGTTTGCCAGGCCGGTGGCTTGGGCCGCTCCGGCAGGCCGGCGAAGACGTGCGCCATGATGCTCTCGGCGCGGTGGCCGAGGTTCTCCAGCATTTCGCCGACGCCGCGCTCGTAGTTGAAGCCCATCACGACGAAGCGCCGCGCGACGTGCGCGGTGCCCGCGATGACCGGGCCATTGCACCAGATCGCGCCCCGCCCGCCCATGCACGATTCATATAGGCCGGCATACGGAAAGGCCATCACCCACAGTTCATCTACTTGGTTGCTTTCCAGCCTCGCCAAGAAGTCGGCGTCCTTCAAGATCGCTGCGTAGTCGGCGGTGTCGGGTTGGTGAAAGCCGGCCTGCGCGCGCCAGGCCCGCAGGTAGCTTGCGTCGTCGTAGCGGAATCCATCCACCTTGACCGGATACGCATCCAGCTCGACGCGCTCGACAATTGCGTAGCGCACCTGGCCGTGCGATGCCTCGGCCACGTCCTCGATGTATTGTGTGCATAGCCGGTCCGGGTCGTTCCAGCCCATCAGCTCGCTCAGCCGCGCCGGCCTCGGCACGGATTCGATGAGCGGGTTGTAGATCAACAAGAGGACGCGCGGGGTGAGCGTCATTTCAGGATGTAATATGTGCCGCGCTTGTCCCCGATGCGCAGGATCACGCCGCGCGCGGTCAGGTCGGCAAAGTCGCGTCGCAGGGTCTCCGGGTTGACCTCGGGACACAGGTCTTGATATTCGCGGTTGGTGATCCGGCCGTGGGCTTTGAGATATGCCAGCATCTTTTGCCAGCGTTCCTGTTGGGCGCTCTGCGCCTTTGGCAGGCCTAGCGGGTCAACGGCGCGGGCGTAGAGGGTGACGGTGAAGCCGGCCTCGCGCTCGGCGAAGACTGGCGGGCGCTGGCCGGCGGCCTCCATCGCGCTGATCATGCGGTCGATCCCGTAGCCCAGCCGTTCGATAAAGCCCATGTCGGCCAGCACCTGGACGATCGCCTCGTTGCGCGAATAGCGCTCGCGCACCAGGTTGTCCAGCGTCATGTGGCCGGGCAGCCGGCCTGGGCTGTGCACCTCGGTGCGGTCGGCGAAGAGCAGCACGTGAATCTGGCTACCGGTCAGGCGGTAATCGCGGTGGGCCACGGCGTTGACGATCGCCTCGCGCAGCACGCCGGGCGGGTAGGGCAGGGCGTCCTGGCGCTGCCAGCCGCTCAGGCTGGCGTAGCGCGGCAGGTGATCGTTCAAGAAGGCCTCGGCGCGTTGAATCTGCTCCGGCAGCGTCCCGTCTATCGTCTGGCGGATGAAGGTGTCGTCCATCGCCGTGCCGCTGAAACGCGCGCAGATCAGCTCGGCCCCGCGCACCCAGCGCTGTGGCTGCCGACCGAAGAGCAATAAGCCGGCATGCGTCGGCTTGAGCGTCCGCCCGCGCTTGACGACGCAGCCGCGCCGCAGCAGTAACTCTTCAATGGTTCCGTAGCCGGTAGGGAGGCGTTGTGCGTAAGCCTCCACTTTGGCCGGGTCGAGGTCGTCGTAGCTGGCCCCGCTGGGCACAGCCGATTCCCAGGTGTTCTCGCCGCGCAGCAGCATCAGCTCGCGCAAGGCGCGCGCGCCGATGACCGCGCTGCGTCCGCCCTCTCGCCCAAAGTAGCGCCCGTCCACCGCATACACGTGGGGCAGGCCGCCCGGCACCTCGACGACCAGCGCCTCCGGCGGGCCGCCCTCCTCGCCGACCAGATAGGGCAGGGGGACGATCAGCCGTGGCTCGATCGTCAGTAGGGCTTGTAGCGCGCGGTCGCGCACGGCGCTGGGATCGCTCGTTTCCTTAAAATCGAACGGGACGATCAGCGCGCCGCCGCGGGTGTTGGCCAGCGCGGCCAGCGCGCGGGCCATGCGCTCTGCCGTCGCTGCCCGCGCCGGCAGGATCTCAACATCTTCCTTTGATCCGGCGGCGATGAGTTTCTTGAGCGCTGCGCTGGTGAGCATTAGCGAACCGTGTAAGTCGCGATCACCTCATCGCCGCGCTTCAGCGTGGCCACGTCGCCGACTTGCCACACGGCTTCGAGTTGGTTCCAAAACAAGCTGGTTGGCGTGTCCACGCCGCTCGTGGTATAGATGTTGATGAAGCTGTTATTGGGGAACACCACGCTGCCGAAGGTGTAAGTCACCCCGCGCGATGTAGAGAGCGTCCAGCCGGTGAGGTCTACTGTTTCTCCCTCGTTGGCGAGGATCACCACCTCGCGCGCGCGCTGGCCGGGATAAATAATGTTGCTGATGCGCACGCGCGGCAAGTTCGCAGGGGAAGCGGGTGCGCGTGGCTCGGCGGCAGTGGGCGCAGGCAGATCAGCAGGGGGCAGCGCGCCGGCGCTCTGGCTCGTCGCTGGGGGGCTGGGGATGGCGGGTGTCGGCGAAGCGAGCGCAGTCTGCGCTGCCGGCGGGGTCGAGCGGTTGACGGTCTCGATGAACGTCCGCACGACCAAAAGGGAAGCAGTCGCTGAGACGGCGACGTTAACGACCAGAAAGATCAGCCAATGATGCAAGCGCAGCGCGGGCTGCATGGCCGGGATAATAGCATGGGCCTAGGCAGGTTTACAAACAGGCTGCCCACATCATGACCCTGAACGCCAGCGCGCTCCCGTCCGACCACACGCGCTGCGGCGTTGGCAGCGGGCGCGGCTTACCTTCTGCCGGCGCGCCTGCTGCGCTCCGGCCCGCCACCGCGCGCGGGCGGTGGCGATGACTTCTTGCTGCCGTTGCCGGTTGGGCGACGCGGACTGCCGCGTCCGCCGGCGCGGTCAACTTCCTGCGCCTCTTCTAGGGTCATACCTTCGAGCACTGCCCGCCGGCTGAGGCGGATCTTGCCGTTCTCGTTGCCGATCACCATGACCGTGACCTCTTGGCCTACTTTCACCTCGTCGGCCACGTTGCGCACAGGGTGATCGCTGAGCTGCGAGACGTGGATCATGCCGTCTGTATCGGGCAGGATCTCGACGAAGGCGCCGAACTCGGTGATGCGCACCACTTTGCCGGTGTAGATGCCGCCCAGCGTCACTGTGCCGGTCAGCGCTTCGACCATCTCTCGCGCGCGGCGCGCTGCCTCGCCATCGGTAGCCGAGATGAACACGCGGCCGTCATCCTCGATGTCGATCTTAGCCCCCGTCTGATCCTGGATGTTGCGCACAGTCTTGCCACCTGGGCCGATGACCGTGCCGATCTTCTCCGGGTCAATGTTGATGACGAGCATGCGAGGAGCGTGTGGTTTGAGGCTCGGGCGTGGCTCGGCGATCACGGCCAACATGCGCTCCAGGATGGCCAGCCGGCCTTCACGGGCCTGCTCAAGCGCCTCTTTCAAGATCTGTGGGGTGAGGCCGGAGATCTTGATGTCCATCTGCAGCGCAGTGATGCCTTTCTTCGTGCCGGCCACTTTGAAGTCCATGTCGCCGATGTGATCTTCCAGCCCCTGAATGTCGCTGAGGATGGCGTAGCCTTCGGAGATGCCGCCTGGCGCGGTGACCAGGCCCATGGCGATGCCGGCCACCGGCGCTTTGATCGGCACGCCGGCGTCCATCAGCGCCAGCGTGCTGCCACACACGCTGCCCATCGAGGTCGAGCCGTTTGAGGAGAGCACCTCGCTGACCACGCGCAGCGTGTAGGGGAATTCATTCTCATCGGGGATCACCGGCAGCAGCGCTCGCTCAGCCAGTGCGCTATGACCGATCTCTCGGCGGCTGCTGCCGCGCAGCACCTTCACCTCGCCGGTGGAGAACGGCGGGAAGTTGTAATGGTGCATATAGCGCTTCTCCTCGATCGGATACAGGCCATCCAGTGGCTGTGCGTCGGACTTGCTGCCGAGCGTGACGATGGAGAGGATCTGGGTCTCGCCGCGGGTGAAGAGGCCGGCGCCGTGTGCGCGCGGGCTGAGGTGGTCGCCCACTTCCACCCAGATTGGGCGAATTTCCTTGGGCCGGCGGCCATCGGGCCGTATGCCGTCGCGCAAAATGCGCATGCGCACCGCTTCGCTAGTCACGTCCTTCACCACCTGATGCAGCTCATCTGCGTTCACGTCGCCGATGGACTGCATCTGGGCCAGCACTTCGCCTTCCAGCGCGTCGAGGATCGCCTGGCGTTCTGCTTTCTCCAACTCTTGCTCGAGCGCCTCTTGGATGCGGTTGCCGAGCGCCTCGCGCACACGCTGGTTGAACGCCTCATCGCGCCCGAACTTCGGATAGTCAGCTTTGGGCTTGCCGATCTCCTGGCGCATCCTGTGCTGCAAGGCCACGAACTCTTGAATGGACTGATGGGCCAGCTCGAGCGCGCGCACCATCGTCGCTTCGTCCACCTCGTTGGCGCCGCACTCCACCATGACGATGGCATCTTTCGTGCCGGCGACGCGCAAATCCAGGTCGCTATATTGCATCTCGGGGATGGTGGGGTTGATCACCAACTCACCGTTAATCAGCCCGATGCGCACCGCGCCGACCGGGTTATCGAACGGCACGTCGCTGATCATCAACGCAGCGCTGGCTGCGTTCACCGCCAGCACGTCAATATCGTTCACCTGGTCGTGCGAGAGCGCGGTGATAATGACCTGCACGTCGTTGCGCAGGTCTTCGGGAAAGAGCGGGCGCAGCGGGCGATCCACCAACCGCGCGATGAGGATGGCTGCCTCGGGGGGACGACCTTCGCGGCGGAAGTAGCTGCCGGGGATGCGGCCGGCAGCGTAGAGCCGTTCCTCGTATTCCACGTTAAGTGGGAAGAAGTCGATACCTTGGCGGACCGTCTTGGACATGGTCGCGGTGGCCAACACCATCGTGTCGCCCATCCGCGCCGTGACCGCGCCGCCGGCTTGTTGTGCCAGTCGCCCTGTCTCGATCCGAATCTCTTTGTCGCCGATCCGCGCCGTGTAAACGTAGTTTGTTGGCTTAGGCGCTTCGATAATCCGTGTTACGTTTGTCTCTGACATCGTTCGCTCCCCAGTTCAGCTGACGCAGGCTAAGCACGTGTAAACGCCTTACGTCAATGTGTCTCCTCTTCAGCTGGCGCGGGGAGGGAGCGGTTAGAGGTTAGAAGTCAACCGCCGAACGGGCGTTCAGAAGCTGGCTTCTAACATCTATCCCCGCCACCTTCCCGCAGCCATCATATACACACAGAGGCACGCTGAACGTGCCTCTGCGAATTCGCTACTTCCTCAGACCCAGCTTGGCAAGCAACTGGCGGTAGGCTTGTGGGTCCTTGGCAGCCAGATACTTCAGATGCGCGCGCCGCTTGCCAACCAGCAACAGCAATCCGCGCCGAGAGCTTTCGTCGTGCTTATGCACCTTCAGGTGCTCGTTTAGCCTGTTGATGCGCTGGGTGAGCAGCGCCACTTGCACCGCCGATGAGCCGGTGTCGTTCGGATTGATCGCAAATTGCTTGATGAGCATGTTCTTCTCGTCTTTGCTCAGCGCCACTGGAACTCTCCACTCCTTAATATGCTCATTTCCTGTCGCAGCCAGGCAGAGGCTGCGCTAGAGCGCGTATTTAACGATCCAAAATTCTACCATCATCGCGCATCGGTGCATGGGCGCGTTCACCGATTGGGGCAACTGCTCGTGGGCCGCTCACCGGCGAAAGCGCTAGGTGGCAGCAAGACGGTCACCTGACTGAGGTGCGCGATTGCGCGCATCCTCGAGGGGTGCGTTCACAGTTGGGGGCGGGGCTGGTCTCACGCGGAGACGCGGAGAACGCGAAGAAGAAGTAGAAGTCACAGCATCCTTAGCCGTTGCCTAGAAGGCGCGCTATGTTGCTCCTATTAGTGAATGCACCCTCCTCGAGCCTCGAGAAGGGCAGATGCTAAACTCCGCAATATGCCTGAGCGCCGCGGACTTGTCGAGGAGCGCGAGCTTGCCGCGTTGCTTGGTCGGTTTGGCCTGGCCGGCTTTCGCGCGGGCCAGCGCGAGGCCATCATGCACGTGTTGGCCGGCAGGGACACGCTGGTGGTCATGCCCACCGGCAGCGGCAAGTCATTGATCTACCAGTTGTGCGCGCTGGCTATGCCCGGCACGACGATGGTGATCTCCCCCCTCATCGCCCTCATGAAAGATCAAGTAGATCGGCTACAGCGCCTGGGCATACCGGCGACGTTCATCAACAGCGCGCTGAGCGCTCAAGAGCAGCAGCGGCGCATCGAAGCGCTGGCGCGCGGCGATTGGCGGCTGGTGTATGTCGCGCCGGAGCGCCTGCGCAGCGCGACGTTCGTGGAAGCGCTGAAGCAAGCGCGCATCAGCTTGCTGGCTGTTGACGAGGCGCACTGCATCTCGCATTGGGGACACGACTTCCGCCCCGACTATCTGCGGATCGGGGAGATTCGGCGGATGCTGGGCAATCCCGTCACCCTGGCCCTCACCGCCACGGCGACGGCGGACGTGCAACAGGACATCCTCACGCAGCTCCAGATTCCCGATGCTGCGCGCGTGATCACCGGCTTCGCCCGGCCCAACCTGGTGTTTCACGTTCAGTTCACGCCCGACTTGCCGGCCAAACAACGCGCCGTGCATAAAGTGCTCGACGTCGTGCGCGGCGCCGGCATCATCTACGTCGGCACGCGCCATGAGGCCGAGGTGCTGGCCGCTGAGCTGGAGGCGACGCGCCGCGTGCCGATCTTCCTCTATCACGGCGGCATGGAGCGCAGCCGGCGCACGCTGGCCCAGGAGGCGTTTATCCATCAGCCAGATGCGATCATGGTGGCGACCAATGCCTTCGGCATGGGGGTGGATCGGCCGGATGTGCGCTTCGTGCTGCACTACCACATCCCTGGCTCGCTAGAGGCATACTACCAAGAGGCCGGTCGTGCTGGGCGCGACGGCAAACCGGCCCAGTGCGTGCTGCTCTATGCGCCCCAGGATCGCGCCCTGCAGGAGTGGTTCATCCAGAACGATGCGCCTTCGCGCCATGAGATCGCGCGCTTGTTCGAGGCTATCGCTGCGCGTGCGAAGGATGGCCTGGCCCGCCTGACGCTCGATGAGTTGTTCCGCGCCACGCGGCTCTCTGAGGTGAAGCTGCGCGTTGGCCTGGCCCAGCTCGAGCGGGTGGAGGCGCTGACGCGCGTCTATGAGGATGGCCAGGTTGTGCACTTCGCCCTGGGCGCGTTGACCGAAGCGGCCCAGGAGAGCATTCAGGCGCAGGTGGAGGCGTGGCGGCATTACAAGCGGGTGCAGCTTGACCAAATGGTGAAGTATGCCGAGACCACGACGCGCTGCCGGCAGGAGATGCTGCTGGAGTATTTCGGCTCGCGCGAGCCGGTGAACGCCCAACCGTGTTGCGATTTCCACGTGCGTCAGGCGCGCGGCGAGCCGCATCCCTCGTTCGCTGTTCAAGAACCTATGCACGGTCGCCGCGCCATCCCCCAAGGCCAAACCTCGCTCGACGTGACGGCCCAGTTGTTCCTCGCCGGCCTGACCGTTCATGAGATCGCCGCCAAGCGCGGCTTGAGCCTGACCACGGTATATAGCCAGGCGGCGCAACTGATCGCCCTGGGTCGGCTGGCGCTGCGCTGCGTCGTCAGCGAGGCCGTCGAGGCGCAGATTCGCCAGGCGCTGGCCGCGGCAGGCGCCTACGAGAGCCTGGCGCAGGTCAAAGCCTCTTTGCCGGCGAGCGTTGATTACGGCCAGATCCGCTGCGTGCTGGCCCAAATCAAGCGCGAAGGCTAGGCCGGCAGCGCCCGCGCTATCAGCTCGACGGTGTGCATGACCGGCAACGGCTGACCGGCCCGACGTAGATGGGCGCGAATCTGCACCAGGCAACCGATGTTGCCGGTGACCACTGCCTGCGCGCCGGTGGCGAGGATATGGCGCGCCTTGCGCTGCCCTAGCTGATCGGCGATATCGGGGTGCTCGATGTTGTAGCTGCCGGCTGAGCCGCAACACAGGTCCCCTTCGGGGATCTCGACCAACTTGAGGTTGGGGATGGCCGAGAGCAGGCGGCGTGGCGCGCCCCAGATGCCCTGCGCATGGCCCAGGTGACAAGCATCGTGATAGGCGGCCGTCAGCGGCTGGGGAAGTGGCTGAAAAGGCCGCGCCGGGCCTAAGTCGTCCAGAAACTCGCTGATGTCTTTGACCTTGCGCGCGAAGGCGCAGCCCTCGGCTTCTAGGGGCGTGCCGCGAAACAGCAACGGATATTCCTTCATCGCCGATCCACAGCCGGCGGCGTTGGAGATGATCGCGTCTACGTCTTGGGGGAAGGCGCTCAGGTTGCGCTCGGCCAGCGCGCGCGCGCCGGCCAGGTCGCCGGTGTGCATGCCCAGCGCGCCGCAGCAGCCCTGGCCGCGCGGCACGATCACCTCAACGCCCTGCGCAGCCAGCAGGCGCAGCGTCGCTCGGTTGATCTCCGGCGCGAGCACCTGCTGGACACAGCCGGTCAACAGCGCGACGCGCGCGCGCCGCGGCCCGATGGCGGGCTGCACGGCGGGCAGGCGAGGCCCAGGCGGCGGCAGGTCGGCGGGCAACAGGCCGAGCATGGCCGAAAGAGAGCCGGGCAGCAACTGCTTAAACGGCATGGCCAGCCGGCCCAGTTGCGCGGCCAGCCGGAAGCGCGCCGGATAAGGCAGCGTCTGGCGCACCAGCCAGCGCGTCGCGCGCGCCATCCAGGGTCGCTGGCGGGCCGGCTCGACGTGAGCGCGGTAGGCTGTGAGCAACTCGCCATACGCCACCCCCGAAGGGCAGGCCGTCACGCACCCCAAGCAGCCCAGGCAGCGGTCAATGTAGGGCGCAGCGTCCTGGGGTGTCAGCATCCCCTGGAGCACGTCGCGCATCAGCACGATGCGCCCGCGCGGCGAGTCCATCTCCTCGCCCAAGACTTTGTAGGTTGGGCAGGCTGCCAGGCAAAACCCGCAGTGCACGCAGGCCGCCACGGCCCCTGCCATCGTCTCTCCGTGCGGCCCCAGCCGCTCTGTTGGTATCTGGTGTTGCATGGCTTACAGTCGGAACTTGCCTTCGGGGTCCAACGCGCGCGCCACGCGCTCGGCAAAAGGATTGGGTCGCCGCCAGCCGATGCGCGGGTCGCCTTGAGCGTTGACCAATACCAGGCCGGCCAGCGCTAGCGACTTCAGGATGGCATCCAGCCTGGCGAGGTCGTCGGTGGCGATCCAGGCCACGTTGCCGCCGACGCTGTAGCGGCGTTGAAGGCCGCGCAGGTGGGCGTCCAGCGCCGGGATGCGCGCCGGCGTGAGCGGCACTTTGACCGCGCTCTCCCCGGCATGTAGCCAAGTGAACGCGCGCGCCGCGTGCCAGAACGCGGCTTCGTCTGCTTCGTCCATCAGCTCGCCGGCGCCGCACAGCGCGCGCACGCGCGCCATGCGCTGCGGCAGGCCGGCGGCCAGCCCGCCGACGCGGATGAACAAGGTGGCTCGTTCGTCCTCTGGGTCAACGAGGATGTCAATTGCGTTCAGGTCGTACGGGCAGTTGGTCAGCGTGGGCAGCAACGCCAGCGCGTCGCCCAAAGACGGCAGCGCGACGCGCAACGTCGTATAGGCCTCTGGCTTGGGGAAGACTTTGAACGTCACCTCGGTCAAGATGCCCAGCGTCCCCAGGCTGCCCACCATCAGCTTGGGGTAATCGAAGCCGGCGGCGTTCTTCACCACCTTGCCGCCGCCTTGGATCAGCGCACCGTTGCCGTCTATCAATCGCACGCCGATCAGGAAGTCGCGGGCGCCCCCGTAGCGGTAGCGCTCCGGCCCGCAGGCGTTGGCGGCCACCGTGCCGCCCAGCGTTGCCCCGCGCTCGGCCAGCAGCGGGTCGAAGGGCAAATACTGGCCGTGCCGGGCCAGCAAGTCCTGCACTTCGGCCACCGGCGTGCCGGCCCAGGCGGTGATGACGAACTCGGTCGGGTGGTATTCGATCACGCCGGAGTAAGCGCTCAGGTCGAGCGCGCGCACCCCCTCCTGAATCGGCGCGCATTTAGTGCACGCGCCGTGCGCGCGGACGCGCGCTGATTCGCGCACAGCCTCTTGCAGGTCGCGCAGGTCGGTCGCCATGCTCACTCGCGCGCGATCACGCCGGCGCGCTCCAAGGGGTGCGAGCCGACATGATGAGCTTGGGCCGCGGGCGCATCGCCGGGGAAGACCTTGCCGCGATTGGCCAGCTCGGCTGGGTCAATCGCTTTGCGCAGCGCCCACATGGCGGCCATGTCGCTCGCGCTGAATTGGCGCGGCAGATACCCTCGCTTCTCCATGCCCACGCCGTGCTCGCCGGTGATCGACCCGCCCAGCCGGATGCACAGGTCAATGATCTCGCTGGCGAGCTGCTCGGCGCGCGCCAGCGCACCCGGCTCGCGCCCGTCAAACATAATCAGCGGGTGCAAGTTGCCGTCGCCGGCGTGGAAGACGTTGGCCACCCGGATGCCCCACTTGGCGCTGAGCTTCTCGATCTCGGCCAGCGCCTCGCCCAGCCGCCGGCGGGGCACCACGCCATCCTGGACGATGTAATCGGGGCTGAGCCGGCCGACGGCGCTGAAGGCGCTCTTGCGGCCCTTCCAGATCTTCGCGCGCTCTTCTTCGTTCTGCGCCACTTTCACGAGGTAAGGGCCAGAAGCGTGAATCACTGCTTGCAGGCGCTGCCACTCGGCCTCGACCTGGGCGCGCTCGCCCTCCAGCTCGACGATCAGCAGCGCTGCTGCGTCGAGCGGATAGCCGGGGTGGACGGCAGCCTCCGCCGCCTGGATAGAGAGGTGGTCCATGATCTCCATCGCGCCTGGGAGCAGGCCGCTGGCGATCACGCTGGAGACGGCGTCGCCAGCGGCTTCCAGCGAGCGGTAGGCAGCCAGCAGCGTGCGATAGACCTCCGGCTTAGGCAACAACCGGACGGTGATCTCCAGGGCGATGCCGAATAGCCCTTCGCTGCCGCCGAACAGCCCAACGTAGTCGGCCTCGACGCTCTCCAGCGAGTCGCTGCCCAGCTCGGCCACTTCGCCATCGGGCAGCACCGCTTTTAGCGCGAGCACGTGGTTGGTGGTCATGCCGTATTTCAGGCAGTGGGCGCCGCCGCTGTTGAAGGCCACGTTGCCGCCGATCGTGCACACCGGCTGTGAGGATGGGTCGGGGGCGAAGAGCAGACCGTATGGCGCCGCCGCCCGCGTGATGTCCAGGTTGATGACGCCCGGCTCGACGACTGCCAGGCGTTGTTGTGGGTCCAGGCGCAGGATGCGGTTCAGGCGGTTCAGCGCGATCACGATGCCGTCTTTGATCGGCAACGAGCCGCCGCTGAGGCTGGTGCCGCTGCCGCGCGCGACGAACGGCACGCCGAAGCGATGGCAGGCCTTCACTGCTGCGATGACCTCTTCCTGCGTGACGGGGATCACTACAGCGAGGGGGCGCTGCTGGAAGGCGGTCAGCGCGTCGGACTCGTAGGCAGCCAGCGCCGCCGGCGCGGTCAACAGACGATCTGGCGGGAAGACCGTCCGCAGATGGTCGAGAAACGCTGCGCTCATCTCGGGGAATGAGAGTGTATCAGCGAAGCCGGATTTTGCTAGCTGCATTCGCAGCTAAACCCTGGGTGGGCGACGGCATTGCCGTCGCTCATCATAAATTGACTTTCGCCGGTTAGTGGCGGAAGGAGGGCACATTACCAAGTAAGGACGTGGCTGCTCGCTCGCCACGCCAGCCCGTCACGCTTGCGTGCCCACCTAATACCTGCCTCACCGTCATGCCGAGCGAAGC
>JAGHYX010000220.1 GCA_017743375.1 Chloroflexota bacterium
ATAATCAATCAATTGAGACAGACGCTTGCTTCAATCAGCCGGCCTTGGCTTCAAATCTTCTTCGTCAAAGATGACCAGAGGGAAGTCTATCTCCCCGTGCCAGAAGTCGAACTCCTCCAAGGCCTTGAGGGCGTATTCCGAGGTCGTCTCATCATCCGAGGCAGCCGCGGCCATGAGCTGAGCCTCTGCCTCCTCGCCGCCGATCAACGCCAGGGCATCCATAGCCGCGAAGCGCACCTCGTCGCTGGGGTCGTCTAGCAACTCGGCCAAGAGCGGCACGGCTTCTTCATCCTCAAGTTGGCCGGCTGCCTCGGCCGCGCGGCGGCGCACCAGCGGCGAGACGCTGCGCAGCTCATCGCGGACCAGCGCGCAGTACGCGCGGTTGCTGCTGCGCCCCATCGCAATGATCGCGCTCAGCCGCAGCAACTCATCTTCGGCATAGTAAGCCTGACGAATTTGCAGGTCCACCTCTTCGTTGGTGACGTAGGCGAGCGACTCAAGGGCGCGGCGGTGAACGATGGAATGGCCTGGCGAAGTGAGCAGCGCGCGCATCAACGCCACATAGACCTGGTCGTGTCGCTCGCGACTGAGCCGACCCAGCACGCCGGCATACATAAACTGGCCCAGCAGCTCTACCGCTGCCGCGCGCACCAACTCGTCGGGGTCTTCATGCGCGAGCTTGATGAGCGGCGCGATGAGATCGGGGTGTTCTTCCTCGTATAGCCCCTCCACCGATGCCAGGCGCACCCGCGCATCGGGATCCTCGAGGCCGATGCGGAACAAGGCGCGGAAGTCGGCCTCGATATCCTCCTCGGCCAGCTCGCGCATCTGCTCGATGAGCGCCGCGCGCCGGCCAGGCGACAGGGCAAACCAGACCTCCCGCCAGCGCGCGAGCTGTTCACCTGAAAGGTCTGAGAAGGCTTTGAGGCATGCTGGGCTCGGCGTCTCCTCCGTAGCCAGGATGGCCAGCGCCTCGTCTAGGCTGAGGCGGCCAACCGGTGTTCTCTCGTTGCTCATGCTCAGCGGATTGAGACGGGATTCACAATGTCCATGATGATAACCACGACCGACAGAGCGAGCAAGAAAGCGAAACCGACAGCATGAACCCACTGCTCGCGCCGCGGATCAACGCGCCGACCACGCAGCGCTTCGATCAGTATAAAGAGGATACGACCGCCATCCAGTGCTGGTAGAGGCAGCAGATTGGTGAGCGCTATGGCGATGCTGACCACTGCGGCGAAGCGCAGGAAGGGCATCAACCCCTGCGACTCGGTGACGCTGGAATCAATCAGCTCGACGCCGATGTTGGTGATACCCACCACGCTGATCGGCCGTAACTGTTCTAGGGCGAGCGTCTGATTGACGAGCCGCACCGGGAGCTGAACCAGCGCAGCGATCGCGGCGCCGACTTCCAGACCGGCAGCGAGTAGGGCTTCGGGCAAGGTATAGGCCACCCGTTCGGACTTGGTGACCTCAATGAGGAGGCTGACGCCGAGGGGGGCTTCGGCGTTGGCGTCGGGGGGCAAGCGGCCAGACAGCCTGACGATCTGCTCCGGCTCGCCCACGCGCAGCACCACGATCTCTATCGGCTGACCGATGAACTGGCGCACCTGCCGGCGCAACGCGCCCACATCCGGCTGGACGCCGCTGGCCGGCTCAAGCTTCTGAATCATGTCCACGCCGTTGACCGCGAGAATCGCATCACCAGGTTGAAGGCCGATCTGCTCGGCGGGACTGCCGGCCATGACCTGATTAATTCGATAGCGGAACTCGGTGGGCTGCGTTGCAAAGAACAGATAGGCCAGCGTGAGGATCACAAAGCCACCCAGGAAGTTCATCAGCGGGCCGGCCGCCAGCGTGGCCAGCCGCCAGCGCTTCGGTTGGGCGGCAAAACTGCGCGGGTCCTCCGGGTTCTCTTCGCCCGTCATGCGCACGAACGCACCGATCGGCAACCAGTTGAGGGTGTATTCGGTCTCTCCGAGCTTGAACAGGCGCGCTGCGCGCGGCGGAAGCCCTAGACCGAACTCCTCTACCCGAATGCCCGCTTTCTTGGCCACAGCGAAGTGGCCAAGCTCATGGATGAGCATCAGCGGCCCAAGCAGGATGATGAAGACCAAGAAGCCCGTCAGGAGGGAGGTGAAGATTTCCATGTATCGTCAGCCTAGCACCTCTATCTGAGGCACGCGTAAGAGCCAACTCAGCCCGATAGCCGAACCAGCGTATATACCCCGCGCTCTGCTTCGAGCGCGAAGTCAACGACCGCATAGCCCTGGGCAAACGCTTCTTCAAAGCGCGCACGGATCTCCATGCGCCAGCGCAGCGCAGCCTGGCCATCGGCGCGTTTGAGCGCCTGAAAGTCGCGCGGGATGGCGATGCGCAGCGCCGGCTGATCCGCTTTGAAGACCAGGTGGCCGTTGGCCATGCGATGCTCGCCGTCAACAACGGCGCGATCCAGCCACCATTCGACCTCGAAGCGATCAGACGGCAGGCCGGCGTTCAGCGCATCGCGCATATCGCCGTAGGCGTTGCGAATATAGGTGCGGCAGATGCAGCCGAGCTTGCCGATGTTCAAGCGCGCGTTCTTTGCCTCTAGCGGGTCATAGGTCCACGTGATGAGGTTCAGACCTTGAGCGCGCACGGCCTCGGCCTGGGCGCGTTTGAGCGCCTCGCCAACGCCGCGCCCTTGCCTATCGGGCAACACCGCCGCGATGTGCGAATGGTGGCTTAGCCCGCGATGTGCGCCGGGATGGTGCGTCGGCGAGAGGAAACCTATGACGAACCCAATCATGCGATCGCCATCCGGCGACGGCTCGAACGCGCCAAGCGCGATCCCACCGTGTCGCTGGAGCGTGACCGTCATGTTCACCGGCACGACGAATGGGCCTCCCCATACGGCCGCCTGGATCGCCACGCACTGTTCATGATCAGAAATGTCACGAAAGGGGCGGATGAAGTAGCTCATGGTCACTGCGATGCCGATTCGTCAAGGATCAGACGGTTGAGCGCTTCGCGCGCTGCAGGCAAGGCCTGCATATGCGCCCAGCTTCCGCAGAAGGTGGCCGCGCGCGTCGCAGCCAGCACGTAGCGAAATGGGTCATCTGCGCAGGGTTGACCGGCCCGCAAGGCCGCGCGCCAATGTGGCTCGAGAGGCGTTTGCCACTCCGGATAATGGCGGACCAGCCAGGCTTTTAGCGCGACAAATTGCCGCTCATCCTCCGGCGTGGCGACGCCCGACCGATAGACGCGCACCACCAGCGCCTCCAGAGCATCCCAGCGCGCGATGAACGCTTTCAGCCGGCGCGAGCGCAAACGCGAGGCCAGCGCCTTCGTAAACGGATTCACGCTCTTGATTATCGGCGCACCGCTCACGCGCCCCATCTGGGCGAACGTACCCTAGAACTCATCCCAAAAAACGTAGCCACCTGAGGTGCATCCGCGATCTGGGACGGATTTCTTGGCGCGACCAGTGATCATCGGACAGGATCACCAAGGCCCTGCCCCCCTGTCATTCGAGCGCAGCAAAGAATCTAAAATCCTGCCCAACCAAAGTCCACTAGCATCACCATGCCATAACCATGCGCTCTACCACATGTCATGCTGAGCGCCGGCAAAGAATCCAGACGCCCACCTGACCAAAATATGGCAAAGCTGCCAAATGCCCCGTGTTACTGTCATACTAGCGCAGCGCGGCATGCCGTGTCCAC
>JAGHYX010000221.1 GCA_017743375.1 Chloroflexota bacterium
TGGCCACGTGCATACAAATCCTCCGCTAGAACGTTCAGAATCTGGACAAACACTCACCCAGGCTTGGAAGTATCGGTGACAGGTCGAGCTGGATGGATATCGACTCGGGATGTCAGCCCAAGCCGCGCCAGTGCGCATGACCCACAAAATGCCGTTCATTACCTCGCGCGGGTTGCAACGTGGCCGACCTCTGCCGTCAGCACGACGCGGAGGGACAGGGATAAGCGGTTCGATCAAGCGCCATTGTGCATCCGTTAAGTCCATCAGCGGTCACCTCTCTGCCAGGTGACCATGTTTTACCATTTTTGGGATGAGCTCTAACCAGGCGACCGTGCGTGTGCTGACGGCACCGGGCGTCAAGGTAATCGCGCCGCGCAACCAGGGTTGCTGCGGCGCGCTGGGCATGCACACCGGCGACCTGAACGCGGCGCACGCTGGCAGCGCGCAACTTGCGCACCTTCCCCGCCGACGTGGACGCGATCATTTCAAACGCAGCCGGCTGCGGGTCAGCAATGAAGGAGTATCCGCTGCTCCTTCAAGGCACAGCGCTCGAAGCAAAGGCGCGCGCTTTCGCGCGCAAGGTCAGGGATGTCAGCGAGTTCCTGGACAATTTAGGGTTAGGGGCGCCCTTTCAGCCCCTTCCACAGCCGCTGACAGTCGCCTATCATGACGCCTGCCACTTAGGACATGCGCAGGGCATCTGGGGTGCGCCGCGCCGGCTGCTCGCGGCGATCCCAAATCTCAAGCTGGTCGAGATTCCCGAAAGCGATCTGTGCTGTGGCTCAGCCAGCAGCTATAACATCGAGCATCCCGATATCGCTGATCAATTAGGCCAGCGCAAAGCGCGCCACATCCTTGCCACAGGCGCTCAGATGGTGGTCACAGGCAACATCGGCTGCTTCGTGCAGCTCCGCACGCATCTACAAAAGGCCGGCTATCCGCTGCCCGCGATACACACTGTGGAACTGTTGGCTCAGGCGTTGCCCAGCTAGCCTTCTCGTTTGATCTGGGCCAGCACGCAGCGGATTTCGCCATAGTCCACGCTCGCCGGCAGGCGAGCCTTGAGCTGTGCCACGTTCTCTGCACCGCCCGTCATTACGAGCGCCTGGCGAATTTGCGCTTCCACGGCCTCGCTGACTACGCAGCGCAGCGCCAGCCGGCCGAGGGCGATGAGCTGTGCGGCCTGGCTATATATCGTGGTCAGGCTCAACCCGCGCTTGGCAGCGATCTCATGGACAGTCAAGCCGTCAGCGAAGAGCTGTGCCGTCACATCAAGCGACGTTTGACCTTCCGGAACAGCGCGCCGGCCGCAGGCCAATTCAGAGGTGGAAAGCGAAGGATGCGGCTCGCCGCGCGCCTGGCGCACGTGGAAATCGCAGCACGGCCGAGCGTTCACCAGCTCGCTCGCGCCGAAGTATTCCAACAGCATCTGCTGCCGACAGCGCGTTGTGGTCTCGGCATATTTCACCATCTGGTCTAGCTGCGCGCGCTTATAGCGCCGCCATGCCTCAACCTGGGCCTGGATGTCGTGCTGCGCCTCTTCCGTCAAATTGCCCACCGCGAAGTGGATGACCCGGCCATCTTCGTAAACGCGCGCCAGCGCGCCCACGCGCTCGAGCTGCGCCAGGCCCACGCGCAGCTTGACCTCCGAAAGGCGCACCGACTGGAAGAATTCGTCAAGCGTCAAGCGCGCCAGGCCGTCTTTGGCACAGGCAGCCACAGCGCGAAACAAGCGCGCGATCTCTTGGCGCGACGGCGCGTCGTTCTGAATGAACCACTCCTGCAAGGCGCGGTCCTGCGGGGCGTAGAGCAGCACGCACTGCGCAGGCTTGCCGTCGCGCCCTGCGCGGCCGGCTTCTTGATAGTACGCCTCTAGGGAGCCCGGCATGTGATAGTGCAACACAAAGCGCACGTCCGGCCGATCTACACCCATGCCGAAGGCGTTGGTGGCAACCATGATGGCGTCTGGCCGATGAACAAACGCTTCTTGAGCCAGGGTGCGTTGGCTGCGCTCCATGCCGCCGTGATAGACAAACACTGGCAGGCGGCGCACTGCCAGCTTAGCAGCTAGCACCTCAGCATCTCGGCGCGTGCCAACGTAGATGATGCCAGCGCCGCGCACAGCGCTGAGCACTTTATGAACAGCGCGCTGTTTGGTTTGCAGGTCGGGCGTGAATTGGACGTGAAAGACGAGGTTGGGCCGGGCAAAGCCGGTCACCACCCGTGCAGCGTCGCAAAGCCTAAGCTGCACGAGGATATCCTGCTGCACCGCTGGCGTGGATGTGGCGGTGAGCGCCAGCGTGACAGGGTTCCCGATCGCCTGGCGTACGTCGCCAATTCGCAAGTAATCTGGTCGGAAGTCGTGCCCCCAATGGGAGATGCAATGGGCCTCGTCAACTGCCAGCAAGGTGATGCGCGCTTGCTTCAGCGCCTCTACAAACGTCGCGCTGCGCAGCCGCTCCGGCGCCACATACACCAATCGCCAATCGCCGAGCGCCAGCCGCTCGATGCGCCGCTGCTGTTCTTGAAGGCCGAGCGCGCTGTTGATGAACGTCGCCGGCACGCCCAAGTGGTGTAGCCGATCAACCTGGTCTTTCATCAAGGCGATCAGGGGGGAGATCACAACCGCTGTGCCGGGTAAGGCCAGCGCACATAATTGATAGATTAACGTGAGTTCGGATTATCCGCGTCTTCTGCCAATCGGCACCTAGGTTGCTCAGGCAGAGGTGCGGAGCACGCGGGATATTTGCATAGGTCATGACTATTACAGCGGTTAGTAGTAATAAGTTTGCTAAGAGTAGCGATAGTCTGCGCGTCATTCTACTCGGTAGGGCATGCGTTGCTCGCTAGGCTCGCGTAAATCCGAACTGACGTTAGATTAAGGACTCGCCACTACCAGTGGGCATGACCACCAGCGTATCTCTGCCGGCGAGCACATGCGTGATGGCCTCGCGCTGGCCAGCGCGGAAACTGCTCAGGCCAAATTGACCAAGTAACAGATTTAATTTTTGATTATCCAAAATAAAGCTATAAAATAGTTTTTAAGTAACAACTAGAAAAATAAATTATAAATTGAGAAGATTATCACTATTGTATATAGTAAGTTAAAAGCTCGAGTGTGAGAAACTCTAAATTTTACTTTCCAAATCACAGTATCAACAGGCGGAGGAGGATCTGGCGCCTGGGGATCTTCAGTAGATGATGGCCTACTTCTAATGAGGCGACTATAGAAAGATTCATAAGCTCTCTGACCTTTATATCCCCAGTATTCTCGCTCAATTTGTGCGCCTCTATTTGCTAATTCACGATATAATGATTGATTTCGCAATTCTATAAGCCACATAGCTATGCTGATGCCTATTAACAAAATCGACTTTTCCGGAGTAAGGTCTCCTGAAATTATAAAACCTACTGCTGCTAAATATAAACTCAATGTAGTGAAGCGAAAGGTTACTACCGTATTAAAAAAAGAAGACAATGAGGCATATTCAACTCTTAAATTTTCATAATAGTGAAAATTTATTTTTTCTGGGTACTTAGATGTTTTTTCGCTATTCATAGTATTATAAACAAAAACTCTAATAAAATAAACATCAGCTAGCTCTGCCGACCTCGGCCTCCATGGCTAGGCGCATTGACTAATCTAAAACGTGAGTTCGGATTAACCGGCCAAGGCAGCTAGATTGAGCGACGGCTTCCTCG
>JAGHYX010000222.1 GCA_017743375.1 Chloroflexota bacterium
ATAAGGTTGAAAACTACATCGGCTTCGTGCATCTGGCATGCATTAGGATTTTGCTCAGACACCATTTCTGAGATGAGTTCTCATGACTCCCAATTATGCGATGTTTTCAACTGAGCAAATCGTAGACTATCTCGACCGCGAGACGGCGCAGATTGACCGGCTGAAGGGCGAGGTGGAAGCCAGCATTGACCTGCTCCAGCGCTACCGAACTGCGCTGATCTCGGCGGCGGTGACGGGTAAAATAGATATGCGAGTGCCCGCGGCGGCGTCCTGTCCGTCGGCGTAGCCATCGCAGCGCAGCGCCATGTCTAACCTGTGCCAGCCCAACGGGGATGACTATCCGGAAGCAGCGCGCAAACACCAGGACGACGCGCGGGCGCTGCTGAACGCCGGGCGCTACGACGGGGCGGGCTACCACGCCGGCTACGTCATCGAGTGCGCGCTCAAGACGCTGCTGCTGGTCGGGAACAAGCCAGTTCGTGGGCACGACCTGAGCGCGCTCAGCCAGCATGCGATCAAGCTGGCGACGGCCGGCAGCCCGCAGACCGCGCGCTACATCCCCAATCCGCCGCCGCGCCTGGCCTACGCCACCCCGCCGCACGGCTGGAAGGAGACCATGCGCTACCGCGCGCCGGGTGACCTGACGCAGATGCAGGCAAAAGGCTGGCTCAACGAAAGCGAGCGCGTTTATCGGGCGACCATAGTCGCCATGCGAAAGGACAGCGTCATCCAATGAGCGACTCGACCATCCGGCACTTCGACCAGGCGCGCCAGGCGGCGCTGGATGTGCTGCGCGACCTGGCTGATCGTTCAAAGGTCGCGCGTGCCCTGCTATCCCCGGACATCTTCGCCCGCATTCGGGTCGCGCTGTGGATGCCGGCTGACCCATCACCGGAACAGCGGGCCGAGCTGGAGCGAACGCTGCAGGTTGCGAGCGGCCCGTTTTGGGGAGGGCTGTGGCTAGTCACCGCCAAGACGCCGGATGCTGAGCGCGAGCTGCTGGAGGAACTATGGGACGAGGGCGCGCCCTGCGCTGAGCAGGCGAACATTCGCATCAACGAGCGCCATCGCAGCCTGAGCGTCTGGCTGCGCCCGCTGCCCGGTCCGCCCTGGTCGGCCGATCCGAGGCTCGCCAAGAGCGGGCCGCCGATCGTCTCTTTTTACGCCTTCAAGGGCGGGGTGGGCCGCAGCACGGCGCTGGCGATCTTCGCCGCGCAGCGCGCCCACGCTGGTGAGCGGGTGGTTGTGGTTGATCTCGACCTGGCCGCGCCGGGCGTCAGCACGTTGCTGGGCGGTGTTGAGACGGTCCAAGCCGGCGTGGTGGATTACTGGTTGGAGCAACCCTTGCTGGGGGAGGCGCTGGACCTGCGCGATTATTACATCCGGGTAAGCCGGCCGAGCCTGGTCGGCGCGGGAGGAATCTTCGTCTTCCCGGCCGGCGCGCTGGATGCGCTGTATCTGCCCAAGTTGGCGCGGCTGGACTTCACCCCGCCGAGCGAAGGCAAGCACCCGCTGGAGACCTTGTTGCTACACATACGTGATGCGCTGGCTCCGGACTGGATTTTGCTCGATGCGCGCGCTGGCCTGTCGGAGGCGGCCGGCTTCGTCCTCGGCGGGCTGGCGCATTTGACCGTGCTGTTTGGCGGGGCATCCGACGCGCACTGGCGCGGGCTGCGCCTGGCAGTGCGCCGGCTGGGCGCAGACCGCGTCCAGCATGGGCAGCCGCAGGACGAATGTCTGCTGGTCTTCGGCATGGCCCCGGCCAATCCGGAGATCGCCCGCCTGGCTGAAACCGAGTTCCTGCGGCAGGCCGAGGCCGCTTTTGAGGCAGACTACTACCTGTCCGACTCGGAAGAGGATGCGGACGCTTTCTGGTATCGCCGCGACATGGAAGATAGGGATGCGCCGCACAGGCCCGTCGTGCTGTACTATAGCGAGCGGATCGCTTTCTTCAGGCGTCTAGAGGACTTGGTTGCCTATGGCCTTTCAGCAGAGGACTACCGCCGGCTCGGTGAACGGATCGCCGACCGATTCGCCAGGTAGCGCGCCGATGGCGGCGCTGACCGACGCGCAACGCCAGCAATTGCTGGCCGAACTCCGCGAGATGGGGCGCGCCTCGCTTGAGGGCGACCAGCAATTTGCGCGCGCCTTTCATCCCATCAGCGAGCATTTGCGCGTCGTCGAGCCAGACGTCTATTTGATCGTCGGCTACCACGGGGCCGGCAAGAGCATGCTCTTCAAGGCCGCGGTCAATCAATTGTTACGCAGCCCAACAATTCAAAGGCTGCTTGGGCGCAGCCTGTTCCTCCATCGCTTCGCCGACCAGCAGGCGAAGTGGCTGGCCGGCTATCCACGCACCAGTGACTTTCCGGACGTTGGCGCGCTGCGGCGCTTTGCGGCGCGCTTTCCTGATGAGCGCGGGCGCGCTCAGGCGCTCGCCGAGCTTTGGCTGGCCTATCTCGCTCGCCTGTTGCGCGATGAGCTGAACGCGCCCGATCTTGAAGCGATCCTCGCGCCGTCGGGCGCCGAAATTGACCGCATCATGGATGCGCTTGAGCACCAGCGGAGCGCGGTGATCAAGGCGCTGGATATGCTGGATGACCGCTTGCGAACGGAAAGGCGCTGGCTCTTCGTCAGCTACGACGAGCTGGACACCCTGGGCGGGACGGATTGGGCGCTGATGGTGGACCTCATCCGTGGCCTGTTGACCTTTTGGACCGAGTACATGCGCCGCTGGCAGCGCCTTCAACCCAAGATCTTCCTGCGCACCGACCTGTTCGCCAACGCGCGCGTCTTCGCCGCCGACTTCGCCAAACTGGCGGCCAATCGCCTGGAGCTGACCTGGAGCGATCGCAACCTGTATGCCATGCTCATCAAACGCATGGCCAATACCAGCGAAGACTGGCTGGCTTACTGTCAGGCTGCTGGCCTGCGCTTTGAGCATGATGATCACCTGGGCTGGATTCCTTACCTGCCCAACCTGGACGCGGCTCGTCCGCTGATCGAGCGGATCACCGGGCCGTTCATGGGGGGGAACATCAAGAAGGGCCGCACCTTCTTTTGGGTGCTGGATCATCTGCGCGATGGGCGCGGGCAGATCACGCCGCGCAACCTGGTCAGCCTATGGGGATATGCGGCGGCGCAGGAGCTGGACGCGGCGCGGGCCAGCGGCCCCCAAATCCTTCATCCGACCTCGCTGCGCCGCGCGCTTGATCAGGTCTCCGATGAGCACCTGCGGACGCTCAAGAGCCGTGAGATGCCCTGGCTGGCGGAGCTGGCCGAGCGGCTTGCGGGACGCGAAGTGCCGATGACCCGCCAGGAATGGGAAGCCCTGCTCGCCAGGGACTGGCCGAGCTGGTGCGAACGAGCGGAGCATTGCCCGCCCTGCCAGACGCCAGCTGAACTGCTGGACTTCTTAATTGACCTGGGCGTGTGTCGCCGGCGGCCGGATGGTCGGATTGACGTACCGGATTTATTTCTCCACGGCCTGGGGATCAAGCGCCGCGGCGGAGTGAAGCGATGACCCTGGACATCTCCGAACGCAGCTTCGAAGCGCACATCGTCGCTCATCTGGCGGGCGCGCATGGCTACCTGGAGCGCCGCAGTGCTGAGCATTACAACAAAGCGTCTAGAAGACTATAGCATACTCCTGTGAACGGCTGCTGCTGGGCGTGGTGGA